>JAIEPI010000196.1 GCA_019749855.1 Rickettsiales bacterium | reverse complement strand
GTGATACGTTTTTCTATACCATGGCTCAGCGTCTGGGCATTAACCACATCGCAGAAATGTCGCGCCATTTTGGTCTGGGTGAAATCACACAACTGGGCCTTCCCCATGAAAAAGCGGGCATCATGCCGGATGAACAATGGAAGCGCCAACGCTATGGACAGCCCTGGCATCCTGGCGATACGATCAATTGCGGCATTGGTCAGGGCTATGTGTTGACGACACCATTGCAACTGGCCGTCATGATTTCGCGTTTATGCACGGGCAGGATGATCGTGCCCAGACTGGAAATTCCGGCGCACGAGAAAGAGCCGAAATTTATCAAAAAAGTCGATCCACAACATCTTGCGGTCATTCAGCAAGGCATGGATGCGGTCTGTAACAGTCAGATCGGCACCGCCTATTGGAATTGCATCCGCAATAGCCCCTTCAAAATGGGCGGCAAAACCGGCACCTCACAAGTACGGCGTATCACCATTCGTGGACAGGACCAAAATCGCATCCCGTGGGAACAGCGCCATCACGCGCTATTTGTTGGATATGCTCCGGTGGAGGCACCCAAATATGCGTGCGCCGTGATTATTGAACATGGCGGCGGCGGTGCATCCACTGCCGCACCGGTCGCGCGTGATCTGTTGGCTAAAACACTGGAACTCTATGAGGGTGGCCCACCACCTCTGGCGAAAGCGCCCCCAGCATGATCTTTGCCCTGTTTGGTCACAGTATAGGAAGCAAGCTCGCCAGCATTCACTGGTGGGCGGTAGGGTTGGTGATGGCCGTCGGCTGCGCTGGACTGCTGATGCTGTATTCCGCTGCCGGTGGCAGCATGACACCCTGGGCATCCGCACAAGGGTTACGATTTGCTGTCGGCGCGGTGGCGATGCTGATCATTGCGGTCATACCTATTCAGTTCTGGCTAAAATATGCCTACGTTTTTTACGGGATTGCCGTCCTGATGCTGGTGGTGGTGGAAGTCATCGGCCATATCGGGATGGGGGCGCAGCGCTGGGTGGCGGTGGGTGGCGTGACCATTCAGCCGTCAGAATTAGCAAAAATTGCAGTGATTCTGGCACTGGCACGCTACTTCCACCGTATGCCGCCATTGAAACATCCGGGCCTGTTGCATCTGGTTCCAC
This sequence comes from Rickettsiales bacterium, assembly GCA_019749855.1. Lineage (GTDB taxonomy): Bacteria > Pseudomonadota > Alphaproteobacteria > Rickettsiales > UBA998 > UBA998. The sequence continues at coordinate 10,125 of JAIEPI010000196.1, read as the reverse complement.
CGATACTCATGGTTGCGCTACCCGCAGCACTGATTCTTAAGCAGCCCAATCTTGGCACAACCACCGTGGTGATTGCGGTCAGTGGCTGGATAGCCTTTGCAGCGGGCGTCAGGTTGCGCTATTTCATCACTGTGCTGATAGTGGTGTTGGCGGCCCTGCCAATCGCATGGGAGCTGATGCATGATTACCAGCGCCAGCGTGTCATGACCTTTCTCAATCCAGAGGCCGATCCGCTCGGTGCAGGCTACAACATCACACAGTCGATGATTGCCATTGGCTCAGGCGGTATGTTTGGCAAAGGCTTTCTCAACGGCTCGCAGGGGCAGCTCGACTTCCTGCCAGAAAAGCAAACGGATTTTATCTTTACCATGCTCACCGAAGAATTTGGCTTTCTCGGGGGCATGCTAGTGGTTGTTTCTTATAGCGCTCTCATTATTTATGCCATTGCGGTCTCAACGCGATGTCGCCATTTATTTGGCACTTTGGTGGCCAATGGGGTGGCAGCGGTTCTATGTCTGCATTTTACGATTAACGTCGCCATGGTAATGGGACTGATTCCAGTCGTCGGTATTCCCCTGCCCCTGTTATCGTATGGTGGCTCGGTGATGATTACGGTGCTTTTAGGCTTTGGTCTGTTGTTTAATGTCTGGGTCCATCGCGATGAAAAACTGCGTGGCGCGACGGGCTAAGTTCGCTTTAGCTCACCCGTTGCCATGGCCGCGATATACTTCCAGTTTACGCTGGATTGCAATGTCATGTGTATCAGCGCAATCCAATCGAGACGCCGCCAATCGAGATAAATCTCATCGGATAATTTCTGAAACCGCTCTTCATCAATGGTCATGAAACCGCGCAAATTCACACTGCTCCCATCAGGAAGTTTCAATGTGGAGACACGTTCAACTAGTAGCTTTTGCTCGACTAGTCCCTGCACAAAATCTCGCGTCATGCGATAATGCTGCTGAAAAGCGGTGCAGAAATCCAGCGCGCGTGTGGTGATTTCTGCCGCTTGCTGTTCATGATAGAATGGGTGAGCGGCAGCCGTCGCTGCAAAGTTTTTTGCTGCTTCATCCACGCACAAAATCCATTGCTGACGATCAGGTGACTCCATCAGGGCGAAGGGATATTTACGAACATAAGCGGGTACGTAGCAATCTTCACGCCAGCGCCCAGCGATGTTGATGAAGTAATTTTCGTTCTCCAACCCAACCAGAGCAACCGGCATCGGCTCAGCGCCCGAGGTAAAAACGATCGGATAACTGCGCGCCGCTTCAGCAAACTCAATGGCATTCAAAGGAATGGAATTGGTGGCGCGTGCGTAGTTGAGATTTTCGCCTTCATGCAGCCCTGCCGTGGCATGGCGCTCCAGAGTAATAGGGCATGGTGCGCTGTAAAAAAGGGGATGGGAAGTGGCAGACACCACGGATTTTTCGCCGTTATTTTGTCTGCCACTACTCGCCATATTTATATACCTGCGTGATTAGAACGCGCTCCCTTCACGGCAGCTCACATCATCAAAGCCAGCCGCATAGCCTTCGTCAAGGTAATTGTTACCACAGCTACCTGAATCACCTGCCGCAGGGGCCAGTTGGTTCAGATTCTGTGCAACATTTCCACCCGCTGCTGGACTCAAAGTAGCCAGTGATTCGGCACTGGATGAAGCATTAGCTTGCACTGTGGTGCGGGCACCCGCGCCCTCCGATGTGGCGTTCGCCCAGGCGTAACGTGCGCGTTTAGCTTCCGAACCACCGGTCAAACGTGGGCGACGGCGCACATCCTGCGCGCTGGATCCACCCGCGGCCGGACTCAGACCCGCCAATGCAGAGGGGTCATTGGAGAAGGACACCTGATTGACGGTGCCACCACCCAGCAAGCTCAGATTCACATCCGTATTACCGAAGTAATACTGGTCGCCCACTGTTTCGCCGTAGAATGAGTAAAGATTGGAGGCGAAATCAGAGGTACGGGTCAATTCAATTTCAACCAGTGTCAATGGATTTGCTGCCAGAGGCGCAACAACTGGAGGAGTGATGCCACCACCGGAAACTCCACCGTCCGGAACCGGCGCTCCACCATCAATCGGTGGCGCTACAGGGACTACAGGTACAGTAATACCTCCACCACCACCACCACCACCTGGCAACGTTGGATTAATGATGGTGATTCGCGCCGTATTTCCGCTGACGGTTTGAACACTCGTGAAACGGCTCTGAAGCAGGGCACTATTAGCTTCTGAAAATGTATTAGCTCCGTTATACACAATATTTGCGTCACTGTTTGCTGCTGTACCCAGCGCACGGATTTCAACCGAAGCATTAGCCACGCCGCTGAGCGGTACTCCTGTCTCAGATACCGTTGAAGTGTTAGCACGGGCACGCGTATTACCCAACGTGACCGTCCCAGCAGGTGAGCTCAGCAACAAAGCACTATCAGCTTGCGTGCCGCCCAACGCGTCCACATCAACATTTGCCACCGTTAAATTCTGACCGGCATTGAAGGAGGCCGACGCAAAGCTGGTACCCACATCGGCGATTTGTTTGCCACGGAAGCCACCCTGTGCCAGCACACTGACATTTCCGGCCACAGTGATGTCGCCGCCAGCCGTTGCATCCAGCGTCGTGCGCGCCGAATGCGTGCCACCCTGACGGTCAATGCCTTGCAGGTCGATGTCGCCACCCACCAGAATATCTTCCAATGCGTTTAGACTCAGCGCCACCAGATCCTGTCCACCACTGTCCGGCAGATCATTGCCCAGCATTGTGATGTTGCCCGTGGTAAGATTCCGGGCAGAATTTGCGCTAATCGTTGTTGCACCAAGCGTGCCAGCCGCGCTGAGGTTTCCGGTGGTGATGTCACCGCCGTTGGCTGTGCTGAGCGTGATATTTCCAGCTTTAAACGAACCCGTTGCCTGATTGAGCACATAGCCGTTTACACGTGCGAGATCGCCCGTCGTGAGATTGGCGACAGACAGTCCACCGGCTCCACCAATGGCTTCGATATTTGCCAGAAGAGACGTAACAGCACCGGTAGCATTGACTGAATTATCACCCTGCAATCTGAAAATACGGGCAGACTCAAGCGGCAATGGCGATCCACCCAGCAATGTGGCATCTTCGGGAGTGCTGACCGTCACAGGCCCACTCACCGTTAAATCATGAGTAGCTCTGAATACGGTTGAGACATCTGTCAGCGGAACAAAGGTTTCCAATGCTGTAATCGTGAGATTACCGATAGCATCACCAATGCCACCCGCCGTTTTCTTAGCAATTGAGACAATATCGTTATTAGCCGTGAGACGGTTGGCGGCTGTCACATTCACTGTCGCATCCGCGCTCTGCCCACCATTGGCGTTTGCCTCAATACGTCGAGCATTCACGTTGCGACCACTAATGGTAATGTTAGCCAGTGACAGGCCAGGATCAGCGGGTAGGCGAATACCACCATCAGCATTGGCAAAAACCTGCCCCTGCGTGGTCACATCACCCGTGGTTGAGACAAGCGAAATCACGGCACGTGCTTCACGCGTTGTGCCCTGCTCATCTTTACCTCGCGCAATCACACTTTCATTAATTAGAATATCGCCCACCGCTTTGACATCAATTTTTGCGGTATCAGCGCCGCCCGGGGCGGGCGTATCATCGACACGCACCGACAAGGATCTACCCGTAAAGCTGCCCGTCGAATCAATGAGAATACTGGAAGTATCGCGTGTTCCACGTGCGACCAGATTGCGCGCGGTCACATTACCGCCACCCGTTGTTGTCAGGCGGATCGTCCCTGCATGCACATCACCTGCTGGCGCATCAAAGGCCGGATAGGCCCCATCAATACCGGTGGCAATGTTGCCAATCTGAATGCCACCTGTGCCAGCGAAAATATTCACGTCACCGGTGGTGGTACGGATGTAATCACCTGTTGAATCAAAGCGCACCGCGCCTGCCGCACCCAGCGTACGTAGCGTAATGTCGCCAGCGCCACCAAGGAGCACGCTATCCGTGAGATTCTCCAGATGGATCAGATCCGTGGCTTCAATCGTCACGTCAGCCCCTGATTGCGACTGTGCCTCAATCCATTGCTCAGCAATGTTATTGGCCAGTCCGTTGGCAGCACCATCATTGATGGTAATGGTGGCCGGATCAATAGCGATAATTCCATGATCTCCACCACGACTGGCCGCACTTAACTCCCCGGAGAGAAGAATGTTGGCGCCACTGAAACTGACCTTGCCACCGTGATAACCGTTAGCGGAAATACTGGCATCGCTGTGCAATTCTGCGTTGCCGTTTTTGGCGAGGACAGTCACGCCGCCTGCGCGGGTTTTAGCATCGCTGTAAGCGCTTGAGTTTAGACTAGTACCGTTACCAAGCACAGCATGCCGATTGGCACTCACGAAAATAAAACCACCCTGATTGCCACTTGCATTAAGTTCCGCTTCCTTGCGGCTGACGATGTCATTGCCGCGCACTTCAATTTTTCCGCCTTTCACAGGGGCTTCATTTTCTGCCAGCACAGCTTCAATTGAGCGTCTGGCATCAATGCCTTCAGGGTTATCAATGCGTACTTTTTTAACATTCCCTGAGACATCAATACCGCCCTCCAGCAGCACCAAACCATTGCCATTATCAACGAGCTGTTGCGCATCCACCAAACCGTTGGTGTTAATCACGCTATCGACGACTTTTCCAGCCGCTTTAGCGGTGATAAACACGCGCCCGCCTTGCGCAGAAATCTGTCCACCATGCTGAACTTTTGCTGCATCGCTTTTTGCATTATCCACGGTGAAGCTCACCAGACCATCGCCGTTGAGATCGACGGTGGCCGTCTCGGCGCCAGCAAGAATGACCGTGCCAGTGCGTGCGACAATCACGCCCTGATTCACGACCTGCGGTGCCACAAGAGCCACCAGACCTTCCTGTGCAGCGGAAGCAGAAATGAACGCTCCCTGCTTCACATCAATTTTAGCATTCGTGGCACCCGGGGTAGAGAACCTTAGTGCGTCGCTTTGCATGAAATTCTTGTTATCAATATCGGCGGTGGTGGCAATCAGACCGGCGACATCCGTGCGGGAATTTTCACCAAATACGATGCCATTCGGATTGGTAATGACGACTTGGCCGTTAGCCTGAATACTGCCAAGAATTTGTGATGGATTGGCATCCGCCGTCACGCGATTAAGTGTAATGGAGGACGCATCATTCTGGTTGAAGCGCACCGTTTCATTCGTGTTGACGTTGAATGTATCCCAATTAATCACCGCACGATCAGTGGACTGGTTGATAGTGGTGGTATTCACCCCTTGCGTAATGTTGGCAACACCCTCCACGTTCGTTCCACCGGTAGGCAATGCGAATGCAAGTGATGGTATGACAAACATCGCGGCAGAGAGTGCGGAGCTGTGGCTCCAGAGGCGTTGATTCATTGTCAGTGTACGAGATGTGCTATGTTGCATAGATGTAACCTTTACAAATGCAGTTGCCGAGACTCTTGTTTTTTTCAAGAAAGAGAGGCGTGATTACTACATCTGTAATCAAAGCTCAAGCATTATTTACCAAAAATTAACTATTTTCCGCTGGGTATCATAGAGGCGCGCAGAAACTCTCCAGCAATTGGGATATTGCAAAAATGGCTGATCAAATGCCGCCAACGCACTGAAGAGATAAAACTTAATAAATGTAAGAGAGCGAGAAAAATCCGCGCAGATTGTCACCATCCGAACCTTCGGCGGAAACATCCCGCGTCAGAGGCACGGCAATCTCCGCACTGCCCGCAATGTTGTCAGTCAGCGTGAAGCGCAGACCGACACCCGTGGAGGTCAGTGATGCCTTATTATCCTCGCCAATCAACGTGTCACGATTCCACACCTTGCCCACATCATAGAAGGCATAAAGCTGGTAAATATCAACATACCACTCAGGTTGGGCCGCGCTGTAGCGCAATTCAGCGCGACTGGCGATCCCATGGTCGCCGGTGATTTCCGCTGGATCGTAGGCGCTGCCATAAGCTGCACCGCCCACCGCAAATTCTTCAGACGCAAAAAGCGGGTCCAGCGCATATTGACCGCTCACCCCCACAAAGGCTGAGAAGGCATTATCCAATGGCTGCAGACGCGTATATTGTGCGGTAAAGCGGGTGAAATCAGAATCAGCATTCGAGCGTGAACGAGCGTCACCTTGATTGTTAGCCCCTAACCCATCGACACCTTGCACCGCCTCCACATCGATACGGTTGACGCCTTCAAGCCTATCCAGAACATCATAGGCCCCGCCGACATACAATGTGCGGATGTTGTCCTCGTAAAGTTCGGTGCTCAGCACATCCGTGGTCGAGTCACGATAACGAAATCCGAAATCCCCAAAGAGATTTTCACGACGCGAACGCAGGAATGGGTGACGCGCTGCGACCGAAAACGCATTGCTCTGCCCTTCAATATCCAGTGGCTGCAGCGAGCCCGCCGGACGGGTTTCCGCGTACGAGTACACGCCGCGCAATGTGGTTCCCTCTGGCCCTACAGGTTGCTGATAGGTACCTTCAATAAAACGCAGCTCATCGAATTCAGAGGCGATTAAACCCCGCACCTGCAAACGCTCAGACAGCCCCAACGCTGAATTGGTTGCCACAGTCGCGCTGGTTTGGATGGGCCCAAGGAATCGGCTACCGCGATTATCGACGGTCAGGTTGGCGTCCACCGGCTTATGCAGAATTGATACCGTGAGGCGTGAAGCGCCCAGAGTGCTGGGTGATGCGCTGAGCACACCACGCGCCGTGGCGCCTGAAATATCGTCAATCAGCAGCAAATAACGCTCCAGCGTTTCATTTTTCAGCGGACGCTCGTTCGTGATGTTTTCAGCGTAAGATTTCAGCAGAAATGAACTTTGTTGCTCGGCTCCCTCAAAGACTACATCGTCAATGAACCCTTCCACCACACGGATCGTCACGACACCATTTTTAATCTCCTGCCCCGCAGGCAGAATAGCGCGGGAGAGAATATAGCCCTGATTGCGGTAATACGCGGTGATGCTGTTTGCGATCGCCTGCAATCCGCCCAGAGTGGTGGGTTTATTAAGCTTGTCCCCATACAATGCCTTGAGCTCAAGCAGAGGAAACGTGGTCACATCCTCAAGCAAAATGTCATTCAGCTGAAAACTGGCACCCTCCGTTTCCCCCTGTGATGCCGGCGCCTCAGGCTGATTGGTAATGATGGGCGTTGTATCCAGTTCTGGCCTTTTTTCCTGCCCACGCAGACGCTCCTGCAACAAGCCGGGCTCCACGGTTTGCGGGACAATGCGGGACGGCACAGCTTGAGCCATGGCCTGAGTATTGAACAAGGCAACAAGTGCGCAAGCAACAGCAAAATGCATTGGGGTGGCATGGGTTGGGATATAACGGGGCATGTGCTTACCATACAAGTGAGTTAGAATTCTGTTACTTATGCTAACATTAAATGTAAAGATTATTAATGGATACGCGCGGCTTGCGCAGATGAATTTAGTGTTCGCGTGCCATCATTGCACACCATCACTGCACACTATCATTGCACGTGGCGCCACCAGTGATACTCATTAATTGAGTAGATGGGCTGGTAATGATGAATGGCTTCATCCTTCATCACTTGCTGAAACTGATTGTCCAAAATATAGGTCGTATTATCAATCTGTACCGCTAAAACGGAGTGCAGTAAGTTCAGGTTTAAATCCTGCAATACGACAATGCGCATCTGCTGCGTTGAAAAGCCCGAGGCCTTGAGAGCCAGATACTTGGTGATGGCAAAATCTTCGCAATCACCACTATAGATGAAGAATTCATAAGGCGTTTCCCAATAATCATCACTATTCCAGTTCTGCGGGTCAACAATATAGGGGGTGCGGTTAACCTCACGATTAATAAACTGCAGACGTTGCACGTAGGGAAGCGCTTTGGCTTGTGCCACCAAACTCTCCCACTGATCATACAGGCAATTCGTTTTGTGACAGGCTTGCTGCATTTTTTGCATGTGCAATGCTTCGCGCGCCAGCATTCCCGTCCATTTGGTAAACGGTGTTAAATTGTCTGATTGTGACTCGCTGCTACCGAATAGATGCATGGAGAAACTTGCCTGCGCCATGGCCGGATAGGCGCATAGAAGCAGCAGGAAACATAAAAAATGTGCCCCCAAATGACACAGTCGCCCCTTGTGGCTCGACAGGGTCGCACCAGTATGTATGGTTTGTTTTGTTTGTCTTTTCACCCTATATAAAGTGCCTGAACTAAGTTAAAAACGAGTAAATTCTGCATGAAATCACCCATGACCACCCCCACAATGTCGCGTAGCTCTAAACTCGTCTTGCTGTGTGCATGGCTGGTTTTCGTGACAGCAGGCTTTATTATCATTGCCTGGGTGGCACATGATGAGGTGGTGCGTCAGGAGAAGCAGTGGCAGTCCAAACTGGAGCTTCTCGCTGCCTCACAAAGCCGGAATGTGGGCGCTTGGGTGGCGCAACGAAGGGAGGCTTTGTCTAATCTGGGTGATAATCTATCACTGAAACTATACATGACAGAATTGGGATTATCGGACGGAAACAAGGAATTCGCACTGGATGAACCAGCGCAGCTGATTTTCCTGCGAAACCTGATCTTCTCCACCGCCACAAATAGTGGCTTTGTGGGCCACGATGACCTGCCAGTGCGGGCCAACGTTCCCAGAGCAGCATCTGGTGGACTTTTACTACAAAATGAACGCGCCGAGGCCGTGGTCAGTACGCGCAATATGCCGTCACTTAGCCAGCTTCCACCTTCTTTTTTAACAAAAGAGAAACGGCGTGAGCCGGATTTTCATGGGCCTTTCCAGCTAGGCGATGCCAGTATTGCCGTGGCCTTCAAACAACCGGTACTCCCAGTTCAAAATGACGAGCATGCCGCACCCATTGGGCAATTAATCGCGGTATCACCACTGGATGAGCGCTTTTACCGTCAGTTGGAATCTGTGGTGCCCACCGGCCCCTCCACCGAGGGATTGCTGGTGGCGTGGAATGACACCGACCTGACCTATTTCTCGCCACGCTTGGGGGAAGATGAGGTTTTTGCCCAGCGCTCAGGGGCGTCAGATCCGGCCACCGTGAGTGCCATTCAAAAGAGTGGCCGCATGGTGTCGCAGAAAGATTATCGCAATAAGCAGGTGTTTGCGTTGGCTCAACCCGTTGAAAATGCGCGCGGCTGGTGGCTGATTCGCAAAGTGGATCGCGATGTGGCCCTCGGCGAAGCGACCGAGCGCGCCCGCCTGTGGCAAATCAGTTATCTGCTGTGTGCGGCCTTAGTCACCGCTGCCGCGCTGGCCATGTTCCGTCATCAATCGGCGCTACGTGCCAAAGAATCCGCCCGTCATTACCGCCAGTTGGCCAACCGTATTGAGCGGCAGGAACAGTTGCTGAACCTGATTGCCGAAACCTCACCGGTGGTGACCTACATATTAGATGCGGATGATAAATTCCGTTACGTGAATCGCCGTGCGGCTGAGGAATTTCAGCTCGAGCGGGAGACATTACTTGGCAAAACACTGCTTGATGTGGTGGGCCCTGCCCGCGCCCAATCACTGCTTAACTGCAATCAGCAAGCGCTACAAGGGCACGCCTCCGTCACCTCCTATGAACAGGAAGTGGTAGATCACATGCCGATTCGCGCTTTGTCGCGTGAGCATATTCCGCTCTATGCCATTCCATTTGGCAGCGAAGAAAAGCCCCAACCAGGGGTGTTGGTTTTGGAATCGGATGTTACCTCGCTGATGCAGAGTCAGGAAAAACAGAAACGCACCCTCAATCACCTGATTCGCACAGTGGTTGCCATTGTTGATCAACGCGATCCACACGCCGCCCATCACTCGGCCTGCGTGTCCATGATTGCGGAAGCCGTTGCCCACACCATGCAGCTGGCCGCGCCGCTACCGCAAGCCGCGGCAGTGGGTGGACAATTGCTGAATCTCGGTAAAATTCTGGTGCCAGAAGCATTGCTGGTGGCGCAGAAAATCAAGGAGGATGACCGCGATCGCATCCGCGCCTCCCAGCAGGCCACCGCAGACTTGCTACAAGGTATTGATTTCACTGGGCCGGTGGTGGAAACCATCCGTCAATCTCAGGAAACCAGTGATGGCAGTGG
>JAIEPI010000069.1 GCA_019749855.1 Rickettsiales bacterium | reverse complement strand
GAACACTCACGCGGTATGTTCTTGTCGCGCTGGCGCTCACCGCCACCGGAACCTTACTGGGCGGTGTGTGGGCCGATCAATCATGGGGCCGCTTTTGGGGTTGGGATCCAAAAGAAAACGGCGCGTTACTCATTGTGCTGTGGATCATCTGGCTGCTGCATGCACGCGCCAGCAAACAACTTCAGGCGCTTGGTTACACGGTGGCGCTGGCGCTACTGACAGTGATCGTGGCGATAGCGTGGTTTGGCGTCAATATGCTGGGCATTGGACTGCATTCCTATGGATTTACGCAGGCAACGGCGTTTGGCCTCCTTGCTTTTTGTTGTATGGAGGCCATGCTCATCGCGTACTTGGCCTTGCGTGTAAGGCGCAACATTGCATGTAATCCATGAAGCGCTGGGCGACCATAACGCTATTGGTGCTGGTGGCGGCAGGGTTGGCAGGCTGGTTTGTCCTGCCGAGAGAGGAAAAGACTTCGCTGATGCACGCACCTGACGTCACCTACCGCTTGCTCACGGGTGAAGCACAGCAGCTAAGCAGCCTGAAGGGTCAGCGCATTGTCCTGCATTTCTGGGCTACATGGTGTGCGCCCTGTATTGAAGAATTTCCCTCACTCATATTGTTAGCGCAGCAGCATCCGGACTGGATTTTTCTGCTGGTCTCCGTGGATGATACACGGGACGTAATTGATGCATTTATGGACAATATCCAGCGCAAAACATTGATTTCGTTGGGAGATGTACCTAATGTGCGTATGGTGTGGGATCAGGATAAAAACCTCTCACTAGCCGTGTTTCAAACCGCTATCTATCCCGAGACTTTTTTCATTGATGAAACTTTCACCATCAAACATAAAATCATCGGCCCAATCACCGCGCAATCGCTGCCATGGTAGAACAATAACATCGTCACTCAGCCGCCAGAATGATTGAATTTTATCAATAGTTAAGTCTTTCTTAGTAACAAGATTGTACCTTAATGGCATGGTACGATTAGGCTTGGTCATGCGATCTTCGCTTTGCCGTGCGGGTTTACTCGCTGCAGGAGCATTGTGTGCACCCGCGGCACAGGCCCTCCCTGAGGGGGGCGTGGTGAGTGGAGGTGCCGCCAGTATTCAAGCCGGTGCAGGGCGAGTGGATATTTATCAAGGCAGCGAGCGTGCTGTCATTGACTGGCGTAGTTTTGATATTGGTATTGGCGAAAAAGCTCAGATTCACCAGCCTTCCGTCAACTCCGTCAGTGTGAATCGGGTAGGGAGTGGCAGCGCGACTCGCATTGACGGGGCGCTCACAGCAAATGGTAACGTGGTCATTATCAATCCGCAGGGCGTTCTATTCAGTAAGGGTGCGCAGGTCGATGTCGGCGGGCTGATTGCCACCACGGCTGATATTGAAAAAGAGAAATTTCTACAAAACGGGGATTTGCATTTCTCAAAAGCAGGCAACCCCAATGCCCGCATTGTGAACGAAGGCCACATCACTGCCCGTCAGGCCGGACTGGTGGGTCTGGTGGCGCCCACGGTGGAAAATTCAGGCATTATCACGGCAAAACTGGGCAAGATTCAGCTTGCCTCCGGTGACACGCTGGTGGCTGATCTTTATGGCAATCAGCTGCTCGGTATTGAGGTGAGTGATGCGGTACGTTCGCAGGTGGTCAAAAACTCCGGAACCATTCATGCTGAGGGCGGTACCATTACCCTGACCGCAGCAGCAGGTCGCGAGATGGTCGATCGTTTAGTCAATGTTTCTGGTGAACTCAATGCCGCCTCCGTTTCACAACAAGGTGGGCGCATTATAATAGCCGCCGACAAAGGCATTGGTACCAGCACCGCAATGATTGATCAGGCGCGTCTCACGGTGGATAGCGGGGCGGCTAAAGCCGGTATCATCACAGCGACAGCCGATCATGTGGGGATCACCTCAGGCTCCACTCTCACGGCTAATGGCGCAACGGGTGGCGGTATAGTTCGTGTTGGTGGCGAGTACCTTGGCAAAGGCGCAATGGCCAATGCCAAGCGCACCGTCATTCAAAAAGGGGCAAGCATTCAGGCCAATGCCACGGTGAAAGGGATGGGCGGCGAAGTGATTGTGTGGGCCGATGAATCCACCCGCTTTCACGGCGCCATCTCTGCGCGTGGTGGGCTGCAGGGCGGAGATGGCGGCTTCATCGAAACCTCTGGAAAACTGCATCTTGAATCGCTCGGCACCATCGATGTCTCGGCACCGGCGGGTAAGGCTGGTACGTGGGTTCTGGACCCCAACGATCTGGTCATTCAAACAGCTGGTGCAACCAACATTCTGACTTCTGGAACCAATCCAATTAACTTTGCTCAAGACGTTGATACAAGCTTTTCAATCCTAACAGTACAACAAATCACCGACCAGCTCGATGTCGGCACCAGCGTGTTCGTACTCACCGATTCCACGGGTGCGGGCACAGGAAACATCACCGTCTCCAATGCGATCAGCACGGCTGGAACAGGTTCTCTGACGCTTTCCGCTTTTGGCAGTATTTTCGTTGATAACGCGATCACGCTGGGCACGGGGAATCTGACGCTGCGATCTAATCATGCGGGTGCGGCCAATGGCTCGACGGGTACAGGAACCATCAGGGTGAACGGTGCACTGACCACCAATGGCGGCAATATCACGCTCGGCGGTGGCACGGGAGCCATCACGGCGGGCTCTGGCTATGCGGTAGGCGTCATCACTGCGGATAGTTCTCAAAATGAGGGTGTTCGCGTGACACAGGGCATCAATGCCAATGGTGGCCATATCATCATTAACGGCCGTGGTGGTGCCAATACTGTCGATGATAGCAATGGCATCCAACTCGCGGGCGCTGCTGCACAAGTTGCCACCAGCGGCACAGGAACCATCAGCCTCAACGGTACCGGTGGAGGTATCACCGCCAGCTCTAACAATCACGGCGTGACACTGGATACCAGTGCGGCCATTACCGCAGCGAACGGATTGATCACTGTCAATGGCATGGGCGGTGGTGCGGGTGCAGGAAACACTAACCACGGTGTGTCGCTCACGGGAACGAGTACCCGCATTACTAGTTCAGGCACCGGCGGTATCAGCATCACAGGGATGGGCGGGAATAATGCGGGCAGTGGAAATAATAACTATGGAGTAAGCGTCATTTCTGCTGCCCGAGTCTCTGCCACCAGTTCCAGCCCAGTGACTGTGAATGGTACTGGAAGTAATGCCAGCGGTGGAACGAACTTTGGTATCAACTTGTCAAGTCAGGGTAGTATTACAGGCTCCGGTGGGGCGTTGCAAATCAGTGGCACAGGAGGCACGAGTACGGTTAGCAACAATTACGGCGTGTATATTGGAGGGGGATTATCACGCATTACGAATACACTTGCAGGAGCCATCACCTTACATGGAACCGGCGGTGGTGTAGGGCCTTCATTCGGTAATACCGGTGTAGTTATTGAATATGGTGGTTCAGTCACCACTGTGGATGGTCTTATGCAAATTGTTGCTCGTGGAGGAAGTCCAGGAGGTGGGGCCTTTATATATGGTCTGCTTTTGCGAGGGGTTACAACTCTTGTTAATACAACAGGCAATGGTGCCATCAGCATCTCTGCGACGGGTGGTTCCTCAACAGGTACCGGCAATAATGGTATTATACTTGATCAATCCAGTGGAATTTCCACCACTAGTGGAGGAGCAATCACTATTAATGCCACCGCAGGGCCGAACACAGGGACGACTGACGGAATTAATATCTCAACAGGTGCTTTCATTAGTGGCTCAGGGGGAGCCGTGACCATCAATAGTGCTGCTGTAAATAATAGCGGAAACAATAATAACGGTGTGGTTATTTCTGGTGCCTCATCACGCATATCAAACACAGGCACAGGAACAATATCACTGACAGGTACGGGTGCTGGTACAGGAAACAGTGGCACCAATCGCGGTATCACAGTGGATGGCTCAGCCTATATCACCACGCAGAATGGTCTGATCACACTTGCTGGAACAGGCGGTGGTGCAGGCTCCGGCACCGATAATAACGGAGTGTTAATTAATGGCCTAAATTCTCGTGTCTTTACGTCCGGCACCGGCGGTATTAGCATCACAGGGATCGGCGGGAATAATGCGGGCAGCAGTGCAGGCAATGATGGCATCGAAATCACCAATACAGCACAAATCAGCACCGCCGGTAGTGGCACAATTACGCTTAGAGGTACCGGTTCCAATGCATCAGGCGGCGCGAACCGCGGCGTTTTCATTGATACCAGCGGCGCCATCCTAGGCTCCGGTGGCTTGGTGAGCATCAATGGCACCGGCGGTCTCGGCGCAGGAAATAATAACGTAGGCATCAGCCTGGGTAACGTGTCTTCACGTATTACAAATACTAATTCTGGCGCGCTCAGTCTGCGCGGGGTCGGAGGTGGTACGGGTGGAACAACTATGAACAACGGGGGTATTTTTATCAATGCAGGCGTACTGTCCACCGTGGACGGGTTGCTTTCCGTTGAAGGGTTGGGCGGCGCCGTAAACTCAAACAGTACATGGAACACTGGGCTTGGTGTTTTTGGCAACGCGCAGATAAGAACCTCTGGTAGCGGTAACATTCAGGTCAATGCCACGGGTGGCAATGCCTCCGGAACCGGTGGCAGCCAATATGGTATCGATATTCAATCCAATAATGCCATTGTGGCCAATGGTACCGGTAACATCCAGATTACTGCCTTAGGTGGTAATGGCAGTGGATCAGGAGTTGCTAACCATGGAATAGTGTTTAATTCAAACGGCTCACGTTTTGCTGCTAATGGCGGCTCCATCCTCATTAATGCCACGGGTGGTGCAAGCAGTGGGGGTGGAAGTAATCATGGTTTTGTATCCGGTGTATCAGGTGGCAATGTCGTCACGAGTGGCTCGGGGACTATCACAATTAATGCCACAGGCGGTGGCTCAGGGGCAGGATCAGGCAATAATATTGGAGTTAATTTTTCTAACTCAAGCTTCATTTCTTCAGTGGATGGTCTGCTCAGTGTGAATGGTGTCGGTGGTGGCTCCGGTGCTGGCAGCAGCAATACTGGAATTTGGTTTTCAGGCAATAATACACGTATTAGCAGTTCTGGAACGGGTGGTATAAGTGTCGTTGGCATTGGTGGAAATAACGCAGGGAACGGAAACTCTAACGATGGCGTTAGGCTTTCCTCCTCTGCCAGCATTTCAGCTTCAAGTAACAGCCCAATTACGGTGCGTGGAACAGGAAGTGGGGCAACTGGCCCGAACCGAGGTGTTGTCATTGACAGTAGTGGGTTTATTTCTGGCGCTGGTGGTACGGTACAGGTTTTTGGTACGGGTGGCATTGGGGTAAACGGTAATAATTTTGGCATTTATTTAACGGACACCTCTTCACGAATTGTCAATAGTGGTGCTGGCACCTTATTGCTCAGCGGAACCGGCGGCGGCACAGGAGCAAGTAGCGGAGGAAACTCTGGAATAGTTTTAGGTTTAGGATCCTATGCCTCCACAGTCGGCGGTTTGTTAAATCTCACTGGCATGGGCGGAGGCGCTGGTAGCGGTTCAACAAATTATGGCGTCTTTTTAACCAATGCAAATAGCTATGTCGCCAGTGGACTAGGCGGAATTTCAGTAAGTGGTGTGGGTGGAAACTCAGCGGGTACAGGTAATAATAATTCAGGCATTCTTATTTCCGATTCTGCGGGAATTTATACAACGGCATTGGGTGCCATCACGGTCAATGGCACTGGCAGCAATTCGAGCGGTGGCACTAACCTAGGTGTCTTTTTATCAACCAGTGGTTACATCAATGGATCCGGCAGTGCCGTACAGGTGAATGGGACAGGAGGAAACAGTGCAGGCAATAACAATAGCGGACTTCGCATATCGGGCTTATCCTCAAGCATTACCAATACAGGTTCTGGTGCTCTCGATTTGCGTGGAATCGGTGGTGGAGCCGGTGCAACCAGTGGGCTAAATATTGGAATACTCATCAATGCAGGAGCTTATGCATCGACTGTTGGTAGCCAGTTAAGTCTCACTGGGGCGGGTGGAGGAGCCGGTAGCGGTTCAACAAATTATGGTCTTTGGATAGTAGATCCAAATACTTATATCACCAGTGGAGTTGGTGGGATTTCAGTAAGCGGTACGGGCGGCAACTCAGCGGGAACTGGCAGTACAAATAGTGGCGTTGTTCTCTCCGCAACTGGAGGTATTTACACAACCGCTTCCGGTACCATCACGGTTAACGGCACTGGAAGTAACTCCAGTGGTGGTACCAACCTGGGCGTCTATCTCATAAGCAGTGGCTATATTGCTGGATCAGGTGGTGCGGTACAGGTGAATGGGACAGGTGGAAACAGTGCAGGTGCGAATAATTATGGCCTATATGCTACAGGTACATCCGCCCGTATCACCAATGTAGGTTCTGGTTCGCTTAATCTGGGTGGGATTGGCGGCGGCAGTGGAGCAAGTAGTGGAGGCAATTATGGCATATTGTTAGGTGCTGGAGCCTATGCATCTAGTGTAGGTGGCTTGTTGAGCGTGTCAGGCATGGGCGGCGGCACTGGAAGTGGCTCCAATAATTCTGGCGTCTGGATTGTCGATCCAAATACGTATCTCACCAGTGGCATCGGTGGAATTTCAGTAAGTGGCGCAGGAGGCAACTCGGCGGGAACTGGTAGTACAAATGCTGGATTGGTTGTCTCTGCGTCTGGAGGTATTTACACGACGGCATCAGGCGCTATCACTGTTAACGGCACTGGCAGCAATTCGAGCGGCGGCACGAATCGGGGTGTTTATCTTACTACCAGTGGCTATGTCGCCGGATCCGGTGGTGCAGTACAGGTGAATGGGACAGGTGGAAACAGTGCAGGTAACAGTAATTATGGCCTCCATCTCTCAGGGACATCCGCACGTATTACCAATACGCTCTCCGGCTCGATCGCACTGCAAGGCACAGGGGGCGGAGCCTCTTCCAACAGTGCGGGGAATCAGGGCATACGGTTGGATTCGGCAGGGACAGCTTCCACTGTGGATGGCTTGTTGCAAGTGACGGCTCGGGGCGGTGGTGCAGGTGATGGCAGCTCAAATGATGGGTTGTTGATAACGGGCAATGGAAGCCTGATCACCACCAGTGGCTTAGGCGCGATACAAGTTACTGCTCGAGCTGGCAATGACACTGGTACCTCTCTTAGCAGCGGCAATGACGGTATTGATTTGAGCGCTACAGGCGGCATCAGCACCTCGGGCGGCGGTGCCATCACCATCAATGCCACGGGCGGCGCTTCCGCCGGTGGACTCAATCGAGGCATTAGTGTGGATACCAGCAGCTCCATTAGCGGCTCAGGCGGTGCTGTTGAAGTGAATGGAACGGGAGGGGCTAGCTCGGGTAATTCCAATTTCGGCGTGCGGATGTTGGGGACATCGTCGCGCATTACAAACACTGGCTCTGGCACAATTCTTCTTACTGGAACGGGTGGCGGCAGTGGCACGACCAGCGGCGCCAATCACGGCATACGCATTGCAACTGGTGCTTATGCATCCACGGCGGGGGGCTTGTTAACTGCCAGAGGTGTCGGTAGCGGAACAGGTTCAGGTGCGACGAATGTGGGCGTCTTTATCTCAGACGCAGGCAGCACAATCAACAGCGGAGCAGGCGGCGTCAACGTGACAGGTCTGGGCGGAAATAACGCAGGTACGAGTAGTGGAAATACAGGTATTATTCTTCAAACGTCTGGGGCTATCACCACCACGAGTGCCGGAGACATCACAGTGAACGGTACAGGCAGTAACGCTAGCGGCGGCTCAAACCTTGGTGTATCACTGGCTACTAGCGGTTTTATTAGTGGCTCTGGCGGCACCCTTTTGGTGACCGGCCTTGGGGGTGCAAGTACGGGCACCCAAAACACAGGCATTCAAATATCCAATAGCTCCTCACTTATCAGCAACACACTGAATGGCACAGTGACGCTCAACGGTACTGGCGGTGGCACTGGAGTGAGTGCATCGAATCATGGTGTTAGTCTATCAAACGGTGGTGATGTGACCTCTGCCAACGGATTACTGACTTTAAACGGAACAGCAGGATTAGGCAGTGGTGGACTGCATTTCGGGGTGTTGATTGCCGGTGCTGGCAGTCAGGCGCTGACAAGTGGTCTGGGCAATATAACACTGAATGGTACGCCGAGCGCTGACTCTGCTAGTGCCATTTCCATCACCACTGCTAATGGGGTTGCGGCGAATGCCGGACGTCTTATTACACTGGCAGGGGGAACAGGCGACGTTGCGCTGGATGTGCTGGATACGGCGGCCAATCTCACGATTTCTGGCCGCGCGCTAACCTTCGCGGGCGCACTGGGGGCAGGAACGCGTCTGGGTGACGTTTCACTGACAGCGACGCAGGCGATGACCTTGCCTGCAATCCGCGCCACGACCATTCTGGCCCAAACAACCGGTGCCACGAGTGATCTTACTCTCGGTGGTAATCTCGATGCCTCAGCAACCAGTGGCACCGCCATTACGTTGGCAGCGGGAGACGATTTCCTCAATAGTGGAAACTATACTCTCACCAATGGTTTGGGTGCGCGTTGGTTGGTGTATAGCGAAAAACCAGCAGACAACACTAACGGAGCGCTAGTGCAAGCTGCCGTTAATTTTGAGAAATATGAATGCACCTATGGCAGTGCCTGTAGTTTTGCAGCGACGGGCAATGGTATGCTCTACTCATCAGTACTATTTACACCGCCGCCTGCGCCATCAAGCCCACCCTCTACCGTCATTGGCGTCATTGGTACGGTTACTCCAGAATCGGTAACGCCACCCACAACACCTAATCCATCGTTCGTGCTTCCAGTCAGTAATGATAATCCGCCCAGCTTTAGGGTAGAAAATGCGGAAGATTTACCTAGCACCGTGTATCGAGCCATCAATAATCCTGTCAGCCAGCCTGCATTTTTCAACGTCGAATCCTCGTCTCAGTCAACGGCTCCCTTGGCACAGGAAACATCCGTAACAGTGGAGGGCACTGAGTTAACCCAAACCGAGTCTGATTCGGCAGAACTGAAGAACGA
This sequence comes from Rickettsiales bacterium, assembly GCA_019749855.1. Classification (GTDB taxonomy): domain Bacteria; phylum Pseudomonadota; class Alphaproteobacteria; order Rickettsiales; family UBA998; genus UBA998. Next base: position 1,979 of record JAIEPI010000069.1, on the reverse strand, counting down.
AGAAAAAAATGAGGTTCAATATCTCAGAGGTCTTATCCGAATCCATCCCGCATTAGTCAAATTATTTCAGATAGATGTAGGGGGGACATTGTAGTTTAGTCAGGTGTTTAGCCTCTCACGCATGGCAACTGCTAAATCTTTTTCAACCTTTGCCAATACCGGCCTCCAGTCACCAAGCTCTTGTTGTCGATACAATGTCGTCTGTGGATACCATGCGGTACGTGATCCCTTTTCTAGCCAGCGCCAGTCAGCCTTTGCACTGAGCAGCACATAGGTTGGACGCTGCATCGCACCGGCGAGATGCACAATGGAGGTGCAGGTCGAGATCAATAAATCCACACTCTCTAAGGCCGCCGCAGTATCAGCGTAATTCGTGATATTTAGCGTGCCATCTATCACCTTGCCATCCGCGATAAAGGAGGCGGCTTCCGAAGCACGTGGCCCCATTTGCAACGAGACGAAGGTACATTCTGGGTGGCGGTTGATCATTTCCTCATACATATGAAAATCACCGGAGCGATGATGGTCATGCAAAAAGGCCTGTGATCCGGCCCATACTAATCCAATCGTTGGTTTTTCACTGAAGCGTGCGCGTTTATAGGGCGCATGCAGATAGGGCGTGAGATCAGGAATAGTTTTCTGTGTGGTGCCAAAATAATAGGGACAGCTCATCAGTGAAACATGAAAATCATGTGGGGGAATCAGCTCATATTCGCTATGCACCGAACGCACCCATGGAACCGTTTGCATGATCGAGGCCATAAAATCGGGCGCTAAAATATCCACCGCGGCACCACACTGCTTCAGATGCCAGCAATAGCGTGCAAACTGGAGGATATCTCCTGCCCCTTGCTCAATCATGGCCATCACCGTTTTTCCCTCCAGAGAACTAACACCATCCCAATGAGGTGAGCTTAGGGGGGCTGTAGTTTTACGGTACTGATCGCCCGGGTCGGTAGTGTGCCAGCGCTGCTCATAGCCCTCAAAGGCACGAGTCCACTCACCAATTTGCAGGTAGATGAGGCTTCGTGAATAGATTATATCCGGTAATGAGCCAAAACGTTTGAGCGCTGCGTCAAACACATTCAGCGCCTGCGTTGTTTTTCCCTTTTCATAATGCAGCCAGGCAAGCTCAATGTAGGCTCCCATGATGTTTGGGTCGAGCGCCAGACAGGCCTGAAAATAATGCTCCGCCTGATCCAGCATGAGTTGTTTATTGTAGCAGCGTGCCATCGTGCGCCTGAGTTCAGCATGCTCCGGCAATAGTGGCTCCAAGGCGGAGAAATAGGTTAGTGCCTCTGCCCAGTTTCTGGTGCGAAACAGACTGTTTCCCATACCCACCAGCGCTTCCAGCGACTGCGGGTGATCGCGTAGAACATGGGTGAAATACTGTCGTGCTTTCGTATGATCTCCGACTTCCAGCCACGATTTTCCACGCCCCAAATCAAACAAGGGAGAGGGCACCAATGCTGCCGCGCACTCAAAATAGGCAGCCGCTTCCGTGTATTTCTGCTCAGCAAGGAAAAACAGAGCCACTTGCGCCACCGCATCCGCGTTGGTTGGATTCTGGGCCAGCTGTTGCATTAAATGGGTGAGCGAAACAGTCGTATCAATGATCAGCTCGTTTGAATGGGCATCCATGCATCAGCTTTCAATAATTGCACTTATCTTCCGGTGCTCTGGCTGTATGTTCAACCCTGATTCATGGTAACTCACTCTCAAATGAGGCATTTTTATTGTATGCGGCACTGAAGACACGGCAGCATCGAGAAAAACGCCATTCCAAAAAATGTATAATAGAATTAATGCCTTAAGAGAGTTTCTCTTCTATAAATTCATGTGATTAAAGCTTTATGATTGAGAATTTATGCAGTTACGGTTGATTCCTTTCTTTGTATTAGCTCTGGTTTCAGTGTCCTCGTCTTATGCACAGACGCTTCCAGGTCCTGCGGACGTCAACCGAATTATTCCTGAGCGCA
>JAIEPI010000148.1 GCA_019749855.1 Rickettsiales bacterium | reverse complement strand
CCTGTTTCTTCATGGAAAGCACGGCATCACTGCACAAGAAGCCGCTGACATAGTCCACTAAGCCCTCTTGTCCTTCGCGTGGCTGGCTTGCAATTTTATCGGCGGCTAAGGCGATGACGCTCTCATTCACACTCGCGTCATTGCCGATGCCTGAGCCATGCCCTTTGGATGATACGGCGACTAGTAATTCGGCAATTAAATTAGCGCCGACAAATACGGCGCGATTTAGGACTGCCTTTTTTTCCTCTGCATTTCCATGACGCATAATTTGGAAGCTGCTCGCCGCATGAAATAAGGTGCTTACTAGATAACCAATCCCTGTGATAGTGAGGGGATTAGCTTGTATTTTTTGCCATATCCCTTCAATTCCATGCGCAGGCGGTTTATTAGGGTCAGGCTTTTTTTCCTCAACAAGAATACCAAAGGCACCGGCAGAAAGAGTTGTTAAGCCAAGACCCATATCCTTGATGTTCACACTTCGGATATGCTTTGCTTCTTTTAAAGAAGTCGATAGTGAGGCTGATTTGTATTTATTAAAGGCAGCAGCGGCAATACAGGCACCCGCCATAGCGAAAAAACCATTGAGCATATCAGAGGGATAATGGCGGACAAAATCATAAGCACGTTGCGTAAGGCTATGATGTTGTGGCGCTGTATTGGTTTCCAATGCCGAGGGTGTTGCACTGGTGAACTCTGGCTGCTTTGCAATAAAATCAGCGACTTTGGATGCCAGATCACGAATCTGTAAGTCTGACGAATCTTTGGAGCCAATAATGTTAGATAGTGTTCCGCCGGCATAAAACAAACCTGCGCTGGTATCGAGCATGCTTTTTTCTTTCATGCCATAGCGAATAAAGCTGGCATCGCCGATCAGGAAAAAGGCACTACTGAGTGGCAAGGTGTTCTTACGAAATTTTTGCCAGAGTGTTTGATGTTCTGGCAGCTTTTTTACTACGGCAGAGCCCTGTATGAAGCCGTTTTGCTTCATATCACGCATGAAATCTTCTTTATTACTAAAACCGCGTACTTCAAGAGCGGGTTTTTCATCATAACCCACTGGAATGGCCTGATAGCCCTTAGCTAAAAGATACTGGGTGATGTGTGAGAGTTTTTCGGTAGATGTATTCGCATCAGCGACTAAATAAGCGCGCAATCCGCCTGCATCTCCCTTGCGAAAGCTGATCTCGCTGAGTGGGCTTGGGAAAAAGTAGCGGTAACTGCTCAATGTAAGCTCTTATTTTATATATTAATCCTGTAAAAAATAGACTGCTTTTGCCTGCTTTTAACGGAACCCCTCATCCATAGAGTACCAGAAAAACATGACAGTCTTGTTGCGGAAACCCTAATTTTGCGCTGAAACTGATGAATGAGAGAAAAAGATACAACTTGGCACTCTTGCAGGGTATTCTAGGTGCCTGTTTATATGCCAACCATTTAAGAATTATACATTTCATGCACGACGAACGCCACATACAGCAATGTGCCAAAGACCTCATCGCCGAATTTGGCGAGGAAGCGGAAACAATCGCACGCACTAAGATGCAGGATTTAATGCAGAAAAACGATACGTTGGAGGCGAGCCTATGGCTTGCGGTTATGTACGAAATTCACCGCAGCGATTCACAACGTATCCATTGATGTAAAATGATATTTCTAGATGCTTTACAAAACTATCGCCGTTATGGCTCACTAAGCACAACGCAGGATATTCTAAAAGCCTTCGCCATCATCATCATGATGGTGGATCATGTGGGCTATGTGTTTTACCCCGATGAACTTTGGTGGCGCGCCGTTGGGCGCATTGGTTTCCCAATCTGGTTTTTTCTGGCTGGATATGCCAAGCCCTCGCGCCCGCCATACCTTATCTTGCAGTTATGCGCGCTGATGGTATTGACTGATTATTGCGTGGGTGAGCGTCTGTTTCCCATTAATGCATTGTTATCAATTTTTTGCTGCCGCCTTTTCATCGCTAGCCAGCTGGTTCAGCAGCCACTAACGCCTGTTAACTGGGCTTTTATTATGCTGCTAGTTGTGGTGTTCGCCATTCCATCGCTGGTGATATTTGAATATGGCCCGCAGGCTTTGTTGTTCGCTCTTTGCGGTTATTATTGCCGTGCTCTCCGCCATCATGTACTTAGCCACGTCACACAAGCGTTCAGTTTTATCGTGTTCATCCTCATGCAAACGGATGGTTTTCAGTTCAATCTGGCGCAATGGGTGTTCATGACCGTTGGTTCTGGCATTGTCACGCTGTATCTGGCGCGATTCTCGATTAAGCCCATTGAATATGCAGCAGGGCTGGGCTTTACGCGGCCAGTCATTAACTTTGTTTCACGTAACTCACACTATGTTTATGCGCTGCATTTTATTGCTTTTTTGGCGTTGCGCGAATGGTGGCATCATGTGGCCCCATAGCGTACAGGCGACCTGCTTATACTGATAGCAGCGAACGAATACTGTTGATGGCCTGCTCACACTGATCACCGTTGGGGCCGCCACCTTGCGCCATTTCCGGTTTGCCGCCGCCGCCCTGCCCACCCAGCGAGAGCACTGCATGTTTCACTAAATCAGCGGCATTCACTTGGCCTGCAAGGTCCTTGCTCACCGCCACAACAATAGAGCCTTTGCCTTCAAAATCAGAGGTGATGGCCACCACGCCATGCGTGATTGTTTTAAGGAAGCCTTCGGCAATTCCGCGTAATTCCTTGGGTGCCAGCTCCTGAAAATTCTTGCCGATAAACTGTATCTCACCAATGGTTTCAGGCACAAGATCAGCGCCGCTAGAACCAGAGCCAAGTGCTAGTTTTTTCTTTGATTCAGCCAGTTCTTTTTCCAGTTTTTTGCGGTCATTTTGTAATGTTTCAACACGCTGTGTCAGCTCAGCTGCTCCCACTTTCAATAAGTCTGCCAGTGCGCTCACCTGTTGCTCTTGTTGTAACAAGTAATGATAGGCGCTGTCGCGAGTGGTGGCTTCAATCCGGCGAACACCTGAGGCGATGGCACTCTCGGAGAGGATTTTAAAAATACCGATATCGCCCATGCGCGACACATGCGTGCCACCGCACAGCTCAACAGAGTAGGGGCCGCCCTGCTCAGTGATGCCCATGGTGAGCACGCGAACTTCATCACCATATTTTTCACCAAACAGCGCCATGGCTCCCGCTTTAATCGCATCTTCTGAAGCCATGAGACGCGTGCTGACGGCTTCATTTTGCCACACAAAATGATTCACCTCAGCCTCGATGGCCTGCCACTCAGTCGCGCTTAGTGCTTTCTGATGGCTGAAATCAAAGCGCAGCCTGTCGGCACTCACTTGCGAACCTTTTTGCGTCACATGCTCACCCAGATGCTTTCGCAAAGCGGCATGTAACAAATGAGTGGCGGAGTGGTTGGCACGAATCCGCGTCCGCCGCTCGCTATCAATGTGCATGTCAATCGTCGCGCCAACGGCAAGGGGCGCTGACAATGTAATGTGATGCACAAATAACGTATCGACGGGTTTGCTGGTATCCGTCACCTGCGCGATCGTTTTTCCATTGATAGTGAGTAGGCCTGTGTCACCCAGCTGGCCGCCGGACTCTGCATAAAACGGTGTTTGATTGGTGACTAACAGCACCTCGTCGCCCGCATCAGCGCGGCTGATTTCTGCGCCATCTTTAATCAGTGCTAATACCTCAGCGCTGGCATGAAGCGTGACGTAGCCCAAAAATTCGGTGGCGGTTAGTTTTTCACGCAGCGCAAACCATAATTCATGCGTGGCTTTTTCGCCGGAGCCTTTCCATGCAGCACGTGCACGCTCACGCTGCTCCTGCATCGCAGCGTCGAATCCGGCGACATCCACACTCAGCCCATCACCGCGCAAAATATCCTGCGTGAGATCAAGCGGGAAGCCGTAAGTGTCATAGAGTTTGAATGCGACGCCGCCCGCCAGCGGTTGCTGCGGCGCGAGATGTTTCCGCTCTTCGTCCAGCAGCTTCAAGCCGCGATCCAACAGGTCACGAAAACGCTCTTCTTCCTGCTTGAGTGTTTCCGTGATGAGTGCTTGCGCGCGGCTGAGCTCCGGATAGGCCGCACCCATCTCATGCACCAGGACTCCCACCAAACGATGCATCATCGGCTCACGTGAGCCGAGCAAATGCACATGCCGCATGGCGCGCCGCATGATACGGCGCAGAACATAGCCGCGCCCCTCGTTGGAGGGCAAAACACCATCAGCAATCAGGAATCCGCAGGAGCGTAAATGATCAGCAATGACTTTGTGCGACGCTAAATTCTCACTCGTGGCGGCTTTGCCGCTGAAGGAAATGGATTGCGCCATCAATGCACGAAACACGTCAATGTCATAATTATTGTGCACGCCCTGAAGTACCGCGGCAATTCGCTCCAAGCCCATGCCAGTGTCAATCGAGGGCTTGGGCAGGTCAATGCGTGTATTGGCATCCACCTGCTCATATTGCATGAACACCAGATTCCAAATCTCGATGTAGCGATCACCAAACTGGTCGCTACCATCAGCGTCAAGTGACCAGCTGCCTTCCGCTGCATGGGCGCCATGGTCGTAGAATATCTCAGAGCAGGGGCCGCAAGGGCCAGTATCGCCCATGGCCCAAAAATTATCCTTGGTCGGAATTCGCAGAATGCGAGAATCGTCGCAGCCGGTGATTTTCTTCCATAAATCGAAAGCCTCATCATCGGTATGATAGACGGTGAAGCCTAGTTTCTCGGGCGCAATGCCAAAAGTTTTGGTGAGCAACTCCCACGCATGTACAATCGCCTGCTCTTTGAAATAATCACCAAAAGAGAAATTGCCGAGCATCTCAAAGAAGGTGTGATGGCGCGCTGTGTAGCCGACATTATCGAGATCATTATGTTTGCCGCCAGCGCGCACCACTTTTTGTGCAGTGGCTGCACGAGGTGGGGTGGGCGCTTTTTCCATGCCCGTGAAAATGTTTTTAAACTGATTCATGCCCGCATTGGCAAACATCAGCGTCGGGTCATTATGCGGAATCAGCGCAGAGGAGGGCAGAACCTTATGGTCATGCCCCGCAAAAAACTCTAAAAACGCCTGGCGTACTTCGTTGGTCGTCGTCATGACGAAAGCAATAAAGGATTCATTGAGGTGTGGCAACGATAAGCTGACGCGTGAGTGATGCAAGCCGCAGAAAAATCCGACCTGCATCACTCATCACGCGCATAGGCTTTAAGCCACTTCTTCCGCTTCTTCCGTTGGTGCACCCTGCAGCGCTTCGCTTACTTTGTTCGCTTGTGCACGAATGGTCGCTTCAATCTCATCGGCCATCGCAGTGTTTTCTTTCAAAAAACTGCGGGTGTTTTCTTTACCCTGACCAATGCGCTGATCTTTGTAAGAATACCATGCACCTGATTTTTCGATGATGTTCGCCTTGACACCGAGGTCAATCAGCTCGCCGATTTTAGAAATGCCCTCACCGTACATAATGTCGAAATCCACGACACGGAAGGGCGGTGCTACCTTGTTTTTAACTACTTTAACGCGCGTTAGATTGCCGACTACTTCTTCTTTGTCTTTCAGTGCGCCAATGCGACGAATATCAAGACGAACGGACGCATAAAACTTCAGCGCATTACCACCGGTTGTGGTTTCCGGATTACCAAACATGACGCCAATTTTCTGGCGAATCTGGTTGATGAAAATCACCGTGCAGTTGGTGCGGGAAATGGAAGCCGTCAGTTTACGTAACGCCTGTGACATCAGACGCGCCTGCAGCCCCATATGCGCATCGCCCATTTCGCCTTCCAGCTCGGCACGTGGTACGAGCGCCGCGACGGAATCAATAACCACCAGATCTACGGCGCCAGAGCGCACCAGCGTATCGGCGATCTCCAGTGCCTGCTCGCCCGTATCGGGCTGAGAAATGAGCAATTCGTCCAGCTTGACACCCAGCTTGCGTGCATAGGCGGGGTCCAGAGCATGTTCCGCATCAATGAAGGCGCAGGTGCCGCCTGTTTTTTGGCATTCTGCGGTAATCTGCAAGGTGAGAGTTGTTTTTCCCGAGCTTTCCGGCCCGTAAATCTCGATCACCCGTCCCTTTGGCACGCCGCCAACGCCCAGCGCAATATCGAGGCCGAGAGAACCAGTGGAAATGACTTCAATATCCAGAGCGTCTTTTTGCCCCAATTTCATGATGGAGCCTTTGCCAAAGGTTTTTTCAATCTGGCTGAGGGCAGTATCGAGCGCTTTTTGCTTATCCATTTTTATATCCATGCAAAAGGTTAATGCATTAGGTATATGCGTGCTTACCTTTGAAAACAAGGCAATTAGGATAGTATCCTATAGCTATTTACGCGATTACAGCAGCGTGATTTCTTTCACTTTCGATGCCAGCTGCTTCAGTGTAAATGGCTTGGGCAGGAAGTTAAATTCACGATCACTTCCATAGGTATCGATAAAGGCGTCCTCTGCATAACCGGAGATAAACACCACTTTGATGTTTTTCATTTTTTCCGGATAGGTCTGATAGAGCGTTTCGATCATGGTTGGGCCATTCATGCCAGGCATGACCACATCGGTGATGATGACCTCAATATCCTTCGTTGCCTGTGAGAAAACTTCGAGCGCGTTTTCACCGCAATCCGCTTCATAAATTTCGTAGCCTTTATTGCGGAGGGCGCGCGCGGCAAAGGCACGTACCGGCGTTTCGTCTTCTACCAGAAGAATCGTCGCGGCGCCGGTTAAGTCAGAGGGTGCAGCGCGTTCTTCGTTTTCTTCATGAACTTTTGCGGCGACTTCCTGTGCAGACATGCGAGGGAAGAACAGGGTGAACACCGTGCCTTCTTCTTCCCGTGAGCGCACATAAATATAGCCGCCGGTTTGTTTGATAATGCCGTAAACAGTGGATAAGCCAAGGCCCGTGCCATGCCCCACTTCTTTGGTTGAAAAGAACGGCTCAAATATCTTTTCAATCAGGCTGCGAGGCATGCCGTGCCCCGTATCAATAATGTCAATCTGGACATATTCGCCTGGATCAATGGTATCTTCCTGCGCGGGGGGAATCATTTCAGGATCCAGCGAGTAACTGCCCAGAATTTGCACGTTACTGGAGCGGATTGTTAGCGCGCCGCCTTTTTTCATTGCATCGCGTGCATTCACGGCGAGGTTGATAATCACCTGCTCTAGCTGCCCCTGATCAGCTTTGATCGGCCAGACTTCGCGGCCATGAATCATTTTCAGTTCGATGTTCTCACCAATCAGACGCCGGATGAGATTGGATAATTCAGCAAGCAATTCGGTGAGATCTATCGGTTTGGGCTGTAATGTCTGGCGACGTGAAAAAGCGAGCAATTGCCGCACAAGATTGGCGGCGCGATTGGCATTTTGCTTCACCTGCATAATGTCCGCGAAAGAGGGGTCACCGGCCGGATGTCGCATCAATAGCAGGTCACAAAAGCCGATCATAGCGGTGAGAAGATTGTTGAAATCATGCGCCACGCCGCCAGCTAATTGACCAACAGCCTGCATTTTTTGCGAGTGTGCGAAGCGCAACTCAAGATTTTTTTGCTCCGTGGTATCAATCAGGTGGGCGATAATGGCTGGATGACCATCAGGCCCCTGTTGTAGAAGACTGAAGAATAACGCAACGGTTATGGTGACGCCGTCCGGTAGGGATAATTCCATCGCCGTGGGATCAGTGGAGATGTCTCCCGCCAGTGTACGCTGCAGCATCCCTTTGATTTTATGACGCGGCTCGGGCTGCATGATCAAATCAGCTAGCTTTATCTTTTGATCGTCACCAAAGCTATTACGAATCAACTCTTTAAAGGAACGATTGCTCTCTAAAATGACGCCCTGTTCATCCATGCGCGCAATCGCAATGGGTGAGCCTTCAATAAAATCTGTGAGGCGTGCGGTCTCATCGTCGCCGGTGCCTGAGGCTTTTTTCCTAAGCCATGCCATGAATCAGGATGCCTTTTTCACCAGGCCAAGAGCGCCCGCTAGTTTGCCATTATCCAGCATGATGTATTGTTGAAGATTGATGGCTCGCAAACCACCGTCTTTTGTTTTGAAATCTGCAGAGCCCTCATAATTTTGTGGGTGGCGATTTTTTAGAAGCTGACTGGTTTCAAAAACAACATCAGATAATTGTGTGACGGCACTGAGGCATGATTGATGATCTTTGTACCCCAGCAATTCGGCAAGTCTGTCATTGCAATCCAGTAGAATGCCGCTATCGGAGATAATGTAAGCTGGCTGTGGCAGCGCATCCAGAACATTCTTGCTGTATGATTTGTCAGATTCTGGTTTGGCAACGGTCACATCAGCGGCATTTCGCATCGCCACATATTTACGGGCCTGAATCATGAAGAAGCCTTGCGGACGTGGGATAGGGCTGAGATACAGCATGAATTTATCGTACTCACCGTTCCCTTTGAATAGCTCGACTACCAACTGTTCATAATCGTAGTTTCGCAGAGCCAGAAAAAATTTATCCTTCTGGCGCTCATCCATTTGCAGATTGGTGGTCAGGTAATCCAGCACTTTATCATCAATGGTGCGGATTTCAGGAAACAATTCACGGAAACCACTATCCACATAAACAACGCTGCCATTGCGCTGCATGATGATGGTGAAGTCCATCCGAAGATTAAGTGCCGACGTAAAAAGTGCATTCTGGAACTCAACTGCCATAATAAGATCCAGGCTTTTCTGAATGCTGTAGAGCGCATGAAGAATCAGCGTGGTAATGGCGACGGTCAGCAGAATAATTAAAATGACGTCACTACTGTGATAATGGCGGTAAAAACCATAACTAAGGACAATTAAAAGGATGGCTAGATACATTAAAAATGCCCGCCACACACTGCCATGACGTTTGCGGCGAACAAAGTCCTGCGTCGCGCTTTGAAGGTTGTTTACGTCAAAATATCTAAACATTGGTGGACCTGATTTATTGAGTCATTTTAAGAATAATCTAATGATAGAGACAATTTGCAAATGTTTGCCCCATGTTTTTCAGTATCGCGGGATAGAGGTTGCGGTCAAGCGGAAGCTTCTGACCTAGAGGATCGGCGGTCAATAGCGGCTTGTGATTAGCTTTTGACAATGCCAGAGCATCACGGCCCTTTGATTCGACATCCTGAATGATGCAAGCTGTCCTAGGATCAGCCGCAATCGCGACTATTTTAGCATGTTGCGCCGGATTACTTTGCTGTGCTTCACCCTCACTGATAGTGCCAGCCTGTTGAAGAGCAAAAGAGCGTGCGAAATACTGGTATCCATCATGTGCGGCTAAAAAGCGCTGTCCGTTCGGGCGTAATTGGTTGCGAATACTCCAGGCAGTTGAATTCACTTCCGTAATAAATTCAGCAAGATTGCGGTCATAAATAGTCTGGTTTTGACTATCTTTTTGTACCAGATAGGCATGCACCTGTTTGGCAATCGCAACACCGTAATCTGGATTGAGCCAGAGATGGTAATCTTTCGGGTTATCCTCGCCGGTCAATTCTTTGAGCGTTTTGGGCGGTGTACGCCAGTTAAATTCAGGATTTGCATGCAAAATCAGGCGGGAAAGCACCTGAACACCTGAGGCTGACGAAGCTTCAAGAATCACTTTGTTGCTTCCATAGGTCTTGAGTGGTCGCTGTAAAAAAGTTTCAAAAGAGCGATTCACCAGCAAAACAGCATTTGCCTGTGTAATTTTGAGAATATGTGAAGGTTTGCTGCCAGCGTCATGCGGTGATGAAGGGGTATCGAGAATCAGCGACACCTTAGCCTGATCACCCGCAACAGCTGCCGCAATGCCATAAAGTGGACGAATGGAGGTGGCGATGGTTAGCGCAAAACTAGTCGATGGCAGAATAATGAATGTTAAAAGCAAGGCAACAAATGGTAGTAGAAACGGTGATAGTCTCATTGATTTCACGCCATTTTTCTTTGCAAATTATGTTAGGACATGCTCTATTGTGCGCTGCATTATATGCTAGATATAATGTTATAGCTTCCAGAAAAGCCAATGTCAGTATTTGCACAATGCTACAGGTCTTTCATTGCCATGAGTGTTATGGTCACGCTTTCCTCATGTGCTGAAAATGCACCACGTCGTGACTCGCATAACTGGAATAACGGTTATGAACAGTACGAGGATAACGATGCCAGTTATACCGCACCTAAAGGTTTCGGCTTTTGCGGCGGTGAGATGGCTATTTGCGAGTAATCGTCACTCATTAAGGCAGAATGGACGCTTTCGCGGTTAGCGGATCCTTGCCCTGTGAAATCAAGGCACGATAGACCTGATAGTTTTCCAGTACCCGCTGGACATAATTTCGTGTTTCTGCAAAGGGAATGCGCTCAATCCAGTCGATATTTTTATCCTGATTTTTTTCAAGCGCGCCATATTTTGCACTCCATTTGACGGGGCGGCCTGGGCCCGCATTGTAGCCAGCAATAGCAAAAATTTTGCTGCCGGAAAATTTGCGTAATAAATCATTGAGATAATGGCTGCCAATGACAAAATTATAATCCTGCTCGTACAAACGTTCAGCCGTAAAACCGATCTTGTGCTTCAGTGCCACTAAACGTCCCGTCGCTGGAAGTACCTGCATCATGCCGCGTGCATCAGCAGCAGAGCGAGCTTTGGGATAAAACATACTTTCCTGACGGGCGATGGCGTAAGCGAGCGCTGGCTCCAGTGCCAGATTGGGCGGCGTCATATCCAGTGGGAACAGGTAATCCGGCAGATAATAGCCTTGATTCAGCGCCTCTTTAGCGGCACGAACGGCAAAATCAGAGCGACCCGTTTTCCAACCGGTATGTGCCGCAAAAGCAGCCATTTTTGGTGTTTTAGCCATTTGTGTGAGCTGAATTAGAAAGGGCAAAGCCAGCGTCTCGTGATTCGCACGTTTGAGGGCAATCACGGCTTGTGATAGTGAGCTGTTTTTGTAGAGTTGCTGCCATTCCTGCTCGTTGATGGTGGCTGCTGGCTTTGGCAGCACTAATGAGCGATTGCCATAGAGTTCTTCAAAAGCAATCTGACCGTAAA
>JAIEPI010000045.1 GCA_019749855.1 Rickettsiales bacterium | reverse complement strand
GCTTGCACGCCAATGGCTTCGTAAGCCTGCCGTGTTTCCAGTAATGCTTCAGCACGCGTTTGCTGGTCAATGCGTAAGCGGCGACGCAGTGATTCCGGCAACAATGCCACCGCTTTTGGCATAACGTCACTGAACACCAGTGCCCCTTGCGAGCCGCCCATCACCAGTAAGCGCAAAATACCATCCTGTGTTAGTTCCGGCGCTGGAATATCATGCAAAGCACGAATGGCCGAGCGCACCGGATTTCCTACCATCACCAGCTTATGGCGGCATTCCGGTTTCACTAAACCAGTCTGCTCAAAGCTGGCGGCAATGGTTGTCACACGATCCGCCAGTACGCGGTTGGCTTTGCCTAGCAGCGCATTCTGTTCGTGAATAATGGTGGCAACGCCCAGCGAGCTGGCCGCCATCATGGTGGGGAAGGAAGGATAGCCGCCAAAGCCTACCACGACTTGCGGGCGAATAGCCTTAATCACTTGCCGCGCCTGCCAAATACCACGAATAATCAGTAGAGCATTCAGCGCTCGCCGCCATACCGTGCGCCCAAGCGAGGCGGCACGAATATAATGAATCGGCATCTGTGCAAAAATGCCCTTCATGCTGGCCGCGCTATAGTCCGCAAAACGACTATCGGTAATGAGCGTCACATGGTGGCCACGTGCGGTGAGCTCCTCTGCCAGCGATTCCGCGGGGAAAATATGTCCACCGGTGCCACCTGCCGCAAGAATGATATGATACGAGACTGTCATAGTCTATTGGTAGCCTCTTGCGCTCAGCCTTGCAAGCGCCCGCTTGGTAATTGTCCGTATCGTTTTCGTGTCAGGGCCAGTAGCATCCCCATCCCCAGCGCCATCGCCACCAGCGACGATCCGCCATAGCTCATGAAGGGCAGCGTCATTCCTTTGGCTGGCAACAGCTTGAGCGACACCCCCATATTCACAAATGCCTGCCCGCCAAACTGTGCGGCTAAACCCGACACCGCCAGCATGGGAAATGTATCGGTCATCTGGCCAGCACGATAAAAACTACGCAGCACAACAAAGGCAAACATCAGCACCAACACAATGGAGAGCATCACGCCAAACTCCTCAGCCGCCACCGCAAAAATAAAGTCAGTATGCGAATCAGGAATCTGCCATTTAATGACACCTTCACCCGGCCCACGCCCAAAAAATCCACCACTCTGAAAAGCCTGAAGTGATTTCATCACCTGATAATTCTCGGCCGTCGGATTAAGAAAGGTCTCAATCCGGTCACGTACATGTGGCATCGCAAAGTACGCCCCCACCGCCACGGCGACCGCCATCACTCCCATACCGCACACCAGCAACAAGGGAATGCCCGCCAAAAACAACTGCACCCCAAAAACGCCCATCAGCGTCAAGGTCATGCCGAAATCCGGCTGGATAATCACCAGACCCGCCGAAACAGAAAAGAGCGCAAAGGCAATCCGGTAGGAGGGAAAATCGCTATTCTTGAATCGCTCCGAGAGTACCCATGCCACCACCACGGCAAAAAATGGTTTTAAAAACTCCGACGGCTGAACGGTTCCCACAAATGGCACCGGAAACCATCGCACCGCGCCCTTATTTTCCTCACCAATGATGGGCAATACACATAGCAGTGCAAGACTACCGAGCAGACCCAGTACACTTAAGCGCCGAATATGCTTAGGCTCAAACATCGAGACCCCCACCATGACGAGAAACGAAATAAGCAGAAAGCCCTGCTGTCGATACACGAAGTGAAATGCGTCATAGCCCAAGCGCTTGGCCACGGGCGGGCTACCTGCCGTTACCAGAATCATGCCGCATAGAATTAACAACACCAATGTGACAAAAAGCATGCGATCGACTGTCCACCACCAGCGGCCAAATAATCCACTGTTTGAACGGTCAAACCGGCTGGGTTTTTTTTGGATGGGTTTTTTCATCTTTTGTTATTCCCCGAGTTTTGCATAACAAAACCATAGGGGAACCCATCCCGACAGTAGGCGAAGCACTGGATTGCCCTATAATTTGCTATCGCAAATTCGGGCAATGACGATGTGCGAATCACGCCGCCCTCTCCTTTTCCAGCGCCTGCGCATACTGCCTGAATGCTTCACCACGCGCTTCAAAATTCGGCCATTGATCCCATGAGGCGCAGGCGGGTGAAAGCAATACCGCGCTGGGTGTGGCATGGGCCAACGCCATGCGGGCAGCGTGTTGTGTCGCCACCTCCAATGTGCCGCAGAGTGTGTAAGGCACATGGCCATCCAAAGTCTTGGCAAATGCCTCCGCCGCCTGCCCGATCAAAAATGCGTGGCGAATGCGGGGGAAAAATTGCCCAAGCGTCGAAATGCCGCCTTCTTTAGGCAGACCGCCCGCAATCCAGTAAATGGAGTCGTAACTGCCAAGGGCTTTGGCCGCCGCATCGGCATTGGTGGCTTTGCTATCATTCACAAAAGTCACGTGTTGAATGCTCATGACACGCTCCATGCGATGCGCCAGACCCGGAAAACTTCTTAGACCATCGGCAATCACATCAGGCAAAATCCCAACAGCGCGGCACGCGGCGAACGCTACCGCCGCATTCTGCCAGTTATGCGCCCCCTTCAGCGCGAGGCAGGGGGTGAGGTCGAGGGTGTCACCATCACTTGTTATCTCAAGGGCACCCCCACCCCAGCCCTCCCCCCTCGAGGGGGAGGGAGTCAAGTCTCCCCCCGGAGGTTGGAGGGGGGTGACAGCGCTGCCGTCACGCAACACCCCTGCCCTCACCTCGATACCCTGCGCCACGCGCGCTTTCACGCCCACAGGAATCACCATGCGCTGCCCTGCCGCGATCAGTTCATGTGCCACCGCTTCGGTGTAGGCGTCATCCACACCGATAATGGCGGTATCCCCCACATGCTGATGCACAAACATGCGCTGCTTCGCCTGCACATACCCCTCCATTGAGCCGTGACGATCGAGATGATCGGGCGTGATATTCAGCAAGCAGCCGACGTGTATTCGTGCTTCGTCCAAGAGCTCTAATTGGTAGGATGAAAGCTCAAGCACATAGATATCGCCCGCAGCCAACGGCTCGAACGATAACACGGGTGTCCCCAGATTGCCGCCGACCTGAATCCTGCGTCCGGCGGATGATTGCAAAATATGGCCGATCAACGCCGTGGTGGTGGATTTGCCATTCGTACCGGTGATGCCAATGACGGTGGCATGAGGGCAGGCAGTCAACAATAACTCAACATCGCCAATAATGCGTACACCATGCTGCTGAGCTAATATCACTGCCGCGTGTGGCTGCGGATGCGTCAACGGCACACCCGGGCTGAGAATCAGATCGGCAATCTGCTCCCACGGCCACGCCTCCAGCGGCGTCAGCATAACTGGACTATCGCCCTTCTTCGCCAGCCCATCATCCCACGCCAGCACCTGCGCACCGCTCGCCTCCAGCGCCGCGATGGTCGCCATGCCCGACTTGCCCAGACCAACGACGCCGACTTTTTTGCTTTTGTAGTGGGGAAGGAGGATCATATGTGGAATCGGGAATCGGGAATCGGGAATCGGGAAAAAGGAGGGACAAAGGGGAGGAACGCTTGATCTGCGTGCAAGGGAAAATCAGCGAGCCGAGATAATTCAATTCCAGCATTTGCCAGAATGAAATGCTTCCCGATTCCCGATTCCCGATTCCCGATTCTCATCTCCTACCTCAGCTTTAATGTACTGAGACCCACGAGCGCCAAAATGCTCGCGATAATCCAGAAGCGAATCACGATGGTGGGCTCCTGCCAGCCCAGCTTTTCAAAATGATGATGAATCGGTGCCATCCTGAATACGCGTTTGCCGGTCAGCTTGAACGAAGCCACCTGCACAATCACTGAAACCGCCTCCAGCACAAACAAGCCGCCAATAATCGCCAGCACCAGCTCATGCTTGGTAATCACACTGATCGTGCCCAGTGATCCACCGAAAGCCAGACTGCCAGTATCGCCCATAAACACCATGGCGGGCGGAGCATTATACCATAAAAAGCCAAGCCCAGCACCAATCAGCGCCGCACAAAACACCGCCAACTCACCCGCCCCGGGCACGGCATGAATCTGCAGATATTCGGCAAACACGGTATTGCCCACAAGGTAGGCAATCAGCGCGAAACACCCCGAGGCAATCATGATGGGAACAATCGCCAGCCCGTCCAGCCCATCGGTGAGATTCACCGCATTGGAAGCACCGACCATGACTAACATGACAAACGGCAGATACAACATGCCGAGACTGGGTAGCCAGTCCTTGAAGAACGGCACCGCGAGATGCTGATCAATCGATGACGGAGCGACCTGCTGAATCCAACAGGCGGCAATCAGGGCAATGGCGCATTGCGTCAACAGCTTCAATTTACCGCGCAGGCCCTTGGTATTACGCTTACTGACTTTCATGTAATCATCGGTAAAGCCGATGAGGCCGTAACCAATGGTGACGAACAGAACGATCCACACATAATCATTGGTAATATCCGCCCATAAAACGGTTGAAATGGTCACCGAGAGCAAAATCATTAGCCCGCCCATGGTGGGTGTGCCTTGCTTAGTGCGCAAATGTGATTCGGGACCGTCCTCACGAATCGGCTGCCCACCTTTTTGCTTATAACGAAGCCATGAAATCAGGTGCGGCCCTATAATAAAGCTGAGGATCAGGCTGGTCATGATCGCTCCGCCGCTGCGGAAAGTCAGATATTTGAACAAATTAAAAAACTGAAATTGATCAGCAAATGGGAAGAGTAAATTATACAACATGACTGGTTTTCCGTTGGTCGCTTTGTGTATTATCCGTGGCAATCGCGCTCACCACTTTATCCATGGCACTTCCACGTGAGCCTTTGACCAGCAGAATATCGCCGTTTTTCAGCACTGGCAGGAGAGCTTGTGCCAACTCATCAACGCTGGTTGCCCAGTGACCCTGCATCGCTTGAGGCACCGCATCATAGAGACCCCTCATATGACTGCCGCACGCATAGAGCTGATTGACGCCATAACGCGTCAAGTCGGGCGCGAGATCACGATGCATGCTCGCCGCATGATCGCCTAATTCTCGCATATCGCCGAGTGCCGCGAGCTTTCGCCCCGTGCTTCCCTGTGCGCGCCAGATGTCATCCAGTCGCGCCAGCGCAGCGCGCATGGAGGCTGGACTGGCGTTGTAGCTATCGTCAAGGATCATGATTTCAACACCGTTTTTGAGCAGCTGTTTCAATGCACGGCCACGACCGGAAGGCTCGCTAAAAGCGGCGAGCGCTTTCGTAGCGAGTGTCACATCATAACCCAGCGCTTCCACCGCTGCCAGCACGCCGCTCATCATCACCGCCCAATGACGGCCGACCGCTTGCATGTGGAGGTCTATTTCACCCTTCGAGGTGAGAATACGTGCCCGCGAACCCGCCGCATGCACCTGATAATCCAGCAAGCGCGGTAGTGCCGCCTCGCCAGCACCAAAGGCGCGTATGTTGGTGACGCCATAGTCCTTCGCTGATTGCGTGAGTCGCGCAAAATGTGGATTGTCACTGGGCAACAGTAATGTGCCGCCGGAGCGCAAACCCACGCTGATTTCTGACTTGGCATCGGCAATCGCTTCCACCGAGTCAAAAAATTCAATATGCACTGCCTCGACCGCCGTAATGATCGCAACATCCGGCTGCGCCAGTGACGAAAGCAAAGCGATCTCACCGGCATGGTTCATGCCCATTTCAATGATGGCGACTTCGGTGAGCGGCGGCATATTGGCCAGCATCAGTGGCAGCCCGATGTGATTATTTAAATTACCCTGACTGGCGTAGGTGCGAGCCTGTGCGCCAAAGGCCAGCGCCAGCGCTTCTTTGCAGCTTGTTTTGCCAACACTGCCGGTTACGCCAACGACCTTCGCTGTGCTGCGCTCACGACCCGCTTTTCCGAGCTGTTGCAGGGCGTGCAATGTGTCAGCCACACGAATGAGGCGCACATCGCCAGCGCAGCCTTTCGGCTCACATGAAACGATCGCCGCGCTTGCCCCCTGACGCAGGGCTTCCGCCACGAAATCATGGCCGTCAAAATGCTCACCCTTCAGTGCAATGAACAGGTCACCCGCCTGCAGTTTTCGGCTGTCACTGGTCACGCGCTGGGCTTTCCAACCGCTGCGCTCCGTTGCGCCAATTGCCGCTGCTACATCTTGTGCATCCCAGAGTATCGTCATCTTATCCTGCCTTTTTCATCATCGCTACCGCGTGTTGGGATTCATCGACATCATTGAATGGGTGTTTGATGTCACCCATGATTTGATAGGCCTCATGACCTTTTCCGGCAATCAATAAAACATCACCTGTTTGTAATGACTGCACCGCGTGCCGGATGGCCTCGCCACGATCAGCGACCTCAATGGCACCCTGAGCGCTTGCCAGAATCGCCGCACGGATCTCAGCTGGATTCTCATGACGAGGATTATCATCGGTGACGATCACCGCATCAGCCAGTTGTGTCGCCACCAGCCCCATCTCTGCACGTTTTCCCGCATCACGGTTGCCGCCACAGCCAAACACCACATGCAGTTTCCCCTGTGTATGCGGACGTAGTGCACTCAGTGCTGAGGCCAGACCCTGCGCCGTATGCGCATAATCAACAAAAATGGGCATGCCATGCGGATGATGCGCCGCCAATTGCAGACGACCGCTCACCCCGTAAAGCGACGCATAGGCCGCCGTGATGGAAGCTGGCTCAATCCCCATCGCTAGCAAAGCGCCGCTCGCAGCCAGTACGTTCATCACCTGAAAGCGACCAAAAAGCGGAATCAGACCCTGCCACGCATAGCCCCCCAAAAGCATTGAAACATGCTGGCCATTCGCCACCGCTTGTGACTCGAGCAATTGGCAGTGGGTGGCATGCTCACCAAAATCAATCACCCGCACTCCGCGCCCCTCACATATGGAACGCAATGCGCTGATGCGATGATGATCCGCATTCAAAACCGCCGTACTACCGGTGGTGAGAAGCTGCGTAAACAGGCGCGCTTTTGCCGCGAAATACGCGTCCAGCGTTTCATGGTAATCGAGATGATCCTGCCCGAAGGTAGTGAAAACACCGACACAGGCTTGCAGCCCTTCCAGCCGATATTGATGCAGCCCATGACTGGATGCTTCCAGCGCCACATCCTGAATACCGGCCTGCGCCAGCATTTGTAGCCGCTGATGTAGAATCACCGGATCAGGCGTGGTATTCGCGGCTTCATAGGCGGGAAGTGCCACGCTGGTTTTTATACCGATGGTGCCAATGGAAGCGGCAGCTCGCCCCGTTGATTCGAGAAGCTGGCGGATGAATTCAACGGTTGAGCTTTTGCCATCCGTTCCGGTGACGGCAATCACGCGTGTGGGTTGTGGCTGATAAAATTGGGCCGCAAGTCTGGCCGCGGCGATGCGCGTATTCTGTACCTCAACACGGGCAACGCTCGGTGGCACATCCAGCTGCATTCCCTGCTGATACATCACCGCCACGGCGCCACGCGCCACGGCATCCTGCACGTAGAGGGAACCTTCGGCAACAGTGCCAGAAATCGCAATAAAGGCATCCCCAGCACGGGTGGCTCTTGAATCCGTTGTCAAGCCTGTCAAGGCAAGCGTCGGCGAAGCTTGAGTGACAATAGCCGGATAGCGAGACAGTAAATCAGCGAGTTTCATGCATCCTGTCTATCATTGCCAGCGGTCAGGCTGCAACCGCGATTTAGTAACTGACAGTTCGCACAGCCCGTGTTTGCGCCGCCTGTTGCCGTGCCCTCTTTTCTTTCTCTTTGATCGCCAGCATATACGCGTCCAGTGCGTCCGGCGCGACATCATGATTAGGTTTCATGCCAAGCAACGGCCCCATTTGACTGACGATCCGTCCGATAATCGGCGCTGCCACCCAGCCACCTGTGGCATAACCATAAGTTTTCTTGGTTGGTTGTGGCTCATCCACCATCACCAACATCAGGTATTTGGGATTATTCATGGGGAATGCTCCAACAAACGAGGCGATTTTGGCTTTGGCGGCGTAGCCTCCGGCTTTGACTTTCTCTGCGGTTCCCGTTTTGCCACCCACCTGATAGCCTGCCACATCAGCACTTTTTCCTGTCCCATACTGCACCACCGCGCGCATCAGCCGTCGCACATGATCAGAAGTGCTGGCTTTTATAATACGCTCACTTTTCTCCAGCGGTACATTATGCCCCTTCAAAAGCGTAAAGCCCTGACGATAACCGCCATTCAACATCGTTTGAATCCCCTGCGCCAGATGCAATGGGGTGACGGAGATGCCATGCCCGTAGGAAATGGTCATCATATTAATTTCATGCCACGGATTGGGTGTCAGCGGCTCAGCGCGCTCAGGCAGTTCAATTGAGACACGATCAAACATCCCCAGTTTTTTCATGAAGGCTTGTTGGCGATTAAGCCCCACTTTCTGAATCATCTTTACCGTGCCGATATTGGATGAGTAGATGTATATCTCCGGAATCGAAATCCAGCGGTAAACCGGATGGGTATCCGTGATGGTGTAGCGTGCCACTTTAATGGGATGACTGGTGTCAAAACCATCCTCCATGCTGAGTTCGCCCGAGTCCAGTGCCAGCGCCGCTGTGAATGTTTTAAAGGTGGAGCCCATTTCGTAAGTGCCAAGCGAAACGCGGTTGAATAAGGCCTCCTGACTTGACTGGCCAGGGTGATGCGGATCAAATCCTGGCAGGCTGGAGAGTGCCAGCACTTCTCCGCTTTTTAAATCTGCAATTAAGCCCGCGGCACCTATGGCCGAGAATTCTTTCATTGCGTGCTGCAACTGATCATCCAGCAAATGCTGAATGCGTAAATCAATGGTGAGCTGCAACGGCTCGCTCTCCGGCAATTCGGTTTTTAACTGGTCGTTATAGCTTTTCTCAATACCGGCAAGCCCTTGCCCATCCACATTGACAAAGCCCAAAATGTGCGACATGAGATTGCCCTGCGGGTACACACGCGTATATTCTTTCTGAAAATAAATGCCAGGAATCCCCAATTCATTTACGGCCACCTGCTCTTTGGGGGTGAGATTGCGCAGTAACCATACAAACTTCGCCGATGAACTCAGCAATTGCAATAATTTCTGCTGTGACACGCGCGGCAGCACTTGTGCCATTACGCGGGCGGCTTCTTTAGGCTGACGAATCTCCTGCGGATGCGCGTAGAGCGAGCGCGTTTCAAGACTGCTCGCCAACACATCGCCATTGCGATCGACAATATCGCGACGTGGCAGGATGAGCGTGGGCATCTCCACATCATCATTGGGGGTTGTTTGCCGAATGACATCGGCAAGTGTTAACTGGGTGATGTTGGGCGTCTCGGCGTTCACTTGTCGTAACATTGACGCCGATAGAGGTGTGCTGGCCACCACCACCAAACGCATGGCCACCGCGCCAAAGGCCAGCATAAAAAGAAATCCCGCACAGATGAGCCGTCCACGTGTCTGCTCAAGACGTTGCTTGGCACGGCTCTCCGAATGAATCTGGCGCCCAGAGGATGAAAAGATGACCGCCTTTTCAGCGGGCATAGCGTACTTCCGTCGCCATGGGCGCCGTATTAACCATCTGACTGGACTCACCACGCACCGGAATCGTATAGACTTCGCGCAGGCTCGTTACGGAAACAGGCACCAATGCCAGATGCTGCTCACCCAGCGCCTGTAAGCGCTCGGGGCGATTCAGATGCGCCCATTCCGCCTGCAAGACGTGAATCTTTATTTGTTCCTGTGCCAACTGATGCTCAAGTTGGGTCACGTCACGGCGCACATCGCCCACCACGTATTTGACGCGTGTGACGCCCAGAATCAAGACGAGCACCACCATCATTCCAATCATTGTGTTCACACGCATTATGCTGCCTCCTTGGGGTGAATATCATAGGCCGTTCGCACTGCTGCACGAAGTTTTGCCGAGCGGGAACGCGGATTTTCCTGCATTTCATTATCACTGGGTGAGAGCGCTTTTTTAGTCAGCAAGCGCAGATTGGGCTGA
The DNA here is from genome assembly GCA_019749855.1 of Rickettsiales bacterium. GTDB lineage: Bacteria > Pseudomonadota > Alphaproteobacteria > Rickettsiales > UBA998 > UBA998. The sequence goes on along the minus strand of JAIEPI010000045.1, from coordinate 767 downwards.
AGTTTCTTTGCATCACTTAACGCTGCGGGTATGTGACGGGATACCCCCGCATCGGTGCGTGACTGCTCGGCAAAGAAACGTTTAACAATGCGATCTTCCAGCGAGTGAAACACCACCACCACCAGCCTGCCTTCAGGGGACAGCAAGCTTAATGCGGCGTGCAAGGCCAGCTCTAATTCCTTGAGCTCCTCGTTCACATAGATGCGAAGCGCCTGAAATGTGCGCGTCGCGGGATCTTTCTTTTCAAATTTCGAGCTACGAACCACCGAGCGAATGATGTTGGCGAGCTCGCTGGTGCGCTCAATGAGCTGCTCCTCGCGCTTGCGAACTATCGCACGCGCAATACGCCGTGAGGCTTTCTCCTCACCGTAAATATAAATAATATCGGCGAGGTCTTTTTCATCGTAACCATTGACCACATCAGCCGCGGTGGGGCCATCGCCTGACATGCGCATGTCGAGTGGGCCATCCACTTTAAAGGAAAAACCGCGCGTGGCTTCATCCAGCTGCATCGACGACACACCAATATCAAGCACAATCCCGTTGACATGCGATAGCCCTCTTGCACCGAGCAACGACGCCATCTCGCCAAAACGCCCGGGCAAAAACTGAAAGCGCTCTGCGTAAGTGGCGGTCAACTGATCGGCAAAACCCTGCACGGAAGGATCACGGTCAATCGCCATCACCTGACACTTCGCCGCATCCAGTATTCCGCGAGTATAACCGCCAGCACCCATAGTGCCATCCACATAGACTTCACCGTCAGT
>JAIEPI010000095.1 GCA_019749855.1 Rickettsiales bacterium | reverse complement strand
GAAGGGCCTGAAGAGCTTGTATTATTGCCGCTCCACCTCGCTGCAGCGCGCTGAGAAAGGGCACAATAATGCCGAGGCACCGGCTATCCAGCTGGAAATGTCGCTGCTGAAGAAGGAGCGCCAACCTGTTGCGGCGGAGACATCGGACAACAAGTATGATGAGTGCTTAGCGTGTCAGTAAAATAGACCCGTCATTCCCGCGAAAGCGGGAATCCAGAGGTTAGATATAAGTAAATAGATTCCCGCCTTCGCGGAAATGACAATAGAAAAAGAGGGAAAAACTATGTCACTTCTTGATTCAAAACCGATCTACAAGCCGTTCCAATATCCGTGGGCCTATGAGGCGTGGCTGATGCAGCAGCGCATTCACTGGCTGCCGGAGGAAGTGCCGCTGGCGGATGATGTGAAGGATTGGAAAGCCAACCTCACGCCCGATGAAAAGCACCTGCTCACGCAGATTTTCCGCTTCTTCACCCAGTCGGATATTGAGGTCAATAACTGCTACATGCGCCATTATTCCAAGGTGTTCCAGCCCACCGAAGTGCAGATGATGCTGGCCGCTTTCTCCAATATGGAGACCATCCACATCGCCGCGTATTCGCATCTGCTGGATACGCTGGGCATTCCGGAAACAGAATACGCCGCATTCCTTAAGTACAAGGAAATGAAGGACAAATATGACTACATGCACTCCTTCAATGTAGATGATAAGCGCTCCATTGCCATCACGCTGGCTGCGTTTGGCGCTTTCACCGAGGGGCTGCAGCTGTTTGCCTCATTTGCCATTTTGCTGAATTTCCAGCGCTTTGGTAAAATGAAGGGCATGGGGCAGATTGTGGCGTGGTCGGCGCGCGATGAGACGCTGCACACGCAGTCGATCATTCGCCTGTTCCGCACCTTCCTGCATGAGAATCCCGAAGTGGCGGATGATGAACTGAACCGCGAGCTGTACAAGATCTGCCACAAAATCATTTCCCTTGAGGATGCCTTCATTGATCTGGCGTTCAGCGTCGGTGGCATTGAAGGGCTCACCCCGCAAGAGGTGAAATCCTACATTCGCTACATTGGGGATCGCCGTTTAGCCCAGCTTGGCATGCAGCCGCTCTACAACATCTCGAAGAACCCGCTGCCGTGGATGGATGATATTCTGAACGGTGTCGAGCACACGAATTTCTTCGAAAACCGCGTGACGGAATACACCAAAGCCGCCACCACGGGGAGCTGGGAAGAGGCGTTCGCGTAGGGGGCTTTCTGTTATTGCCCTGCTGGGGCTCGGCTCTCCGAGCCGCGTCGCTGCTGATGGGCGGCGGGATCTCGTGGTGAGCCCAGCTGCCCTGCTTCTGCGTCGGTAGGGGAGTACTCTATTCCTGCTGGACGACATAAACCCTCCAGTAACCCTTGCCGATCCGGCCGTGACATATGGCCGTGGTCACTGTAACCCTGACGCTCACTATCACAAAAATTGCGGCTCATTAATTCATTTTCAGCGCGCACGGCTGCTCCTTCTTGACGAGGAGTTAAGGAGGTCATGCTCGAGGCTTCTCCCGGTGGTCTAGGAGGGGCGCTTGGCAGGGTGGGCAAAGCGGAGGAATCTGTTCGGGGAGGATTTTCATCTGGCTGATCCCCGGTGGCGCCTGCCGTGGAATCTACCTGAGGCCTTTCAGCACCCGGTGATGCCTCTGTTGCGGGAGGTGTGGAGGGCGCATGCTCATGCTGACCACATGCCCCACCAGCGCAACACGAGGTGCAGGCTTCCATTTCCATGGTTGATCCATCAGAAGAAGGCCTACCTGCTTCATAAAGCGGACCATCGGTTGAAGGTCCGGCAGATGTATCGACACGGATATCAGACTCTGAAACGCCATGCCGAGCCGCCGCACGCTGGATAAAGTCATCGACTGTTTCGCTAAAGGCATAGCCTGGGCCATAACTTCGTGCGCGTGCCTCCATCATTGATCTGTTGAAGGGATCATTTCCCCTCAGGTAATGATCTAACTGATGGTGTAAGTCAGATGTTTCTAAGCTCAGCGTTCCCATATTCTCCGGTGTGATGCCAAGCTGCTGGCGCATATGCTCCGCCATCTCGCGTGCCATTTGGTCGCGTGTTTCGGTGGGAAGGTTGGAGGAGCGTGCCAGCGCATCGCGCGCGACCTGCTCTGTCGTATCTACGAACTGTTGATACATGGCCCGCGGATGTTCTTGAGGATTGCCAATATGGTGAAGCTCATGCCCCAGCGTTCCCGTCAGCGCCAGTGAGGTTCCGCCTTGCGCCAGTACGTCTTGCCGTGCGAAACGTGTAGGGTCAATTTGAATGCCGCTGCCCCAGCCATCGCGTCCATCCTGTTGGATAATGGCCCGCCCTGGTTGGCCAGAAACGTCATAGCTTCGGTCACCAAACGTAAATCGTCCGTCTGTTCGGATTTCCACCGGTATGCCAACGTTATCGCGCGCTCGTTGAAGCAGCGTGCGGCCTTCCGGGGTTTGGGCAATGAGATCGAGCGTGCGCTCCAGGGCGGCGCGTTGATTGGGATCCTCAACGCTGACGCGGGCGTAATCCCGCCATTGGAAATTTTGTTGCTCTGTCATAATATGCCCTCTTCAATATTCATATTTTATTCACATCTTATTAAGAATTGATGAAGCTAATTAGAATGTAATATAATCTTAATACGTTTTATTAAGATAGCGAGGTGGCCTGGGTCGAAAGCCAATATTTACAATCGCTTGCACAGAAATATGGCTTTGCCCTTGGCGGTCCGCTTACCATACCAAAGTTGACTCTAACCGAATAAAGCAGTCAACACAGATGTGAACGATGGAAGTGTGGAGTGCGTAAGTCCTGTACCTTGGACGCATATCGTGCCCATCAACGATGGTGGAGTCGTCATACACAAGAACCTCGTGACAAGCGGCACTTTCTTCGTTAAGTACAAGCGCCAATTGGAACTTAATTCGTCATCGCCCGAATGACGGCAACACTGGACGCATCCATATGGCCCGCACCCCCGCCACATTCCCGATCATCGAAGCCCTGACGTTTGATGACGTGTTGATGAAACCTGCCTATTCGCAGGTCATGCCGGCAACAGCAGACACCAAAACATTGATCACGCGCACAATTGAGCTGAACATTCCGTTAATGTCCGCCGCGATGGACACAGTCACTGAGGCACGGCTGGCCATTGCCATGGCGCAGCTGGGCGGGCTGGGCTGTATCCACAAAAACATGGAGCCAGAGGCGCAGGCGGATGAGGTGCGGCGCGTCAAGCGGTTTGAATCCGGCATGGTCATTAATCCGGTGACGATTACGCCGGACGCCACACTGGCCGATGCGCTGTCCTTGATGGTGAAGCATGGAATATCCGGCATTCCCGTCACGGAGCCAAATGGTAAGCTGGTGGGCATCCTCACCAACCGTGATGTGCGCTTTGCCTCGAATAAACGTCAAAAAATCGCTGATTTGATGACATCGGAAGATTTGATTACGGTCAAAGAGGGTGCCTCGCCGGAAACCGCCAAGAAGTTGCTGCATAAGCACCGCATCGAAAAACTGATCGTGGTGGACGCGCAGTATCGCTGCATTGGACTCATCACGGTGAAAGACATCACCAAGGCGCAGCAATATCCGCAAGCCGTCAAAGACGAGCAGGGCAGGTTGCGAGTGGCGGCAGCAACGGGTGTGGGTGAGGCAGGGATTCATCGCGCTGAAGCTTTGATTGCGGCGGGGGTGGATGTGCTGGTGGTTGATACCGCGCATGGGCACTCACAGGGTGTAATTGATGCGGTACGAACCATCAGGAAGCTCAGCAAAACGACGCAAATTATTGCAGGTAACATCGCCACAGCCGCTGCCGCCGAGGCGTTGATTAAAGCCGGTGCTGACGCCGTGAAAGTGGGCATTGGCCCAGGCTCCATTTGCACCACGCGCATTGTCGCTGGCGTCGGTGTGCCGCAGCTCTCAGCGATTATGGATGTGGCGCCCATTTGCAAGAAAGCGGGCATTCCGTTGATAGCGGACGGCGGCATTAAATACTCCGGTGATCTCGCTAAAGCGATTGCCGCTGGTGCTTCCTGCGCCATGCTGGGCTCGTTGTTTGCTGGAACGGAAGAAAGCCCGGGCGAAGAGATACTCTATCAGGGCCGTAGCTATAAATCCTACCGTGGCATGGGCTCGGTGGGTGCGATGGCCCGTGGTTCCGCCGATCGTTATTTTCAAGAGGAAGTGGCCGATACATTGAAGCTGGTGCCAGAAGGCGTGGAGGGGCGCGTGCCCTTTAAAGGCCCCATATCCGGCGTGGTGCATCAATTGGTCGGTGGCCTCAAAGCCGCCATGGGCTATACGGGCCATGCAACCTTAGCGTCCATGCAGGGGGGCTGTGAATTTGTCCGCATCACCAATGCGGGGCTGCGCGAGAGCCATATTCATGACATTACGCTGACACGTGAAGCGCCTAATTACCGTACCAGCTAGTCATTTCCTCGGTGACTGATTGCTTGTGTCGAGTAATCAGTTATGAATGTAGTTCTAACGCAAAACCCTTTTAGCAGAAAATTATGAAACCCGGAGCGCAGGTCGCCGCGGCGATTGATCTAATGACGCTGATTTACAGTGCATGGCAGGAAAGCAGCCGTGCGCCCGCTGATAGCCTGATTGCCGCATACTTCAAAGAGCGTCGCTATATCGGCTCCAAAGATCGCGGGGCCATTTCCTCGCTGGTGTATGGCGTGTTGCGTCAGGGAGCCGCGCTAGAGTGGCGTATGGAAAAAGCCGGAATGGCGGTGGATCCACGTGCGCTGGTTCTGGGCGCGCTGGTTTTACTGGAAGGGCAAAATCTTGAGACGCTGGGCGAGTGGCTGAATGGTGAGCGTCACTGCGCCGCGCCCTTACGGGAGAGCGAGCGGCAAGCCTTAACGGCACTGGTGGGGCAGCCATTGCTGATCGAGGGCATGCCACTGGCGGCACGCTATAATTTCCCTGACTGGATGGAGGCATCCCTGAGGGCATCGCTGGAGGATCAATTCGACGCGGCGATGCTGTCCATGATGAAGGAAGCGCCCGTGGATTTACGTGTCAATACACTCAAAACCTCGCGAGATGTTTTGGTAAAGCAGCTGCATGCTGCAGGCTATGAACCGCAAATGATTGACTTCCAGCCCAACGGGATTCGTCTGAAAAAACGTGGCCCGATGTTTACTCTGCCAGCCTTTCGTGAGGGTGCATTTGAAATGCAGGATGCTGGCTCCCAGTTAGCGGCGTCACTGGTAGCGGCGAAACCAGGCGATAAAGTCATTGATTTTTGTGCTGGCGCAGGCGGAAAAACACTGGCGATTGCTGCGACCATGCAAAATCGGGGTCGCCTGCTGGCGTGGGATGTCAATTCCAAGCGTCTGGCGCAAATGCCCAAGCGTTTGTCACGTGCGGGGGTGCATAATGTACAGATACGCGTGCTTGCCTCGGAAAATGATGCTTTTGTGAAGCGACACAAGCAATCCGCGGATTGGGTGCTGATTGATGCGCCCTGCACCGGTAGCGGCACCTGGCGTCGCAACCCTGATTTGAAATGGCGTACCACCGCTAAAGATTTGGCAGAGCTTGAAATTGTGCAAGGAAATATACTCGCCAGCGCGGCGCGGCTGGTGAAACCAGGTGGTCATCTGGTGTATGTCACATGCTCGATGTTCGATGAAGAAAACCGCCATCAGGCACAAAAATTTCTTGAGCGTCAGAAGGACTTTTCTCTGGCGCCGATGCCGGTCAGTATTCAGGCCCTCACTGGTGATGCGGAGTTTTTGCGCTTGTGGCCCCATCGTCATGAGACGGATGGCTTTTTTGCTGCGATGTTTCAACGTCAGGCGTAAAATCAGCGGACACCCACTACATATAGTGGTTTTTGGCGAGCAAATCTCTATATTTACGCGATATTATGATAAAAACACGAGCAACGTGATATTGTAGGGTTGATTATGCGTAGGCTGCATGGCATAACCAACGGGCCAAAAAAATTCTTTGGCGCGATGCCAACTCAACATGGATAAAGCATGGCCAAGCGTAAGACATTTTTTTCCGTTCTCCGTCGTCTTTTCCATACGCGCAAGATTATCATCGTCTCAGATCACGCGGTCGATTATTATCCCATGTCACGGGGTTTACAGAGCGTTCTTCTTCTTTCAGTTCTGGGGTTTGTTTCCTGGGCTTCTTATTCCACCGGCAGTTTCATGGCGGCAGAATCACAAATTCAGGAAAAAAACCGCACCATTGCCAAAGTGAACCTTGCCAATCGTAAAATGAGCAGCGAATTCTCGCTTCTTAAGCAGGATTTAGTCCGCATGAAGGATGAGGATGGTGACCTCTCGGAATATGCTGAATTTGTGATTAAACAGTACAGTGATAATAATCTGGTATCGCTTTCCGAGATAAATCCCAAGATTGAGGGCGGTAACCATGGGATGATGTTTGAGCGTATTAATTTTCTAGAAGAACGTATTGCAGCGCTGCGGGACGAAAATAAAGAGTTTGTCGAAACAATTCGTCAAATTACCGATGGAAAAATCAGTGAGTTAGAGAAAGCCATTTCTCTCACCGGCCTTGATCGGGATGCACTGCAGGGGCGCTATGCAGCTGAGCAGGAGGCCTTGGAAGAACCAGAGGCGTTACCCGAAGCTAATGATGAGACTAGCCCCAAAGGTGGCCCGTTTATTCCGTATCGCTCCTCGGATATGCTTAGCGGCGAGAAAAAGGACTTGATGAAGGAAGTTGAACAGATGATGCAACTGCACGCTATCATCGAAACCATGCCATTAGCCAAGCCCATTGAGGCGAACAAAATCAGCAGTGGATTTGGCCGGCGCATTGATCCTTTTTCCCATCGTCTTGCGCAGCATTTGGGTGTTGATTTCTCAGGTCCCATCGGTGCCAAGGTTTACGCTACAGCGGATGGGACTGTGTCATTCACGGGTAATCGTGGCGCATACGGTAATCTGGTTGAACTTGATCATGGTCTGGGTATTGCCACACGCTACGGTCATCTCAGCCGAATTCTGGTGGATGAAGGCGATGAAATAACGAAAGGCCAGTTGATTGCTATTCAGGGAAGTACTGGGCGTAGCACAGGAAATCACTTGCACTATGAGGTGCGATTCAATAATCGTGCTCTTAATCCCCTGAAATTTATTGCAGCAGGCCAGCATGTTTCAAAAAACCAGTAGTTCCCCGTCCTCCTCCAATGGTAAAGGCACTACCCCCGCCTTGCGTAAGCAACCGCCAACAGTGATTGCGGCGGATGTCAACATGCTTGGCAATATCATCAGTGAAGGGGCGCTCGATATTGATGGCCGCATTGAGGGGAACATTAAATGCAAGGCGATCACCATCCGCAAAAATGGCGCCATCATCGGTGACGTGATTGCTGATTCTGTGCAGGTTTACGGTCGCGTGAAAGGATTGATAAAATCCAGCGAAGTGCATTTATTCGCCACCGCACATGTTGAGGGCGTGATTATGCATAACTCGCTGTCGATTGAAGATGGCGCCTTTGTGGATGGGCAGTTCAAGCGCGCAGAAAATACGAAGCAGGATTCCGTCATGAGTGACGCAGAGATGGATATTCTCCAGAATTTAAAACTCATTTCCTAAGCAAGCGCTCTCCTAAGCACGTACTTAGTCGAGGCGGCACAAAACCTGAACCGTATAGCGCTCGGCGACGTTACGTATGCGTTGATCGGATTGTAGATATTGCGAATCACCTTCCAGATAAAGCACACGATGGCGATCAAGAAATTCTTTCAATATCGGCACTGTAACGGCCACATCGGTGGTTTGACTGCTCGATCCACCGGCTATCGAGGGATCAATGCGTGTTAATAAGGCCTTGGCGGTGACGACGCCCACCACATTGCCTGCCTGATCCATCAGCGGCCCACCGCTATTGCCATGTCGCGCTGAATCGGAAAAGGATAACCACTCCTGTTCCTCCTGCGGGCCATAGAGCGAAATAATCGTCGCCTCGCTGATATGCGCCTCACCGCGCATGCCATATTCCTCAGGGAAGCCAAGCATTTGCACACGATCCCCTGGTTGCAGCTGATCGGGCATCCAGCGCAATTTTCCCACAAACGCCGGACGATAATTACTGCGAAGCAAGGCTAAATCCTTCTCCTCCTCCATGCTGACCAGCTCAGCTTGCACCAGACCATCTTGCGTTCGCAACTGAATCTCCAGACAACCTGGCACCACATGTGCATTCGTGACCACATGACCGTTGCGACTCACAAAAAAACCCGTACCGGTGGAGTAATGAGTGACCTGCGCAAACGATGGCGACGCAATAGCGTAGGTCACGGCAAAAAGCAGGCACACGAGGTGCCTGCTTTTTCTTGATCGGTATGGACTTTTCTTTGCGGTCATCCGCTTCTGTTTATCCGACCAATTCAGGTTCCGCCTCACTGGTGCGGGCGAGTTTCTTCTTGCCATTACCAGCCGTGGATTTGAGGGACAGCTCGCCATCCTTCACCACCACTGTGACATCGCCACCCTTCACCAGCTTGCCGAATAACACTTCATCAGCGAGAGGGCGTTTGATTTTATCGGCAATGAGGCGTGCCAGCGGTCTGGCGCCGTTGCTCTTATCGTAGCCTTTATCCACCAGCCAGCGGCGTGCCTCAGATGAGAGTTCGATGCTGATGCCACGCTCGGAGAGTTGTGACTCAAGGCGGAAGATGAACTTATCGACCACGGAGCTGACAATTTCCGCTGTGAGGTGCTTGAACGAAATGATGGCATCGAGGCGGTTGCGGAATTCAGGGGCAAACATGCGGTTTACTGCCTCTTTATCCTCGCCTTCGCGTCCTTCACGCAGGAAGCCTACCGCAGGGCGTGCAGCGTCGGCGGCACCTGCGTTGCTGGTCATGATGAGAATGACATTGCGGAAATCAATGCTGCGGCCATTTTGATCGGTCAGCTTACCGTAATCCATGACTTGCAGCAGGATATTATACACGTCCGGATGCGCTTTCTCGATTTCATCGAGCAGGACTACCGCGAACGGCGTTTTGCTGACGGCATCGGTGAGCAGGCCGCCTTCTTCATGTCCAACGTAACCTGGCGGTGCACCAATCAATGCGGAGACCGAATGCTTCTCCATATACTCGGACATATCGAAGCGTAGCAGCTCCATGTTGAGTGCCTTGGCCAGTTGATTGGCGACCTCGGTTTTGCCAACACCGGTTGGCCCAGTGAACAGGTAATTGCCGATCGGTTTTTCTTCCTCTCGCAAGCCTGCCCGTGACATTTTGATGGCGGAGACGACTTGCTCAATGGCGTTGTCTTGTCCAAACACTACCAGCTTGAGGTTTTTCTCGAGATCGCGTAGGGTTTTGGCGTCGTCCATGGTGACGTTTTTCGATGGCATGCGCGCCACTTTCGCCACAATCTCTTCAATGTCTTTCTGAGTGATCACCTTGCGGCGCTTACCTTCAGGAAGCAGCATTTGCGCAGCGCCAGCTTCATCGAGAATATCAATCGCTTTATCAGGTAATTTGCGATCATGGATGTAGCGAGCTGACAGCTCTACAGCCGAGCGAATCGCCGAGGGCGTGTAGCGCACATGGTGATGCTCTTCATAGTAGGGCTTTAGGCCGCGCAGAATTTTGATGCTGGTTTCAATGTCTGGCTCCGCCACATCAATCTTTTGGAAGCGGCGCGCCAAGGCACGGTCTTTGTCGATATGGTTTTTATATTCGCGGAACGTGGTGGAGCCCATGCAACGGAATAAACCGCGAGCCAGTGCTGGTTTTAGCAGATTACAGGCATCCAGTGCGCCACCAGACGTGCTGCCCGCACCAATGATGGTGTGAATTTCATCAATGAAGAGAATGGCGTTAGGCAATTTCTCAATTTCTTTGATGACGGACTTCATGCGCTCTTCAAAGTCACCACGGTAGCGGGTACCCGCCAGAAGGCTGCCCATATCCAGCGAGTAAATCACCGCGTTTTTCAACACATGTGGTACTTCACCGCGCACAATACGCAGAGCCAGCCCCTCAGCAATCGCTGTTTTACCGACACCTGCTTCACCCACATAGAGCGGGTTGTTTTTGGTGCGACGGCATAAAATCTGCACGGTGCGCTCGATTTCTTTTTCGCGGCCCACCAGAATGTCGGTTTTGCCCTGTTCCGCTTTATGGTTCAGATTCTGGCAATATTGTTGCAGTGCGTCACCGGCTTTTTCTTTGTCTTTTGATTGCGCGGCAGACGGTGTAAAGCTGATATTCTCATTCGATGCATCGTCAGAATCATCACCCGCATCATTATTTTCATTGTTTTCGCTGCTGCCAGTGATACGGTTGAAATCACCGTACTTCACAATACCATGCGAGATATAGTTCACCACATCGAGGCGATTGATATCTTGTTCCTGCAGGAAATACACCGCGTGTGAATCTTTCTCAGAGAAGAGTGCCACCAGAACATTAGCGCCGGTGACTTCATGCTTCCCAGAGGACTGTACATGAATGGCCGCGCGATGCACCACGCGCTGAAAACCAGCGGTTGGTTTGGCTTCCTCTAGCCCATCGACAATCAGGGAGCTGAGGTCATTTTCGATAAAATCGGCGACACTGCGCTTGAGCAGGGCCATGTCCACCCCACAGCCACGCATGACCGCCACAGAGTCGGGGTCATCCGCTAGTGCAAAGAGTAAATGTTCAAGCGTTGCAAATTCATGCTTGTTGATTTTTGCAACAGCCAGTGCACGGTGAAGCGTTGCTTCCA
>JAIEPI010000099.1 GCA_019749855.1 Rickettsiales bacterium | reverse complement strand
TTCTGAACTGGCATCAGGCGCGATTCCAAAAGCAAAAGCCTAAACGGAAACGGAGGCCGCCGCGCTATGCTCACTATTGAGAAAACCGTCATCCGTTCGTCTGGCTTGCCGTCTTATGCGGATTGCCCTCGGCGTGCGGCGACGAAATTCCTGTGGGATGAGCTGATAAAGGCTGGATACGAACTGCGCGAAACCCCGCAAGGCATTGGTGCGGCACTTGGCAGCAGCACCCATGCTTCCGCAGCCTATTCACTCAACAGCAAAATCTATGACGGCAATCTGGGCAGTGAAGACAGTGCGCTGGATCTGGCCTTTGAAACTTTCAATGAAATCAGCCGCACCGAAGGCATTGTCTATGATGGCACCACGCCCACCTATGACCGCGCGGAGCTTCAGCTGAAAACGCTGGTGCGCTCCTACCGTGTGCAGGTTGCGCCAGTAATCGAACCTGTGGAAGTGGAAATCCGCTTGGAAGCCGATATTGGCGGCGGTTTCATCCTGTCGGGTCAGTTTGACGTGCGCGAAGCAATCACTATCCGTGACCTGAAAACGGGTGCGGCCAGCCGCGCCAACATCTCGCAGTATGGCGCGTATGCGCTGCTATGCTCGGTGCATCAGCGTACCGTTGACCGCATCATCGAGGACTACCTGCCGCGTAAGCGCGAACCAGAGGTAGAGTTTTTTGAATATGACGTAGGTGCCGCCACGAAAGCCGCGCGCGCCATTTTGAAACGCATCAAGGACGATACGGCAGCGTTCCGCGCAAGCGGTGAACCCACGTCCTTTATCGCCAACCCGCAATCCATGCTGTGCTCCGATCGGTACTGCCCTGCTTGGGGCACAGCATTTTGCCGTGAACACAAAGTGAAAGGAGAATGACAATGAATCAGAAAACCGAAACCGAACCGCACGTTCAAGGGCTGCTATCGCTCTTGAATGAGGGTTGGGTCAAAGACCGCTTCAAGGCACTGGCCAAGGAGCATTTAACCGCCGAGCGCATGTTATTTCTGGCGATTGAGTGCGTCCGAAACAATCCTGCGCTGGGTGAATGCGACCATTTGAGCGTCCTTGGCGCGTTCATTACGGCGCAGTCACTGGGTTTGGAACCAAACACGCCGCTCGGCCATGCCTATCTGATACCCTACAAAGGCTGGACAAAAGACGATCAGGGCAACTGGAAACAAAAGCAAGCTGAATGCAGCTTTCAGATTGGCTATCGCGGCTTCGCCCAGCTCTTTCACCGCACCGGCAAGGTGGTGACATTCTGTGCGCGTACGATTCGTGAAAACGATACCTTCCACCATGAAGAAGGCACGAACATGGTGGTGCGCTACAGCAAAGCCTTGCAATCACGCGGCAAGGTCGTCGGTTCATTCTGCCATATCAATAAGCTCAATGGTGGACAGGATTTTGAACTGCTGACGCTCGAAGACATCGAGCAGGTTCGCAGCACATCCGAAACCTACAAGTCATTGGTGAAGAGTGTCGAACAGGCGGAGAAGAAAAACAACAAGGTGGAACTCGATAAAGCCAAGGCAAAACTCGCTGATACGCCGTGGGTGAAGTGGGAAGACATCATGTGCGCCAAACCCGCCATCAAGCGGCTGGCGAAAGTGAGTGATCTCGATACGCAGGTAAGCATCGCCGCTGAAATCGATAGCCTTTCGGATGTTGGGCAAGCGGATTTCAAAGCCGTAGTGGATGCAAAAGACGAGCATGAAGTCTTCGATGCGTTCTCGGCGCAGCAACAGCGCGCGGCACTCCCGCAGCCCAGCGATAAGCCCATTCCGACGCTGGATTTAGGCGGCAAGCCTGAAGCGCAGCCTATTACCAGCAAATCCAACGGCAACAGCCCAAAGCAGCCCTTGGCACAACCTGACGGCCCACCGCCAGGACATCCCGCATCATTCAACTATGGAGGTTTCTAATGATTAACGTCACGATTCACAATTTTCGCAAAGTTCAGGAAGCGAGCTTTGACATTGCGCCCATCGCATTACTGGTTGGCGAAAATGAAAACGGCAAATCCAGTATCGCGCAAGCGGTGGCACTTGCATCCGCGCAGCAGCCTTTGCCCAAAAACATCGCCAAGAAGGATGCGAAGCAGCTGGTCAATGATCTGGCCAAAAGCGGTAAGGTCATGCTGTCACACAACGGCGTAACCTCTGAAATCTCATGGCCACTGGCGGAATTCAAAACCACCGGCCAAGGCAAGCCGATCACAGCATCTGAGTTCGCCGTAGGGCTGCGCACGATATTCCAGCTCTCCGCAGCCGAGCGCGTTGCCTATTTCATCCGTTTGCTGAAAGCAGAACCCACGCTCAAGGATTTGCAGCTGGTATTGCCAAAGAGCCTTGATCCGAAGCTGGAAGAAATCTGGAAGCAGATTCAGGAATCAGGGTGGGAAGAAGCGCATTCCACGGCCAAAAGCGAAGAAGCCGAGCTGACAGGCAAGTGGAAGCACATCACGGCTGAATCCCGCTGGAATGTATCGACCGCTGGCGACTGGCGACCCGCCGCATGGGAACCTGAGCTGGAGCGTGCTGATCGTTCACAGCTAGAGATAGCCTTTGCCGAGTGCAACAAGGCGTATGAAGATGCGCTCAAGTCGGAAGGTGCGATTGCATTTGACCGCTCACAGCTGGAAGCACAGGCGGCAAAACTGGATGAAAACGCTCAGGCGGTCACCACGGCAACAACTGCACTGACCGAAGCCGAAGCCTCACTGCGACAGCTTTCACAGCAACTTGCGGCGATACCCACCGCTGACGGCCATACGCTAAACTGTCCTGAGTGTGGCACCGAGCTGATGCTTCAAGCCTCTGAAGATTTACTGGGCGAAAAGCAACTGGTGCGCGCCGCGCAGCAAACACCGGAGCAGCAGGAAGAATATCATCGATTGGGTAAGGCACTGAAAGATGCCGCCAGTGCAGTGAATCAGGCTAAAGAAAAGCTGGTTGTTGCACAGCATCAGCTGAAGGCCTCGCAGGATGCTAAGACGAAATTGGAATCCATCACTGAAGTGCCGATTGCCGAGCAGGATTCAGGCTCTGCAAAGAAGGCATTGGAACGTGCGGAACGGCGACTGGATATGTTCAATGCCGTGCAACGCGCCCGTGCCACCTACGAATCCATCCTGACCCAAAAGGAATTGGTTGCAGCACTTCACCAGAACGGCGTGCGCAAGGCAAAACTCGACGAGCAACTGAAGGCCTTCAACGATCAGGTGCTGAAGCCGCTATCGAATATGCTCAACAGCGAAGTGGTATGGCTGGATGGTGATTTGAACCCTTGGCGCGGCAACCGCCCGTATCACCTGCTGTCACGCTCCGCTCGATACGCCGTGCGCGTCTTGCTGCAAGTCGCCATTGCCAAGGCCGATCAGTCCGACCTCATGGTGATTGATGACATGGATGAAATCAATGACCGCAGAAATCGCGGTTGCCTGATGTCGATGATCATCTCGTCTGGCATCCCCGCGCTGGTCTGCATGGCCAAACGCCCCGAAGAAAACGCTCCCGATCTCGCCGCGAAAGAAGCCGGCAACACCTACGCCGTCATTGAAGGCAAGGTGCATGACCTCTCAGCAATGCAGGGACAGGAAGCGCAGGTGGCATAAGTATAAAAAAGGAACTGCACATGGAAGAAACTACCACAACCAACCAACCGAAGAGACAAAAGCTCACAAAATCCATTGTTGATAACGCGCAAATTCTGGATAGGCGATACCATATTTACGATTCAGACATCCCAGGGTTCTCGGTGAAAATCGAGCCAAGCGGATCAAAAATCTATGTTCTGGATTATCGCTCTGGAGCTGGCGGAAGAGATGCACCCAAGAAGCGCGTTAAAATAGGAAAGCATGGCGCTCTTACTGTTGAACAGGCAAGGGTCATCGCAAAAGAGTATTATGCCAAAATCGCACTTGGTGATGACCCTGCCGATCAGCGCCAAGCGGAAAGAGGCAAGACATTACTCAAGGATTTTCAGGAGCGATATGTTAATGAATACATCATCCATCATAACAAGCCTTCTACGGTTACAGGCAAAAAGGAAGTTTTGAGAACTCTGATAATGCCACACTTCAGGAATCATGCGATGGAAGATATTACGCGTAAGGATGTGCAGGAATGGCATGGCAAGCTCCACAAGTCACCGATCACCGCAAACCGTGCGCTTGCTTGTATATCTCACATGATGAGTGTTGCAGAGGATTGGGGAATTCGTCAGCCAAATAGCAACCCGTGTCTTGGCATTAAACGCTACAAAGAAAATAAGCGCGACCGCTATCTCAATGAGAGCGAATTACGGAAGCTGATAGAAACCATCAACCAATGCGAAGAGGAAGGCACAGAAGAACGCAGCATGATGATTTTCTTTCGTCTGCTCATCTATACAGGTGCACGCCAAGGCGAGTTGCTGACTGCAAAATGGGATTACGTCAATTACGACGAGAATACTCTCGACCTTCCTGATTCCAAAACGGGGAAAAAGAAAATTAACTTATCGCCATTGGCCATTGCAGAGATTGGGAAGTTAGAACGTGTGGTTGGAAATCCTTACCTGTTCCCAGGCTATTTTGTAGGCGTGAAAGAGAAGCTGGGAAGGCATCACTCGCCGCCAAACGAAATGTGGCATCGAGTCCTTAAACGAGCTGGTATTACGAATCTGCGTAAGCATGATTTGCGTCATGCCTTCGCGTCGTTTGCAATTATGGCAGGATTAACGCTAGAAGAGATTGGTCAGCTACTTGGTCACCTAACGCCACAAACAACGAAGCGGTATTCGCATCTGGTGGATTCCCATCGCAAGAAAATCTCCGATGCTGTTGGCATGAAGATTAGTGCGATATTGGAAAGAAAAGATGAGACGGTCATCAATCTGGATGAACGTCGTGAAAACATCAAAAAATGATCTGGTAGAATCATTCGACAGAAAAATCTTCTGCGTCTTCCAGTCGGCACATAGTCGGCACGGTAGATAGAAACTCCTATCGAACTAAATGGAACTGTAGTAATGCCTGATTTCACGAACACCTTGAAAAATCTTGTCTTATAGTGGATTGTAGGGTTATATAGTGCATCAACGGGATGCCTCTATGTCTGACTCAAAATGCAGTATCAGCAATGATGTGTCGGTTCGAGTCCGACCGGGGGCACCACCATTATTTTTCGTCGTTGGACTTTATATTGCTGGAAACGATTTTGATAAAATCGACCACCGCTTTACGCATTGCGGCATTTGGCAGTTTTGAGAAAGCCAAGTTGAGTTCGGTTTTCTGCATATCAACTTCATATTGAAATGGCTCGGATGCTGGTTCTGAAAATCCAGATGGTGCGCTTGTAGAAATTTCATCAAGAAAATAAGATGCAGGAACATTCAGAGTTTCAGCAAGCTGCACGATCCGAAAACAGCTGATGCTATTTTCTCCCCTCTCATATTTCTGAATTTGTTGGTGCGACAATTGGTCTGCAAGTGCCTTGCCCAACTCCTCTTGTGTTAACCCAGCTTCATTTCGCTTTGCACGCAGTCGCATACCGATCTGAATATCGATTGCCTGTGCTGGTGTTGACATATCTTGTTTTGCTGACTTTCTCATAAAATTTACCTGTATTATAATACGTCCGATATAGACGTATTACAACTATATTTCCCATGTCGTATTGATAATTATACTAATTTATTGGATTTTCCGCTACGCGCAATCGCCATGATGATTAGCCTCTCGCAGTACGGCAACGACTGCGAGAATTATGAAGGCAAACATTTGTGGAAAAAGAATAAAATTAGCGCGGATCGACAACGAGCTCGATCAGGTGGAGCTTGCTGCTGCCCTGTCTGTTGATTACGGAATTGAAATATCACAAACCAGTATTTCTGAGATTGAGCGCGGCATTCGCGGTCTTAGAGATTTTGAATTGGGTGCTATATCCAAACTCTTAAAAGTAAGTCCAGAATGGCTATTATTTGGAGAAAGTGGTGATATGCCACTGAAACCTTCTGACAACAGCTAGGCAATAATTGCCCGTAACGCTAGGATTTAGATTGTCAATTCTACTAGAGGTTGCTATATTCAGCTCCCCTTATCGTTTTTTTATCGAGCGATAACGGCCTGAAACCACTGACAAGAGAGGAGGAATATTATGGCTAGCGTTACAGAATTAAAGACTTCAGAAGAACACAGGCTGAGTATGGCAGACCAGAATTTTCTAACATGGCTAGAAATGACCTCTGCTCTTCCCCACGCACACATTCACGCAGTATTTGATGGCTTCAAAAAAAAGCTGACAAAATATCAAAAGCGCACTGGACAGCCGGTGGAGCAAATCAGTGTTCCCGAAGTAATAGCAATGTTCATGGACCACGTAAATAAAATGGGCAGTCAGTTTGGAACGAGCCGCTATATGAGCGTGATGTATGGTAATGGTAAAAGCGACGATGACTAAACAAAATATCTAGGCTGCTATCCCCAGTTTTTTGAAAATAATGAGTCGAGGGAAGCTATCTTGGCTGGCAACTTATCATTTGTGCACGTTAATCCTAAATAGGTTGCTGCACGTGTTGCCCCCACATAAAGATATTTATCAAAAAGATCGGGATAATCGTTAGCCAGAGAATCAACGTCCACAAAAAAGACTGCTTCAAATTCTAGTCCTTTGATGTGTTGTACGTCAAATACTCGAACATCATTCTCTTGCCCTACGGATAAACCGTCACGGCATGCAACGACACGAATATTGTATTCAGAAAGTTCATCATTCAGCCCCTTAGCGACTGGCCCAACCCTTTCTTCACCGTTTACCAATATCGCTATTGAAGGAAGTTTATTGAGAGACTTCTCAATCTCAAGAATGCGATGCTTCAACCAATCGATTGTTTTGGCCTCATTAGAGAGGCTGACAGCAAGAACAGGCGGGACACCTTCATTATCTAGGTGTTCTGGTAAAGCAGCAGAAGCACTTTTACTACCCGAGAGCTGAACAATCAGTTTGGCAAATTCATTAAGCAGCCTACTTTGCCGATAAGAAACGTCAATAGACTTGACGACAATGTCCGGCATAACCCACTTTAGCTCACTCTCCGAGCGGCTGCCCCATGCTGTGACTCGTTGATTGAAATCGCCGCAGGCACAAAATGAACGAATGCTGGGATAAGCGAGCGCCGCCATACATGCCAATTGGATAGGTGAAAAATCTGTTGCTTCGTCAACCAGAACTTGATTGCGGTATAATTGCCTTATGCTTTGTAGAGGTGCATAGATAGGCTGTTCCATGTTGCGCGCGATTCTATTATCTTTGATGAGCGTTCCAGCATTCATCAAAACAGCCAATAGCAATACATCCAGCTCTAGAGGATGCAGGTCTATTGCCATAAACCCTTCGCTTTTGTACCAGCGTTTCTCGCTCTGTCGCAGGCGGCGGAATATGCGATATCGTTTGTGAGATCCATGAATATAACGCTTCACGGGATCTGCAAATCGTCTTGCGGCTGATTGGTTCAATAGGCTTTTACCAATTTCAAGGAGTTCGTCATCTGCCAGAGAACGGTTGCCAAGCCACTGAATGATTTTACCGTTACGGCTGGATTTGCTTACGCTTCTCTTTTTTGCCGCTGCGCGCGCCTGCGTTCGTACTGCATTCCCATAAGCTGCAACAGCAGCAGCCCTGCCTAGCTTGACATTCGGAGATTCTTCTTCCTCTTCTGCATCTAAATCTTCCGAATCATCAGCAGCATCCGCCAAGCCAGAAATAAAATCTACCATCTCATCAATGAATTTTGGGTCTCTATTTACTTGGAGATTTAGACCGCGACGAATTACCTTATCTGTTGCTTCCTTTGTCTGCTCAAGCATCTCACGAATTTCTGCTGCAACTTCGCCCAAAGAAACAAAAGTATTTTGCGGAGAATCTGAATCCGCCTTTTGAATTATCGCAGACAGCTTCTTGCCAAGCAGAGCTATTTCTTTTCCACTGTCGCACAATGTTTGTGCAGCATCAGCCAGCTCGTTCCAAAAAGCTGATATTTGCCACGCGTTGAAATCCGAAAACCATTCGATTTGCTGCGTTTGCGTTTGTGAATTCAGAATATCATTGCCGTCTTTATCTTTTATCATGAAAACGCCGCTGCCAGAGCCACTGCGTAATATGCCAAAATCATTTCTGCCTAATTTTCTCCTATAGTCATCCCATGTTGTAATGCGTGAATCTGATACAGGAATATTCTCATTGCCAAATGCTTCCTTGATGTATTGCCTCAGCAACTCCGTGGGTGTGAACATTAGCCAGCTTTGTTCGTGGACAGGCATCCCAGCTGAATCGATGTTGGCTATAAGTCGCTGCTCATCGTCTTCAAGAAATGCCTTATCTAACTTCTGCCCCAACCTCTTTATCAACGTGGTTGTTTTTCCTGTGCCTGGTGGCCCCTGAATAAATAGGCGGCTATTAATCGGTAATCTAAAAATTTCATCTTGGTATTGATCGAGAATTGGCTGATCCCGGAGCCCCATTTTCGTAAGGACACTACGACGAATGCCTTCCAATATGTTTTCCTCGACCTTATCTTCTGCCAGAAGACGATCAAGCGCATCAGCGTCGTAATCATCACCCATCTCTTCTTCTAAAAGAGCCCTCAGCGAGACAATAGTGAGGGGCTTTGGCGCAAATCCTTCAAGAAAAGAATTGTGTGAATCCCATCCTGCGCTTGACTTCTCGGGGTGCAGCTTGATCTGTTGCCGTACTTCTACATCAATTTCTCCGTTTGGTAACTTAAACGTATGGTCGCTGCCTACAGGTAAAGCAGCCAAGCGTCCTATATCGTTCTTATAATAACTGGCAAATTTTATACTAGGATTGCCGCTTGAATCAGGCGTACCCTTGCAAATGTAGTAAATTGTCTGCTTCCCATTTTCATCGGCTACCATTACACGCGCAATCGCAGGTTCCCGCGCGAGTCGCTCATAATTTTCACGGCTATCAGAATAGTGCTTCTGGATTTGACTTACACTTTTGTCAGTAAAGCTGTTTACATTGGCAAGAGCATTAACGGGACTGTGATTGCTTCTCAATTTTGAGTCAGCATTGCCGGCGATATCGTCAAAAACTCCAATCGCTTCTTTTGCAACATCTTTTATAATCTGCATCATGCCCCCCTCTTTTTTAGTTGTATTCTAACTGCTTTTCCATAAATGGCATCAAGTGTTTGAATAATCCGCCAGCCAGCAGAAGGTGTTGACCAGCTTCATTTGCTCTATGGATTTGCACGGAATCTCAAGCAGCTTTGGATTTGCCACCACTATTGCAAGGCATTCCGCCCTTGATATCGCAACGTTCAAACGGTTTTTGCTGTAGAGGAATTCGATGTTGCGTGGCAAGTCTTCGGCCGAGGATGTGACCATTGAAACGAGGACAACGGGTGCTTCCTGACCTTGGAATTTGTCAACAGTTCCGACCTTTGCGCCTTCGGGCAGAATGGATTTCAGATAGTTGACTTGCACATTGTAAGGCGTCACGACCAAAATATCATCGACTGTCAGCGCACGCTTGCTGCCGTCTTTGTCTTGGAATTGCTGCCCTAAAAGATTTTGGTAATGCGATTTTATGACCGCACCTTCATCAATGCTTTTTTGTGAGCACCCGAAATGATGGACGGGAATCAAGTGAATGCCGAGTGGTGGCATTCCAGACATTCTTTCATCGAAAATGAGGCGGCGGCTTTCGTTCCCTGCCGCAGCCTGTAATCGGCTATCGTAGAAAGCATCTGAGATAAAGCCGCAAATGCTTGGATGCAGTCGATGTGTGTTTTTCAGGAAAATGCCTCGTTCTGGCGGAATGGTGGATTTGTCACCAAGCAAAAACTCCAGAATTGAAAGCCCCGCTTCCCCAGGATGCACCCCTTGTATAGGCTGACCGAGCTGCATCTGGTCGCCTACAAGCACGATGTTTTTGGCGGCAGTACCCATTGCAACTACGTTTGCGACAGATACTTGCCCAGCTTCATCAACGAATAAATAATCCAGCACGCCGTCAAATCGCTCATCGGCAAATAGCCATGCAGTGCCAGCAAATAGATCTGAGGACATATTGATGTCGTCTGCCTTATCGACGCTGCGAATGTTGCCAGTATTGAATTCCGTTTCCTCTTTGCCAGAGGATGATTTTTTTACGCCACGGAAACGAACGCCTTTCTCAATAGCAACGGCATCAACCTTTTGGAGAAGATTGTGAATAGCCTTGTGTGAATTAGCAGTGATGCCAATTTTCTTGCCAGCGCGAATGAGCTCGATAATTGTGTGGGCGCTTGTGAATGTTTTGCCCGCTCCAGGAGGCCCCTGAATGAAGAGGTAGCTATTATCGAGCTTGGACACAGAGAGGATTGTTTCTTCAAGCAACGAGCCGTTGCCGACAATCGCTTCACCAGATACCTTGCCAGAAATTCTAGGCACTGAGCGCATTAGAATGTCGCTTACAGCCTGATATTTGCCTGTGCCTGATGCAACACTCTCAGCGTAGCGATACACGGCTTCACGGATAACTTTTGCATCGATAGGAGCTGGCGGCCCAAGGTCAATAACGCGCTCAGGCTGACCTTGCCTTATTCCACGTTTGATACGTAAAATGCAGCGGTCATCATTCAAATCATGGATAGTGCCGATAGTTTTCATGGTGGCGATATCGACAGGCTTATCACCGGCTTTGATTTTATGTTCCTGCGGCGGGTAGCGGTAGGAAT
>JAIEPI010000124.1 GCA_019749855.1 Rickettsiales bacterium | reverse complement strand
GCAGCAACATCGGTGGGAAGCGGCTCAATATCGCGCAATGGCATTTTGTCAAAAAATTGACGGGTGAATTGTGCGAGCCCAGTAGGTGATTTCTTTGGCAGTGCTGCCACTATTTGCTGGATCGCGTGAGTAAACTCTTTGGAGTATTTTTGTGGCTGGGTCACGATGACGGCTCATGAGTTGTAAGGGATCGGCGCGTCTGGTAGCAATAGCGCATCTTTTTTTCAAAACAAGGAAAACACATGCTGCGCCGCGACAACATACCAACTGAAGGCGAAGGACTCGTCTCCCGCGCCACGCTGCGGGCACTGTTGAATCTGTGTTATCAGGCGGGCGACGGCATCATGGCAGCGCAACGTGACGGCTTGCGTATTTCAAAAAAGTCCGATGCCAGCATGGTCACCCATGCGGATGAGGAAGCGGATGCGCTGATTGTTTCGGATCTGCAACGTATAGCCCCTGGCATTCCCGTCATCTCAGAAGAGGGCAACAGTGTAGCCGAAGAAACCCTGAAGAACGGGCGTTTCTGGCTGGTGGATCCACTGGATGGCACCAGCGGCTACATTCGTGGCGGACAGGAATATACGGTCAATATCGCGCTCATCGAAAACCAGCAACCGCTACTGGGAGTCATTGTCATTCCGGCAACGGGTGAGGGGTTTTGTGGGATCGTCGGCATGGGGGCATGGAAACAAACAGCTGAAAGCGGGGAACAAGCGATTCATGTGCGAGCCGCGCCAGAGGATGGCTGGCACGTGCTGCTTAGTCATCGCGGCGCACACGATAAAGCGCGTCAATTGCTTAGGAAATATCCGATTTCTGAATTAAAATCTGCCTCTAGCTCATTGAAATTCTGCCGCATTGCCGAGGGAATGGCGGATGTTTATCCACGGCTGGGGCCTACCATGGAATGGGATACGGCCGCCGGGCATGCCATCCTGAAGGCGGCAGGGGGTGAGGTCTATGCACTGCCCTCGGGCGAGCCGTTTTGCTATGGCCGTCGTACTTTCCTCAATGGATCGTTTCTAGCGGTGGGCGGCGTCACGATTGATGTCGCTCGCTTACAACGCATGGGCGGCGCGGACGGCAGGGGCAGCGAGTAAACATCGCCTGACATCCATACACACATCCTTTATACACAGGCCATGCAGCGTTATTTCAATCCGCGTATTTTAGCTATCATGTTACTGGGTATGTCCAGCGGACTGCCTAGAGCACTTGTGGGCGGTACGTTGTCCGCATGGCTAGCACAAAGCGGAGTTGATAAGGCCTCCATTGGCCTTTTTGCTTATGTTGCCGTGCCGTATTCTTTCAAATTTGTCTGGTCCCCATTGATGGATCAGCTGCCGCTGGGCTGGCTCACGCGCCGCTTTGGTCAGCGTGTTGGGTGGATGCTCTTGACGCAAATCTCTTTGATCATCGGCCTACTGGGTATGGCCACCATTGATCCGGCACATTCCGCCCGTTCACTCGCCATGCTGGCGATTGCGGTAGCTTTCTTTTCCGCCAGTCAGGACGTGGTCATTGATGCCTACCGCGCCGAATATCTTACCAAAGATCACTATGGTGAAGGTGCCGCCGTGGCGGTGTTTGGCTACCGTGTTGGCTTGCTTATCTCTGGTGCCGGTGCATTGATCATGATCGGCTGGTTAGGTGATTCAGGGGCCTATGAGGCCATCCACTGGAGGTTGGTGTATATCGTCATGGCGGGATTGGTCGGACTGGGCATGCTAACCGCGCTTATCGCTGGTGAGCCCAAGATTGAACGAGAGGCATTCGTTGTACGCTCACTGACGCAGTGGCTTGAGCATGCGGTCTATACACCGTTTAAAGCGTTTGCCTCCTCGCATCCTCAATGGCGTTACTTGCTCTTGTTTATTGCGCTGTATCGCGCGGCGGACGGTTTTATTGGTTTTATGACCAACCCCTATTACCTGGAAATGGGTTTTACCCTGACGCAAATCGGCAGTATTGCCAAGCTGTATGGTTTTATCGCCGCGATTGCCGGTGGTTTTCTGGGTGCTGCCGGTTTGAATTGGCTGGGCATGTACCGCGCCTTGTGGTGGTTTGGCATTGCGCAGCTAGCGAGCAATCTGATTTATTTGCTTCTGCTCAGCAGTGGCCCCCAATTGTGGGCGCTGATGATAGTGATTTCTGTTGAGAATCTGGCGGCAGGTGCCGTAGGTGCGGTGGCGGTCGCGTTTTTAATGCAACTGTGCGATTTACGCTACACCGCCACTCAGTATGCGCTACTGTCCTCATTGGCTGCACTATCGGGAACATTGCTAGCAGGCCCAGCCGGATATGTCGCTCAGCAATTCGGGTGGAGCGTGATGTTTGTACTATCCTCACTCATCGGGCTTCCGGTACTTTTACTATTATACAAGCTGCGACGGCATCCCGTTTTCAGTGGGCTTAGCTCGACCAGCTGAGGCCGTGTACCCTAAAAACAATGGCATTGAGCCTGTCTTCATTAAGGGTTTTGTAACGAAGTCATGCGTTAATGCAGTTATGAGCAACCAAATGCATTACAAACCGGGCGAGATTATTTTTCGGCAGGGTTATCCTGGTGATAATGCCTATATCATTATTCGTGGTCAGGTGGAGATCATCGACGAAATGGGTGACGGGACAGAGTATCGCCTTGCCCTGCTGGAGGCTGGACAAATGTTTGGCGAAATGGCGTTGCTCGACGATAAGCCACGTTCAGCCACGGCGCGCGCGGCCACAGAGGTTATTTTGCAGGTGATGCCTATTTAGTTTGAAATTGACTGTACGCTTCGGGCTTGCGGAAGTGTGAATGCTTCGGCATAATCCGCGCATGAATATCCGTACCGCTCTTTTAGTTATCGTTTCTTTACTGGCGCTTGAAGGCTGTCGCTCACTGGCCATTTCTAGCGTTTCGCGGGTAAGCGAATCAACCACAGAGACGCGAAGTTTTGGCCGTTCGGTTGATGATGCGTCACTCTACACGCGAATCAATCACCATTTTCTTCAGTCGGATGTATCCGGCCTGCTGACCAACATCACAGTTCGTGTTTATGAGGGTCGTGTGTTTCTCTTTGGCCGCGTTAAAGGTCAGCGCACTGCCGATGACGCAGAACGTTTGGTGTGGTTGGCCGATGGCGTCAAAGAAGTGGTCAATGAAATTCAGGTGGGTGATGATGGCAACGCAATTGACTTTGCAAATGATGAGGCCATTGAAACCCAAATCAGCACACGATTGCTGGCGACCAAAGGCATTCACTCCGCAAATTTTACATCAGAAGTGGTGCATGGCGTGGCTTATCTGATCGGCACCGCACGTGATGAACGCGAGTTAAATGCTGTGGTGCAGGTGGCGCGCCGCACATCTGGCGTCAAACGCGTGGTCAGTCATGTGCGGATCAAAGGCGATCCCGCGGCCACACCGGATGCATGATGCACCTGCACGCCAGCCGCTAACCTCATGACTCTGCGTATTGCGATTCAAATGGATCCGCCCGAGCGCCTGAACGCACAGGGCGACTCCACCATTCTGCTCGCTGAGGAGGCCCAGCGGCGCGGCTATCAGCTTTGGTGGTATCCGGCCGCATCACTTTGCTTGCGTGCGTCACAGGTATGGACAGCGCAGGCACGCAGCTTGCAGGTTTTGCCGCAAGCGGCACTCTGGTATGTGCAGGGAGAGCCACAGCATCTCTCACTCAATGATGTGGATGTGGTGTTGATGCGTCAGGATCCTCCCTTCGATATGGCGTATTTAAGCGCGACCTATCTGCTGGAGCGCCTAGATACGCACACATTAGTGGCGAACCATCCATTCCATGTGCGGAACGCTCCTGAAAAACTCTTTCCTTTTCTGTTTGAGGATTGCATGCCGCCGACACTCATTGCACAAAATGCCGCCGCCATTCGCGAGTTTCTGCAAGAGCAGGGCGACATAGTGGTAAAACCGCTTTATGGCTTTGGTGGACATGGCGTGTTTCGTCTTCATTCACACAGTGACAATGTGGAGGCAACACTTGAGATGTTACTATCTCACCCGGAGCCGCTCGTGGCTCAGCGCTTCTTGCCTGAGGTCAGTGACGGTGATCGGCGGGTAGTCATGATGGATGGTGACGTGGTGGGATTGCTCGGCAGACTTCCAGCCGCTGGTGAAATCCGTGCGAATTTACGTGTCGGTGGCAGTGCCGCCAAGGCTAAGCTTACGTCACGCCAACAGCTTATCTGTGATCGACTGGCGCCTGAGCTGCGCGCGCGCGGGCTGATTTTTGCTGGCGTTGATTTTATTGGTGACTGGCTAACTGAGGTCAATGTTACGTCGCCCACCGGTCTTAGAGCCATCAAAGCACTCGATGGCAGCGCGCCTGAGGCGGCTTTTTGGGACGCGATTGAGCGCCGTTTGGCGGCCTCAGCGGCTGTTTGAATAAGTTTTGATCCTATTGACGCTTTTTTAAGTGTTTGCCGTCATACTGTAGGTTGAGTTATCAGGTAGGTTCTCCCTTCATGTCGTTTCCCTCGCTTCTTGGCGCATTGCTCGGTATTGGATTGCTTATATTTGCGGTGGTTCACGCCACGCAGGATGTCAGCAGTTTCTTTAGTGTCACTGAGTTTCTGATCGTCGTCGGCGGCACAATTGCCGCTGCCTATATGAGCTTTCACCATCGCTATGTGAATATCGCCTTCAAAGCCGTGTGGTGGATGCTGAAGAAACCAAAGGCCACACGTGAGGCACTCACCGTTGAGATTATGCGCCTGATTAAATGGTCGTATCTGGTGCAGAAAAAAGGGCTTCCCGCGCTGGAAGGCGAGATTCGCAACGTGCAGACCGATGAGCCGCTGATTAAATTCTGTTTGATGCTGGTGACGTCCAACCACACTCCTGCTGAACTTCGCACCATGATGGAAACGGCGATTGAGGCAGAATACGAGCGCTCAGTGGCGCCGGTGGAGGTGTTGCGTAGTATGGGCGCGAATCTGCCCACCTTTGGGATGATTGGTACGCTGGTGGGCATGGTGGTCATGCTGCAAAACTTCTCTGCCGACATGTCCCAAGTAGGACGTGGCATGTCCATGGCGATGCTTGCTACTTTATACGGCGTCGTGTTTGCGCGACTCGTCTGTTACCCCGCCGCTTTCAAGCTCCAGCAGAAAATGGAAATTGAGCGTTTTCGTAACTACATGATTGCTGAGGGCCTCCTTCTGCTCGCGGAGAAAAAGGGGCCGCGTTTCATGCAGGATCGCCTGAACAGCTTCCTTGATCCGACCATCCATTTTGACATGGATCGACAGATTAAAGGTCAGACATGAGCAAACGTGGCCATAAAAAAGAAGCGCATGAAGATGAGAGTTGGCTTTTAACCTACGCTGATTTCATTACATTGTTGATGTGTTTTTTCATCATCATTCTCTCCATGAGTGAGCCAAAACAAGCGGATGTTGAATTACTGCAAGACGCACTGGAAGAATTCAACAAAAACACTGTGGATAAGCCAAAGCCATTTAATCAGTTATTTGATAAATTACAGATGGCTATTGCTGAGCTGCAAGCTGAAGAAGCCATCTCCATTGAAAAAACTAATCGCGGGGTGCTGCTCGAGCTTTCAGCGTCATCATTTTATGATTCCGGCTCCGCCAATTTTCGTCCTGAAGCCATTCCGGTTCTGGAAAAAATGGCAGAAGTGCTCGCTAATTTCGATTATGAGGATTATCTGGTACAAATCGATGGTCACACCGATGACTCCCCCATGCAGAGCAGTCTTTTCGCCTCGAACTGGGAACTCTCAGCCGTGCGAGCGACCACCGTCGTACGTTTTCTGATTGAGCACGGCATGGAAAAAGACAAAATGCGCGCTTCAGGGTTTGCCGATATTCTGCCGAAAGTGCCCAACATTGATGAATTTGGCAATGCAATCGAAGAAAACCGTGAACTGAATCGACGCGTCGTCATCAAAATTGAACGTAAGCTGGATTGAGATGATGGATTGCTTGTGCCATACTGGGCACAAAGTGAGTGTCTATGTCCGCCCCTGTTATTGGTTTTACGCTCGATCACGAGACCAAACCCACCTATTCGCAAAAGCCGTGGTACGCCATTCGTGAGAATTATCTCACTGCTGTCAGCGCGCAAGGCGGTGTGCCGCTGCCTTTGCCGCATGAGGTGGCCTTAGTAGAGCGCTACCTTTCGATGATTGATGGCTTGGTCATCATCGGCGGCGATTTTGATATTCCACCTGCCCTATATGGCGACACCACCGTGCATGAGCGCGTCACTCTTAAAGAGCAACGCACCGCGTTTGAGTATGCGATCACTAAACAGGCACTTGCTGCCCGTAAACCTATCCTCGGTATTTGTGGCGGCGAGCAATTACTGGGAGTCGTGCTGGGTGGCACATTGATTCAGCATATCCCCGATAGCATTGACAACGCCCTGCCGCATGAGCAGCCCAACCCACGCGATGAGCCGGGCCATAGAATCGCGATTAAAGAAAACACGCTCCTGCACCACATCGCAGGGGTGACACAGGCATCCGTGAACAGTGCACATCATCAGGCCATGCGCACGGTGGGCGCAGGCACTGTCATTTCCGCGACCGCGCCCGATGGGGTCATTGAAGCGATTGAATATCCTGAGCATCCTTTCTGTCTCGGCGTGCAATGGCATCCCGAGTATCATGTCAGCCCGCTGGATGCAGCAATCTGGCGCCATTTTCTCGATGCATCGGCAAACCGTCCATGAGCGATGATCTGTACGAAAAAGGCGAGCGGATTGCGAAAGTCATCGCCCGTGCTGGGATTGCCTCTCGCCGTGGTGCTGAAGAATTGATTGAAGATGGCCGCGTCAAGGTGAACGGACGCGTCATTACCTCTGCCGCGCTGAATGTGACATCGCTTGATCAGATTTCCGTCGATGGGCATGTGTTAGAAGACAAAGAGCCCTCGCGCCTGTGGCTCTATCATAAGCCGGCGGGTCTGGTGACGACACACCGTGACCCGCAAGGCCGCCCAACGGTGTTTGAGCATTTACCCGCCGATTTGCCGCGTGTCATTTCCATCGGACGGCTTGATCTCACCAGCGAGGGATTGTTGCTGCTGACGAACGATGGTGTTTTGGCGCGCCATCTGGAGCACCCTGATACGGGTTGGCGGCGACGCTACCGCGTTCGCATCTATCAAATGCCCTCTGCCTCAGCTCTTGCCGCTCTGGCACGCGGCATCACGGTTGAGGGTGTGCGTTATAAGCCGGTGCAGGTGGAACCTGAAAATGGCAGCCGCACCAATATCTGGCTTTCTGTGACACTAACAGAAGGCAAAAACCGTGAAATACGCCGTGTTTTTGAGCATCTGGGTCATCCGGTGAGCCGACTGATTCGTGTCGCCTATGGCCCCTTTCAACTAGGCCAGCTCGCCCCAGGTGCTGTCAAAGAGATACCGCGTAAAGTACTCAAGGACCAGGTCGGTCAATTCATCTAAAGCGGTTGCAATAGCTGCCCGCTTTCCCCTAAATAATACATGTTTTTCCGTGAGTGCTCTCTACATGCGACTGTTACGCCTTCCTGATCGCTACGCCGTGTGTCGTTTGCGTACATGGCCCACCAAGCCACCCGAAACCTCAGGTGCTTGTTATTTTCTGGCCCGCACGGCGGATGAGATCAGCTGGGTCGGGCCGCAGTCTGAGATTCCATCAGAGGCAGAACACATAGAGTCAGACTGGCGTGCACTGCGTGTGGCCGGAGTGTTGGATTTCTCGTTGACCGGCATTCTGGCGCGTCTCACCACCTTGCTTGCAAACGCCAACATTCCCGTGTTTGCGGTTTCAACCCATGATACAGACTATATACTGGTGAAGGAACAATACTGGTTGGCAGCTATTCAAGCGCTGGAAGAAGGCGGCTGCAGAATGGAGGACACACGATGATGCAGATTATTGCAGGCAAGCATCGCGGGCGTAAGTTGGAAACGCCACAAAGCTATGAGATACGGCCCACAGGTGCGCGGGCACGTGAGGCTATCTTCAATATCGTGGCACATACTCCGCATCCCGAGGGGCCCATGCTGGACGGTGCGATTGTTGCGGATATTTGCTGCGGTTCCGGTGCCATGGGTCTGGAGGCCTTGTCACGTGGGGCCGCACATGCGTATTTCATTGACCAGTCACGTGAGGCGCTAACATTGGTGCGGCAATCGGCGGAGAAATTCCGCGAGGAAGCGCATTGCACTTTTCTACGGACGGAAGCCAAAGCCTTGCCGCCTGCCCCGACTGCCTGCCGTGTGCTCTTCATTGACCCGCCTTACCGCAAAGATCTGTTGCCGGCGATTCTTCAGTCAGTGCTTTTGAAAGGCTGGCTAACTGAGGACGGCATGATCGTGGCGGAAATGTCGGTGAAAGATCCGTTTACCTGTCCGGATGCTTTGGACGTCATCACGGATCGTACCTATGCCAATACCCGCGTTGTTATTCTGCGCCATCGCTCGCTGGCTTAGGACGAATGCCCAAAATATGGCAGATGGCAACCGTCAGACGAGCACGATTAAGAGTATAGAAATGAAATTCATCCACCCCTTCACCTCGTAACAGTCGGCATTGCTCCGCCGTGATGGAGGCGGCCACCAGATTACGAAGCTCCGGATTATCGTCCAGCCCATCAAACAGATGTTCAATCCAGTTTGGAATGGCCGTACCAGACATTCCGGCGAAGCGCTTGAGTTGTGCAAAATGCGTCACAGGTAAAATCCCTGGCACCATCGGCACCTGAATTCCTCTACGCGCCGCCATATCACGAAAACGCAAATAAATATCGGCATCAAAGAAAAACTGCGTGATGGCGCGATTGGCACCCGCGTCAATTTTACGCTTGAGATTATCAAAATCCTGCTGGCGGCTGAAGGCTTGCGGATGCACTTCAGGATAGGCGGCAACACTAATTTCGAAGTCACCTATTTTTTTGAGCCCTGCCACCAGGTCACTGGCATACGCATAGCCCTGCGGGTGCGGAACATAAGGTCGCCCGTCCGCACAATCACCCCTGAGGGCGACAATATGTCGCACCCCCAGTTCCCAATAGGATTGGGCAATCGCATCAATCTCTTCACGCGAGGCCCCTACACAGGTGAGGTGCGCCGCCGGCGTGAGGGGCGTTTCGCGTAAAATACGCGCCACTGTTGCGTGGGTGCGCTCCCGCGTGCTGCCACCCGCTCCATAGGTCACCGAGACAAACGCTGGCTGTAACGGTGCCAGCCATTGCAGGGTCGCCCACAGTTTTTCCTCGGATTCGACAGACTTCGGTGGAAAAAATTCAAACGAGACCCGACTCGGTGCCTTGATAAACAGGTCTTTTAGTCGTTGATACGCAATGCGCTGAAGTGAATGAGCCATACGGGCAATCAGACAATCGTTGTATTTATGATGCGGCTGCCATGACCTAACGGCAGAAATCACTACTTGATCTTATCGCCTTATCGAAACTTTAAGAATACATATTATAGACTAACAATTCATTCGCAGGCATAAAATTAAAAAAAATACATCTTTTGATGGTGAATAATTGATAATATGTTATTAGGCAGATTATATTTATCGTCGCTATGGCGACATAGTATGGGGAAAAGAATGCATTACGTTTACTCGAATACTGTTGAGACTGGCTTTGGTCGCTTCCGCCATCTTTTGCGGACGGGCTGTGCCAGCGCGTGCCTCCTTATCGCCGCAGCCTGCTCTTCGGAGTCCAGTGCGCCCAGCGATCCTGCGGATCCTCTGGAATCATTTAACCGAGCCATGTTCTCCTTCAATGAGGGTGTGGATACTGTCTTGTTGCGTCCGGTGGCGCGTGGCTATGTGTATGCTGTTCCCCAATATGGCCGTCAACGCGTCAGCAATGTCTTGAATAACCTGCGCATGCCGGTGGTGTTTCTAAATTCTGTGTTGCAGCTTGATGCACAAAACGCCTTTTCTTCATTTTGGTCATTTGCATTGAATTCCACCGTTGGTATCGGTGGCATCTTTGATGTGACCGAGCAAGCGCAACTCACCGTTCGTGACGAGGATTTTGACCAGACTCTTGGCTATTATGGAGTGGGTACCGGAGCGTACGTAGTATTGCCGATTCTCGGCCCTGGCTCCGTGCGTGGTATTGGCGGCACGGCCGTTGATTGGGTCAGCGATCCGTTCAACTATGTGGATGATACATTTGTCACAGCGCGCACTATTACCAGCGCGGTTGATGCGCGGGCCAGCGTTCTGCCTGTCACTGACGAGATCTATAAAAACTCAATTGATCCGTATGCGACCATACGCAGCGCTTATCTGCAGCGTCGGGCAGCATTGGTTGAAAACCGTGCCGGGCGCATCAGTGGCGGCGGCATGACAACTGGCCCCATTAACCTGAAGGGCAGCCATGATGACCATCCAAACGCTGACACGGCAACGGACGAATAATGATGTCATATATCCGCTCTTTCTTTTCTTTTGTCCTACTTGCTTGCCTTTTTTTTGCCAGCAATGAAGTATTGGCTGGTGATCAGAAGGGGGCTACCCTCTTCATTGAAGAGCTCGCTCAACGTGTCGTAGATGTGCTGGAGGAAAAACAAACCTCCCTTGCACAAAAAGATTCGGAATTAAAGAATATTTTTGAAGGACATATCGCCATCGAGTGGGTTGGTAAGTTCGTCCTTGGCAAGCATTGGCGCACAGCAAGCGACGCTCAAAAAGCGACGTATCTGGCGAGCTATAAATCCTTTATTC
>JAIEPI010000180.1 GCA_019749855.1 Rickettsiales bacterium | reverse complement strand
TTGGGTTTCTTTTTTTTTTTTCTTTATTGCGGGCCCCATTTTTGTCCCCCCCCAAACCCCCCCCCCCGTGGGGGGGGGTGGGGGGGGGGGGGGGGGAGCACGGGAAAGCGGCTCTGACGTCAAAGAAACCAACCCCCGCACCAGCGCCTGTGTCAGCGGCGTGCCGCGTGGTGTGAAATGAATGAGTGTTGCATCGGGCAGAAGCTCGCGAGCGGCATCAATGGCGCGACCGACGACATCGGCGCGCAACACCATGCCAGCGCCACCGCCGTAAGGTGTATCATCGACATTGGCGTGTTTCCCTTCAGCGAAATCGCGGATATTTAATGTCTGCAGCGTCCATAAGCCCTCGCTCAGGGCTTTACCTGCCAATGAATGCGCCAATGGGCCCGGAAACATCTCTGGAAACAGGGTAAGAACAATAGCGCGTAGTGCAGTCATCCGGTTATTCCTCGCGCGTGGATGCGCGTGCCTCTGTGGTTTTGCCAGTGGTGAGAATCTCCGGCGGGCAGAACGTCACGCGCCTAGCGCCCACATCAATCTGCGGGAAATTAGCGTCGGTGAAGCTGAACATTTCACTCTTTCCATCGTCAAAGGTAATCTCAAGAATATCACCAGCGCCATAATTATGAAACGCGCTGATCTGGCCGCATAACGAGCCATCCTCAGCATATGCCGCCATGCCAATTAGATCCTCGATCAGAAACGCATTATCATCCAGCTCTGGCAGAACGTTGCGCTGCACATATAGCTCGACTCCGCGCAAGGACTCGGCCTGATTACGGTCACGCACGCCCTCAAGCCTTGCGATGATTTGGCCTTTGGCCTCGCCAAGGATGGTAATGGAGAAGGCTCTTTTGCCGGATTTATCCTGCAAGGGGCCATAGGCGGCAATCGCCTGCGATTCTTCGGTAAAGCTTTTGATTTTCACCGCGCCCTGAATACCATGTGCGCCAGTGATGACACCGAGGAGTATGCGGGTGCTGCTCATACGAGAGGCAGGGCGCCGATGCGATCACTCAGATGCCACGCCACGAGCAGCATGGCGATGGTGACGACGAGCAATACAAATAATCTCGGCAGGGATGATGTGCTGATGGCGCGATCAGGCAGCGGCGCAAGCGTTTGCTGATAAAGCCCATCGGGCTCTTCCTCCATGCGGGATAAAACACGTCCGGCGGTTTCGATCAGACGTGGCAGACGGTGCAGCTGGTCCAGTGCCTCACGAATATGATAGCGCGCTGACGCCTGCACCCCAAGATTTTTGCGATACCAGCTTGCGATCAATGGCTCGGTCATTTTCCATGTGTTGATGTCAGGATTAAGGGCGCGCCCCACGCCTTCCGTCACCATCATGCTTTTTTGCAGCAGTAGGAATTGCGGTTGCAGGCGCATTTCAAAATCCTGCGAGACTTTGAAAAGCTGGCCCAATAGTTTAGCGATGGAAATTTCATTGAGCGGTTTGCCCAGAATCGGTTTGGCAATGGCGCGGCAGGCGAGCGCGAATTGTTCCATGGACTTGTTACGCGGCACAATACCATGCTCAAAATGCACCCGCGCCACCATTGCATAATCTTCCACCATGAAGCCCTGCAGCACACGAGCGAGGAACACACGGTTCGGCCAGTCAAGGCGACCCATGATGCCGAAATCAATCGCAGCCACACGTCCATCAGCCATGATAAAGACGTTGCCCGGATGCATATCAGCGTGGAAAAAACCGTCACGGAATACCTGATTAAAAAAGGCGGCGGCGCAGACTTCGAGTATAATGTTGAGGTTATGCCCTGCCGCTTTCAGCGCAGTTATATCGTTGATGGGAATACCATCAATGCGCTCCAGCGTTAGTACGCTGTCAGAGGTACGGTTCCAGTCAATTTCCGGCACATAGAATCGAGGTTCACTGGCCATATTTTGCTTCAATTCGACAGCGGAGGCCGCCTCATAGCGCAAATCCAGCTCAAAATAGACGGAGTTGCGGACTGTCTCCACCATTTCACGCGGCCGCAAGCGGCGTAAATTGGGTATGCGGCGCTCGATCGTATCCGCAATCCACTGGAACAGTTCAAGGTCACGGGCAAAGGCCTCGGCAATGCCCGGGCGCAAAATTTTGACAGCGACGGCTCGGCCTTCCGTCGTGGTGGCAAAATGGACCTGCGCGATGGAGGCAGCGGCAATCGGATGTTCATCAAACTGGGAGTAGAGCGCGCTGATGGGCGCGCCCAGCGACTCCTCAACACGTTGCTTAGCGAGCGCGGAATCAAAGGGTGGGACGCGATCCTGCAATTCAGCTAAATCACGCGCAATATCGTCACCAATCAAATCGGAGCGTGTGGACAATGTCTGGCCCAGTTTAATAAAAGTGGGACCCAATTCGCGAAATGCAGCCGCCAGACGTTTACCAGCCGGCAGGTCTTGCGCCTGACGAAATAATCGTCGTGAGATCCATGTGGCTGCTGGAAAAGCACGGATATGGTCAAACACAAACAAGGCGTCATGCTTGGCAAAGACATAGCCGATTCTTAAGATGGCGAGGCTGTTTTTTAGATCCTTAGGCATGGGGGGGCGCGAGTCGTAAGTGATGAGTGGGGAGTGGGGAGGGGTGAGTGATGAAGAGAATTGTCATTACCGCGAAGTCTGGGATCCAGCGTGTAGTGAAAATGGATTCCAGCCTGCGCTGGAATGACAGACGTCCAACCACTCGCCACTTGCTACACAACGCGTTCATATTGCTACACAACGCGTTCATATCTTCCATCCCGAATGAATGGCCACCACACCACCGGTGAGCAATTGGTGGCGCGTGTGGGTGAATCCCGCTTCCTTCAGCATTGCCTCAAAACGTGTGGCGGTGGGGAAACGGCGAATCGACTCCACGAGATACTGATAAGACGCCACGTCGCCGGTGACAAGGCGGCCCATTTCGGGAATGACACGGAATGAGTAAGCGTCATAGAGCTTTTGCAACAATGGAAGCGTGGGGTGCGAAAACTCAAGACACAGAAAATGTCCACCCGATTTTAACACGCGCAACGATTCACTCAACACACGATCAATATGCGTCACGTTACGAATACCAAACGCCATGGTCACTGCATCAAAGCATTGGGTCTCAAACGGAAGGGCTTCGGCATTGGCTTCTTGCCAGTGGATGCGATCATACAGATTCTGATCCATCGCCCTGCGTTTGCCCTCCGCGAGCATGGCGGGATTGATGTCGCTAAGGGTGAGGGGGCCGCCACCGCGTTTAAGGAAGCGAAAACCCACATCACCCGTGCCGCCTGCCAGATCCAGCAGATGCATGTTCTTGTGTGGGCGCAATTGATCAATGAGCCGATCCTTCCACACATGATGCAGGCCAGCGCTCATCAGATCATTCATTACGTCATAACGTGAGGCAACACTGGCGAACACGTCGTTGACGCGCGCCTGTTTTTCATCCTCACGCACTGGCGTAAATCCAAAATCAACGTTAGCAGCACTCATGCACAGGCTCAATTAAGGCATTAGAGGGAATAGAATTGTCATGTAATCTGTTTTTTTCGCTGCGTCTATCCTGCAGCGTGATAAAAACTAATACAGGAGGGCTGTCATGCCAGAATTACCGGAAGTAGAAACCGTCTGCCGTGGATTGCAAACGGCGCTTGTGTCAAAGCGTATTTCGCAGTTGGAGCTGTTTCGCCCTGATTTGCGCGTGCCTTTCACGCCGAATATGGCGCAGTGCGTGCAAGGAAGAACTTTTACCTCGATTGTGCGGCGCAGCAAATATCTACTGATGCACATGGATGGGCCGGATGTCATTCTGGCGCATTTGGGCATGAGCGGCTCATTTACCGTGCGCCCGCTGTCAAATGCTGCACCGCAAAAACATGAGCATGTTAAATTCACCCTGAATGATGGTCATGAAATGATTTACCATGATCCACGACGCTTTGGGCTGATGCTACTGATTCCTGCCGCTGGTCTTGATGCGCACCCGTTACTCTCAGTGTTGGGGCCGGAGCCACTAGAGGCGGGTTTTCATGCAAAATATCTGGCAACCGCGCTCTCGCGTCGCTCTGGGCCCATCAAGCCGGCGCTCATGGATGCGTCTGTGGTGGTGGGAGTCGGAAATATCTATGCCAGTGAAGCGTTATTTCGCTGTGGCCTGCATCCGTCAACGCCAGCCAAAAATTGTATCCTGCAGGCGGCGTCGTTAGTGAAAAACATACGATCGGTTTTGCAGGAGGCCATTGCTTCAGGTGGCTCCACTTTGAAGGACTACACCAGCGTTGACGGGATGTCTGGCTACTTTCAGCACCATTTTTCGGTTTATGGAAAGGCAGGCAAACCCTGCGAAATCTGTGGATCAGCGATTGAAAAAATAGTTCAGGGCGGGCGCTCTAGTTTTTTCTGCCCATCATGTCAACGATTAAAACACGATTAATTTACATAAAAAAACCGTTTGTTTTCCTAGTTATCCACAGACAAAAAGTTGAAAAAAGACTTATTAAATATAAAGATAGGTCATTCAAGAAAAACTGGCAAAAGGGCTTGACTCCTTGGGCAACAGTGAGTAGTTTCACCAGCTCACGGCAAGACGCTGCCCTGAATTGTTTAATCTCAATTTTACTTCGCTATGTGATGTTTCTTATTCACGCAGTGATTTGAACTTCGGTTAGATAAATTCACTTCAGCACACAGCTTACAACAAAAACGATTTAATCAGAGTGATGTGAAACATGGCGCACCATAAGTCAGCACAAAAACGTATTCGTCAGACCGAACGTCGTACCGAAGTGAACGGTGCCCGTCGTAGCCGGATTCGTACATTTATTAAAAATGTTGAACTGGCCATTACGGCTGGTAATCAGCAGGAAGCCACGGCGGCATTCAAAATGGCAGAGCCTGAAATCATGCGTGGTGTCAGCAAGGGTGTTTTGAAAAAAGAAACGGCATCCCGAAAGGTAAGTCGCCTCAGTCATCGTATTAAGGCGCTCGCTTAACTTCATTATCCTATCTCTCCTGACTCCGGGGCGTCTGCTTTTTCGACGCATGGGTAAGCTTTGTCTAATGCTTGGTTAAATTTAGTTAGAGGTATTGATCGCATGAGCGCCGTTGCGGAACTCGCCAGCCTTGCAAAACAGCGATCACCCCTGGGCGTGTCCTATGCGGGTGAGGTGAGTCCGCGTGAAGCCTATGAAATTCTCTTGTTTGACAAAAATGCAGTGCTGGTTGATGTGCGCACTGATGCGGAATGGGCATTCTCTGGTGTCGCCGATTTGACCGCTGCGGCGAAGAAGCCACTGCTATTGTCATGGCGGCTCTATCCTGACTTTTCATCCAATCCTCAGTTTTTGTCAGCTTTGAAAGCACAACTTCCTCATCCTGAGGCACCTGTATTTTTCCTGTGCAAGACGGGTGGGCGTTCATCAGACGCTGCGAATGCCATGGCGAAGGAGGGCTACACCTTCTGTTTCAACGTGAGTGGTGGCTTTGAAGGTGACGCCAACGAGGATGGCCAGCGCGGCAAGCTTAATGGCTGGAAGGCGGAGGCGCTGCCATGGCGACAGGCATGAGAACCGGCATGCTTGCCAGTGACGCTTCGGCACAAATGTCGAGTGCGGATTGGCAATCCCTTACCCCACGATTATTGGGCCTGCATGGTGAGGCCGCATTTAAAAACTGGCTGCAACATTTGCGCTTTGAGGATTTTATTCATGGTCGCGTGCTGTTGAGTGTGCCAACGCGTTTCATGCGTGAATGGATCACGACTCATTACCTTGACTCGGTTCGCAGCTGCCTTGTAGAGCATCAACCCAAGGTGCTTAGCGTGGAAATCATTGTACGCTCGACCGCTGAGCCGCTCTCGGAGACGTCGGCTGCGGTTTCTGCTAGCGATCATGAGCCTCGCAATGCATCGCCTTACCTTGTGAAATACACCACGGAATCTTCGGAGGCGATGCTCACGATTGGTGCCTCGCTGGACCCACGATTCACCTTTGACAATTTCGTGGTGGGGAAGCCCAATGAGCTGGCTTACGCCGCGTCGCGCCGTGTCGCAGAAGCGCCGACGGTGGTTCCCGGGTGCAATCCGCTGTTTTTCTATGGCGGCGTTGGTCTGGGAAAAACGCATCTGATGCATGCGATTGCATGGCATATTCGTCAGACCAATCCACAGCGTAAGGTCGTGTATCTCTCCGCTGAAAAATTCATGTACCAGTTCATTCGTGCGCTGCGTTTCAATGACACCATTGCCTTCAAAGAGCAGTTCCGCTCAGTGGATGTTTTGATGATTGATGACGTTCAGTTCATTGGTGGCAAAGATTCAACGCAGGAAGAATTCTTCCACACGTTTAATGCGCTGATTGATCAAAACAAGCAGCTCATCATCTCGGGCGATCGTTCGCCGTCTGATCTTGATGGGCTGGAAGAGCGTATTAAGTCCCGTCTTGGTTGGGGGCTGGTGGCCGATATTCACAACACGAATTATGAGCTTCGCCTCGGCATTCTGGAGACCAAAGCCGAAAAAATCCGTGATTGTCAGGTGCAGCACAATGTTCTGGAGTTTCTGGCGCAGCGTATCACGTCCAACATCCGTGAGCTGGAAGGCGCATTGAATCGCGTGGTGGCGCACGCCACACTGGTTGGCCGACCCGTGACGCTGGAGACCACGCAGGAAGTGCTGGCTGATTTGCTACGCTCCAATGATCGGCGGGTCACGGTCGAGGAAATACAGAAAAAAGTGGCGGAGTATTACCACATTAAAGTCGCTGACATGCATTCGGCGCGTCGTTCGGTGGCCGTAGCGCGCCCACGTCAGGTGGCCATGTTTCTTGCCAAGCAGCTCACCACCAAAAGCCTGCCGGAAATTGGCCGCAAATTTGGCGGCAAGGATCACACCACCGTCATGCACGCGGTGAAGCGTGTCACGGAGCTTTCACAGCAGGACAGTGATCTGGCGGATAGTCTCGCCCGACTGATGAAGATATTACAGAGCTAACTGGCTCAGGCTCTATCCGCGTTGTTGCTCAGCGGGATTACGAGACGCGGTTACCATGTCCTGAAAGTGCCTTGATGCGGATGCATCAGCGGCGCCTGGCTGCTGGGTTTGCTGACGGGCAGGGGCGGAAATGCGTAATTCACTTTCCAAATTGTTCAGGTAATTCTCATATTTTATGGTCTGCTCCTGCTCAATGGCGGGGCGCTGATCCTCAAAAATGGAGGCGAAGCTGAACACGGCGGCACCTGCTGCAGCGGCTACTCCAATCGCCGAGAGGCCGGTAGTGCCCAGAATGCTCAAGGTCATCGCGCCACTCGTTAGTAACGCTGTCGCGCCCAAAACGGCAGCACCTACTAAACCACCGATAACAACGCCCCAGAAGGCGTTTTTGATCACTCGCTTAAAAAGTCCGTCCGGTTGGCGGGGCGGGTTTTCCTGATTGAACTGGTACAAATTCGGGATATTCACCCCATATTGCTCGCGCATTGATTCCACGCGCTCCCTGAGGTCCACACGCTTACTACCTGCCGCACGCGCATCCTCGAGATTGCCGATACGAACCGCGTTTACTAGATCAAGAATATCAGCCATGTTATCTCCTTAATGAGTCACATTTAGTATAGATAAGGCTCTGGAAAAAGAATGTGACAATTCAGTGAATTTTTTTGCCTAACATTGGCCGCAAATTTGGCGGCAAGGATTACGCCACCGTCATTCACGCGGTGGAGCGTGTCACGGAGCTTTCACAGTAGGATAGTGATCTGGCGGATAGTCTCGTGCGACTGATGAGGATGCTGTAGGCGTAAATTTTCCCCTCTTCTTTCAATCCTCTCAAGGTATAACTTTCATTAAATCTTCACATACGAATCAGATCAATATGATAATCTTGTCTACCTAAGTTTTAGGGGGGGCAGGTCATGTCGATTGAATCCGTTGCTGAGATACAAGTACTTCAAGGATTGCAACATATCCAGCACACACAGAATTCTCTGACGCAGCAAGCCGCATACATTAAGGAACGCTATGGGGTTCTGCCGGAAGCCTATCATAATTTTGCGAAGAAAAATTCACGCCCCCCAAAGGACGCTGCATCATATGCCATTTGGCGGGTTCCGCTCTCCATCGCTGCACTCTCCGCTCTGGGGGGCTGGGTAGGTAAAAT
The DNA here is from genome assembly GCA_019749855.1 of Rickettsiales bacterium. Classification (GTDB taxonomy): domain Bacteria; phylum Pseudomonadota; class Alphaproteobacteria; order Rickettsiales; family UBA998; genus UBA998. The sequence continues at coordinate 2,575 of JAIEPI010000180.1, read as the reverse complement.
TGCAGACTTTAGAGTTGGGCTTAGTGCGGGTGTTGGTGCTGGTATCGGTGCCTTGTTGGGGGGGCTCTCTGTTGCGTCGGCAGTGCAGAACGATGCGAGATTCAATGTGCCCTTAGAGACACTGGATAAGTATAAAAAATACCTCGATAAATTGGAGACTGAGCTGGCTAGCAAAAAAGATTCTGAGGCTACTCTGCATCACAAGAGCAGCCAATCCGTCACCAAACCCGACGCACCCGTTCCTGGAACTCTGATATCCGATGCTGCTAACGATGCCTCAACCAAGAAGGTGGTAGAGACATCGGCCTCGACAGCTGCGCTTTCATCCGTGTAAAGGCGCGCCATAAGAATCGCTCTTTTCGAAGTAACTTGAGTCTTGCGCCCTGTGTCTTGGCTGCTATATTCACCCCATGGAAGCATTAGCAGTCAAACAAGTGGTAGTAACTCATATGAAGGTCGCAATCGAGCGTGCCGTGCTGCTGAAGGCGCTCGGCCATGTGCAATCCGTTGTTGAGAAGCGTGGAACCATCCCCATTCTCAGCAATATACGGCTGGAGGCCTCTAACGGCTCGCTGGAATTAACAGCAACGGACATGGATGTGGCGCTGGTTGAATCCATTGCCGCCAATGTGCTGCAGTCTGGTGCCACGACGCTGCCGGCACATACGTTTTATGAGATTGTGCGTAAGCTGCCCGAGGGTGCTGAGATTACGCTGGAAGAAAAAGCCGATGACCACAAAGTCATTATCAAGGCGGGGCATTCGCGCTTTTCTCTCTCCACGCTGCCCGTTGATGATTTCCCAGCAATGGCGGAAGGCGATCTGGCGCATAGTTTTGTGCTCACTGGCTCAGAATGCCGCGCGCTAGTCGAAAAAACGCGTTTTGCCATGTCCACCGAGGAAACACGTTATTATCTGAATGGCGTCTATTTACATGCAGCGGAGAGCAACGGCACTAGCGTGCTTCGTGCGGTGGCGACGGACGGTCACCGTCTGGCGCGTTTGGAAGTGGCGTTGCCTTCCGGCGCGGCGGGCATGCCTGGCATCATCATTCCGCGTAAGACCATCGGTGAATTGTTCAAGCTGATTGAGGAAGGCTCAGAGGAAGTGAAAATTTCGCTCTCTGACACCAAAATCCGTTTTGTCTGTGGACGCGCCACGCTGGTATCAAAGCTGATTGATGGAACGTTCCCAGACTATGACCGTGTGATTCCCTCAGGAAATGACAAAATTCTGGAAGTCAGTACTGGCGCTTTTTCACGCGCGGTGGATCGTGTTTCGGTGATTTCCGCTGATAAAGCACGCGGCATCAAACTGGCGGTGGCAACAGGCAAGCTGACGTTTTCTGCCAGCAGCACAGAGCATGGCACCGCGCAGGAGGAGCTGGACGTCACGTATAGTTCTGACCCGCTGGAAGTGGGTTTCAATGCGCGCTACCTGCTCGATATGATGAGCCAGATCGAGGGTGATACCGCGCAGTATATCTTCTCTGATTCTGCCTCTCCGGCCTTGGTGCGTGATCCGGTGGATGTCGGTGCGCTCTACGTGATCATGCCGATGCGCGTGTGAGTGATGCTGGCGTGACGGACGCAGCAAGTCAGAGCATTGAAGATGACTACCTGCGATGCGAATCTGACTCCTTATCTCAGAGCTCCCCGGCACAAAGTCCTGCTGTAAACACCCAATCGATTCTGACGCTTCAGTTGCAATGTTTTCGCAACTATGACGCGCTGCGTCTCGCCGTGGAGCCATCGCGTCCGGTGGTGCTGATGGGGCCGAACGGTGCGGGTAAAACCAACCTTCTCGAAGCCGTCTCACTTTTAACGCCAGGGCGCGGCCTCAGAAAAGCACGTTTTGCGGGAATGGTTCAGCAAGCGGCGGTGCCTATGGCGCGCGGCTGGGTGGTGTCAGCGGAGGTGGCGTATCACGGCAGTTCCATCCTGCTTGGCACGGCCTTTGAGGCGGTCCCCGGGAGTGCGGATAAGCGGGTGGTGAAGTTGCAGGGCGAAGTATTGCGCACACAATCGGAAATGGTACATTATTTCAGCGCGCTGTGGCTGACACCGGATATGGATCAACTGTTCAATGACGCAAAGTCTGAGCGGCGCAAATTTCTTGACCGGCTGGTGTATAGTTTTGATCCCACCCATGCGACGCGGGTTCATAGTTTTGAGCATGCAGTGCGCGAGCGTAATCGTCTGTTGATGTCGCGCTATGCGGATGCGGCGTGGCTGCGCGTGCTGGAGGAGAAAATCGCCGCACAATCCGTGGCGATTGCCGTGGCACGTCTGGAGGTGCTGGAGCGCCTCAATCACGTGATTCGTGATTCACCCGAGGCGTTCACGCGGCCATTATTAGAGTTATCTGGCGATGCGGAATCGCGCCTGCTGGAGGGTGGGCGCGCCTTGGAGATCGAGCACGAGCTGCTGGCGCAGTTAGCGGCGCAGCGACCGCAGGATATGCAAACTGGCCGCACTCGTACCGGCGCACACCGAAGCAGCCTTCTGGTGTGGCATCAGACGCATCAGCGTGAGGCGGAATTCTGCTCCACGGGGGAGCAAAAAGCGATGTTGATG
>JAIEPI010000019.1 GCA_019749855.1 Rickettsiales bacterium | reverse complement strand
ACACGAACTATGGTCACAACAACAACCGTTGCACTTCAAATGTGAATCTACCTCCCAGCTTTCGCTGGGATGACAAGGAGAAGGGGGAGGGTTGGGGTGAGGGTGTCGAGTAGTCGGGATGCGTAAGAGTAACTCGTCATTGCGAGGAGCGCAGTGACGCGGCAATACATCGCGTCCTATAGATTGCTTCGCTTAGCTCGCATTGACAAAAACACAAACACTGTTATTCCAGCGTCTTTTTATTTGGCTTCATTTTAAGTTGGCACGTAAAAATTCTTTCGCAAGCTGCAAGCCTTCCGCATCAATGCCGTGTCCTAATCCGCCACGTGCATGCGCCTCAACCTCTATGCCTGCATCTCTCAGGGCGGATTCAGCATCGGCCATAAATGAAAACGGCACCACTGTATCCGATGTGCCATGAATCAGGCACACCGGAGGTTTTGAGCGCGCATCCTGCTCGAGGCTGGCACTGCCCATCAGCAAGCCTGAATAGCCAATAATGGCTGCGCAGGGTTTGTCACGTCGCAGCATCGCATAAAGCGCGAGCATGGTGCCTTGCGAGAAGCCAACCACCGCCACGCGATCAATGGTTAAATGATGCTTGAGCAGTTGATCGTCAATGAACGCTTGAAAGGCGGGGGTGACAGACTGCACACCATCCATCATGGCGGCCTCACTAATTTCGCGTATCGGAAACCACTGAAAACCACCAAAGCTGTTTTCCAATGGGGTGGGGGCATTCGGTGCAACAAAATGTGTGTCTGGCAGGTACTCACTCCACTCATCGGCGAGTGCAATCAGATCATCTCCGTTTGCACCATAGCCGTGCACAAAAATCACCAGATGGCGAGCTGGCAAACCAGAGCATGTCTTTCTCTCAGGGCCGGTAAGCATATCTAATCTCCATAATGAGTTGCAACCAATGCAGGATGGCTTATAAACCGCGTATGTCCATCAACAATCAAGTAGAATCGCAACGTTTGGTGCTGATTGATGCCTCGGGATTTATTTTTCGGGCGTATCATAAGCTGCCACCACTCACACGTGGAGATGGCACACCAGTGGGCGCGGTCTTTGGTTATGTGAATATCATGACCAAATTACTGGAGGAAACACATGCATCGCACATAGCGGCCATCTTTGACGCCGAGCGCCGTAATTTCCGGCATGATATTTATCCTGAATACAAAGCGAATCGACCACCTGCGCCGGAAGATTTAATTCCGCAATTTGCTTTAGTGCGTCAAGCAACAGAAGCCATGAATCTCAGTGTGGTTGAATTGTCAGGTTATGAGGCGGATGATGTGATCGCCACCTATGCGCGTCAGGCGCATGCGGTGGGTATGGAAGTCATCATTGTGTCCTCCGATAAAGACTTAATGCAGCTGATCCAGCCTGGCATCCACATGTATGACGCCATGAAGGGCAAAGCGTTAGGCGCTGCTGAGGTGATGGAAAAATTTGGCGTCACGCCGGATAAAGTCATTGATGTGCAATCACTGATTGGTGACGCGAGTGATCATGTGCCAGGTGTGCCAGGCATCGGCCCCAAAACGGCGGCGGAATTAATTCAACAGTTTGGTTCTCTGGACGTCTTACTTGAGCGAGCATCAGAAATCCCGCAACCCAAACGTCGCGAGAGCTTGCTAAAATTTGCAGATCAGGCGCGATTATCAAAGCAGCTCGTCACGTTGGATACGCAATGTCCCAATTTGCCAGCGCTCGATACATTATTGCGCCGTGATATGCATCAGGAAACCTTTGTTCGGTTTCTGCAGGAGCAGAATTTCACTTCACTGGTGACGCGCTTTAATAAGCGATTCGGACTAAAGGATGCGGTCGCGCAAATGTCTGCGGGACAACCATCGCTCACACATGCAGCGCAAGCTGATTCTTCAACGCTTGCCACCACACCGCCCAAAGCATCGCCGCCGACACGCTACGAGTTAGTGCGTGATGCTCAGGCGTTGACGGCATGGATCGCGCTGGCAAAAAAGCATGGGCGCGTTGCATTTGATACGGAAACAGATTCACTCGACGCTACACGCGCCAATCTTGTTGGTTTTTCACTCTGTGTTGAGGCAGGGCACGCATGTTACGTGCCACTCAACCATCAATCGGCGCAGGAATCAGGGCATCAGAATGATTTATTTGCGCCGCCTGTCGCACGTGTGGCAGGGCAAATGGAGGTCGCTGAAGCGCTGCGTCTCATCGCGCCATTGCTGATGGATGAAAGCGTAATAAAAATTGGGCAAAATATAAAATATGATGCGCTCATCATGGCGCAGCATAACATTCGCATTTCGCCGATTGATGATACGATGTTGTTATCCTACTGCTTGTCTGCGGGTCTGCACACGCAGGGCATGGATGAGCTTTCGCGCTTGCATCTGGGCATTCAGCCAGTGACGTTTGACGAAGTGACTGGCACCGGCAAAAAACGCGTGAGCTTCAATCTGGTGGGGCTTGACGATGCCTGCCGTTACGCCGCCGAGGATGCAGACATTACATTGAGGCTGCATGAGATTCTCAAACCACGACTTATCTCTGAACGACTCGTGAGTGTCTATGAGGACATGGAGCGGCCACTGGTTCCCGTCATCACACGCATGGAAGCGCATGGTATTAAAGTGGATGTTTCAGTGCTTAAAAATCTATCCAGCGAGTTTAGTCGCGATATCAGCATTCTTGAAGCCGATATTTTTCAGATGGCGGGTAGAAGTTTTACTATCGGCTCACCTAAGCAATTAGGGGAAGTGCTTTTCGATGAAATGAAGCTGGCAGGCGGCAAGCAATCAAAAAAATCTGGCGCTTATGCCACCGGCGCACAAATACTCGAAGATCTGGTGGATCAGGGGCATGTGTTTCCAGCGAAGATTCTTGAGTGGCGCCAGCTAACTAAATTACGCAGCACCTACACCGAAGCATTGGTGGAGCAAATCAACCCGCGCACTGGACGCGTGCACACGAATTTTTCGCTCGCCGTGACGTCTACGGGGCGCTTAAGCTCATCCAATCCGAATTTGCAGAATATCCCCATACGCACCACACAAGGCAAGCGCATACGTGACGCCTTTGTGGCCGAGGAAGGTTTTAAACTGCTCTCCGCGGATTACTCACAAATCGAGCTTCGCCTGTTAGCGCACATCGCTGACATTGCCCCCCTCAAGCAAGCGTTTCGTGAGGGGCGCGATATTCATGCGGCTACCGCAGCTCAAATGTTTGGTGTTCCTGTGAATGAGGTGAGCAGCGATCTGCGGCGGCGTGCAAAGACGATCAACTTCGGCATTATTTATGGTATCTCGGCGCATGGGCTATCCGTGCGTTTGGGCATCACGCGTGAAGAAGCGGCGCGCTATATTGCCATCTATTTTGAGCAATATCCGGGCATTCGTGAATATATGGAGCGCGCCAAAATGGAAGCGCGTGAGCACGGCTATGTGCGCACCTTGTTTGGGCGTCGTTGCTACATCAAAGGCATTCACGATAAAAATGGCTCAATACGCCAATTCTCTGAACGCGCGGCGATTAATGCACCGCTGCAAGGCACGGCGGCGGATATCATTAAGCGGGCGATGATAGCCATTGATCGTCAGATGCAGGCGCAGCAGGTTCACTCACGTATGCTGCTTCAGGTGCATGATGAATTGGTGTTTGAGATTGCACAGGAAGAAGAGGCGACCTTATGCCCCATCATCAAACGGACTATGGAACAGGCGGCGGAGCTCTCTATTCCGTTGGTGGCTGATGTCGGGATCGGTGAGCACTGGGGCGAGATTCACTAGCTCATAAGCCATGTGCAACTCAGGACGCGAAGTGTTTTGACGTGTAGCGTCCGAGTATCATCATCGCCACCACACCCAAAGCTATAAGCAAAAGTGCTGAGGGTGCCGCCTCATAGTATTTTTCATCCGATGCCATGGCAAACGCCCTGATGGCCAGCGTATCGTAATTAAACGGTCGCAGCACGTAAGTGGCAGGCAACTCTTTCGCCGTATCCACAAAGACAATCAGTGCGCTGATAAAAAAAGACGAGCGCAACATGGGAACATGAACCCGCCACATCACATCAAATGATGTGGCACCTAGGCTTTGGGCCACCTGATCCAGCGTTGGTGTGATAGCCTGCATGCCTGCATCAATGCTATGCAGACCCAGCGAAAAAAATCGCAGGCTACAGGCAAATACAATGGCAAAGATGCTGCCCGTAATGACTAAACCCTGAAATTCTCCGGTTATATCTGACACCAAACCACTGAGCTGTCGGTCAAACGCAATGAGCGGTAGCATAATACATACGGCGATGACCGTACCAGGCAACGCATAGCCTAAGGATGCAAGCCGTAACGCTGAAGTGACTAAAAATGATGAGGATTGGCGCGTATGATACGTCAGCACCAGAGCGCACACACTCACCATTGCAGCAACACACGTCGCAATCACGATACTGTGCCGCGCCGCGCTCCAAGTGAGCGGATCAAGCCAATAATGTTGGTAATGCGCCGACCACGCGAGCAAAACCATGATGGGTATATAAAAGCCAATGAGACTGGGCAACCAACATGCAGCACATACCAGCCACCCCTTTATTCCCGTCAGCTGACACCGTTGCAGCGGATTATGTGTCTCGTTATTATTCACACGCTGTGAGGCGCGGCTTTTTTTTTCAATGATGATCATCGCACCGATCACCAGCATGAGAACCCCTGCCATGCGAATCGCTAATACAGAATCGCCTAAGCCGAACATGCTACGGTAAATTCCAGTCGTAAATGTGGGCAGACCGTAGAGCGACACAACACCGAAATCGGCAAGTGTTTCCATCGCAATCAGCGCCGCGCCTGCCACCAATGCCGGACGAATCAGCGGCATGGTCACGCGCCAGAATGCTGATCGCATACTCAAGCCCAGACTGAGTGCGGCTTGCGTCATAGATTCGGACTGCGCTGCAAAAGCGGCGCGGCAGAGGATATACGAATACGGGTAAAGGGCGAACGCCAGAACACACGCCGCACCGAAGGGACTGCGGAAGGCTGGAAACCAATACTCGCCAAACGATAACTGCCAGTACTCTCGTATAATCACTTGCAGTGGACCACTGCTACTCAGCGTCTGCCCATATATAATGGCGAGCAGATAGCCCGGAATGGCAAGCGGTAGCGTCAATGATAGATCAACCACTTTACGCAATGGAAAATCATAGCGACTCACGGCCCACGCTCCAGCCAGTGCCATCGGCAAAGCTAATGCCAGCACCGAGAACACAAGCTGCAAAGAGCCAAGCGTATTCTCCACAAGTAGCTCTGCGTGAAAGGCTCCGCTATGCAGCGTCGGTTGGAACCATGCCCGAATCAGCGCAAAAAAAGGAGACACCGCCATGACTAATACAAGCGCGAGTAGGCAAATGAAGATCAATCGAGAGGGACGCATGGGGGCAACCTAAGCCAGATGCGACAGATTCGCAATTAATCTCTGCAGCTACGAAGTATCATCAAGTATTGCGAAGCACTTGTGCAACGGAGCACACTTACGCTATCGTGCGATAAGTCGGTGCACGAGGATAAAATGATATTACGTTTTCTGATAATTCTGTCGCTATTCCTGCTGCCAATGCCATCAATGGCAACGGAGGCACAATCACGCGATGACTATGCCACCGCCTGTCAGCTGACGCCGCCCAACCGCAGCAATACGTACCCGGGAGTGGCCAACATCACGCAGTATAATAATCTGGTGCAACCTGAGGGCAAATCAATCATTGCGGCAGGCGAATTTGTCTATCTCAGTGGACGAATTTTCGATGAGCGCTGCGTGCCCTTATCAGAAGCGCGGGTGGAAATGTGGCAAGCCAATGGCGCGGGCAAATATATATACCCTGATAAAGGCTCCTTTGCGAACCCATACCCATTGTTTGCTGGTACGGGTGCCACCGTTACCGACGGGGAAGGGCGCTACAGTTTTTTTACGATATTCCCTGGCACAGCGAATGCTAAATCCGCACCGCAGATTCATTTCCGCATTACGCATCCAGACACCAAAGATCTTTTCACCACGATGTTTTTCTCCGGTGATGTTCGTAACACTGAGGATGCCACCTTTCGACGGATTCCTGTGGATATCAAACCGCTGGTTGTCGGCATCACCGAAGCCTTCACACGGGATGACGGCACGACAGGCCTTCACGTGCATCATGACATAACGGTGAAGGGCAGCGACAAATTTCGGCGGTTTTAAATGACTATAAACTGGCAGCATGCACAGGCGCGCATCACGGCTCAGGAGCTCTATGCGCGGCGGGATGATCCACATCTGGTAATAATGGATGGCTCATGGCATCTGCCGAGCAGTGGCAGGAATGCTGCCAAGGAGTTCGCTCAGGCATCCATTGCGGGCGCGCGTTTCTTTGACATTGACGCATGTAGTGACGCAAACAGTCCGTATCCGCATATGCTGCCAGCGGCGGAAGCTTTCGCGGCTTATGCGACGGCACGTGGCATAACGAATGATTCATACATTGTAGTATATGATACGCAGGGTATTTTTTCTGCTCCTCGCGTGTGGTGGATGTTTCGCGCCTTTGGGCATGAAAAAATCGCGGTTCTGGATGGCGGATTGCCCGCATGGATAGGGGCAGGACTGCCAATAACTGAAGAAAATACAGCTGGTTACAAGAACTCTGCTGTCGATTACCGGACATGCCTACGAAGCACAACTATAGCAGAAACACCCCATATAGTACAATGGCTTAGTCATGGGGAGGGGTGCTTAATCGACGCACGTAGTGAGGTGCGCTATGCAGGACACCAACCTGAGCCACGAGCTGGCGTTCGCGCTGGCCATATTCCTGGCAGCCTGAATCTGCCCTATGGCGATTTGATTGACTCACAGACGCATCAATTACTGAGTGCTGAAGCCATCATGGTTCGATTACACGCCATGAACATTGCTCTCGATCAGCCCATCATCAGCAGCTGCGGCTCAGGCATTACCGCATGCATTCTGGCATGGGCCATGTATGTGAATTTTGGCAAAGAAATCGCTGTGTATGATGGCTCGTGGGCGGAATGGGGCGCGCGACATGATCTGCCGATTGCCACTTAGTTGTGCCCTCTGAATGATGTCCGTTTGCCGACGCTCTTGCGCTGAAACCCCAGTCATTCAGTAGCCATTAAGTCCAAATGTGAATCCATCCATACTCTTACACCGATACACTAGTACCCCCGATACTCTCACAAACATATCGTCTCATAATTCTTATTTTCCATAATATACATTATGCGATCTATATGAACTCAGAAAGGGGGTGAAAAATTGGATGAATTGGGTGTGAGAAAGGAGAATAATGCGAGGGTTTCTGAGGACAGGGCGAAAGAGATTGGGATTAAGCCATTACAGCGCTGGGCCTTGCTGCGGTTCCTCAGTTTTTTTGGTTTTTTCCTGCCAGTTTGTTTTTGGTTTTTCTTCAACTTCATCAAAGTTACCTCTGATTTCTTTACGCACCTGACCCTTGATTATATTTTCCAGCTGACTCAGTGAAGGTTCACCGTGATGCTTTTTAAATGTATGTTGCTCCAGTTTTTTTACAGCATAATTTGTTAGCAGATATCCGCCTAACCCCGTTGCTGCTGCGGCTAAGTTGCTCTTCCACAAGTTTTTGTCTAATTGACTCCTTAGGCCCTTGTTAATGGAGCTTAAAAAAGTATCGCTAGCGGCTACCTCGTAAGCTGAAGCATTCTCTTTGGCAAGATCGGATACAAATAGTCGAACAAATGATGCTGAAATAAAAGTCGCGGCATACCCAATTACATTTAAGCTAAACGACAATAATGATGGCTTTCTTGGTTTTTCACCCAGAGCAACGGCTCCAATCTGCACTAAGCCTTGTGGCTGAGCCTCGACAGATTCGTTGGCTTTTTGAGCGCCCGCTTGCTCTGGATTATCATTTGGCTTCATTTTAATGGACCAGAATCTAAAAATTATTCAATCAATCTAGAGGATTATCTACTGATTGTGCATGACAATTTCATGACAAATCAAGTTTTGGGCTTTTGGCTTAGTACATGCGCTTGATTTTTTATAACAAGCCCATAAGTTCCCCATATGGGAATTCCACTTGTTCCCAATACGGGAACATGCTATCATAGAGTTTAGGGATATGCGGATTATCGCGCTTAAAACGCTTAAGGACTTCTGGCATGATTATCCGGATAGCGAAGAAGCGCTGAAATCATGGTTTGTCGTGGCAAGAAAGGCGGATTGGAAAACGCCGAGTGAAGTTAAAGAAGCCTATGGAAATGCAAGCATCCTGCAAGAAGGGCGCGTTGTCTTTAATATCGCGGGCAACAAATACCGCCTGATTGTCTGGATCAATTACCCTTACCGTATTGTCTATGTCCGATTTGTCGGCACGCATCGGCAGTATGATAAGGTTGATGCACAAATTATCTAGGAGTTATTAATGGATATCAAGCCGATTAAAACGAATAATGATCATGCGAAGGCGCTGAAGCGTATCGAGGCGCTCATGAACGCCAAGGCCAATACGCCGCAGGGAGATGAGCTGGATATTCTGGTCACGCTCGTGGAAGCCTACGAAGCTAAGCATTATACGATTGAGGCTCCCGATCCCATTGCGGCGATCCAACATCGAATGGAGGCCATGGGCATGGTTCGCAACGATCTTGTGCCGCTACTCGGCTCGAAAAGCCGTGTTTCTGAAGTGCTCAACCGCAAACGTAAACTGACGATGGAAATGGTACGAAATCTGCATGAAAACATGCAGTTGCCTGCCGAGGCGTTGATTCAGGATTATATATTGCGGACGTAAGACAGGTTTTGGTGGGCGATAGAAGACTCGAACTTCCGACCTCCACGATGTCAACGTGGCGCTCTAACCAACTGAGCTAATCGCCCTCCGCAGTGCGGAATGGAACGCGATCATACATTTCTACTTTTAGGATGCAAGTATAAGCTCAGCGAATCACACCCTAGGCGACATTCTTGACTTGTTGCGCCGTGGCCTCCAGATAATCGCTGGATTGCATCTCGATGAGCCTAGAAACAGTGCGTTCAAATTCAAAATGACCGTCGCCCATAGCGTATAAATCCTCCGGCGGCACCTCAGCGCTGCAAATCAGTAGGCTTTTATGCTCATATAAAACATCAATAAAAGCGGTAAAGCGCTTGGCTTCATTACGTAATTCAGGGTCCATTTGCGGGATATTAGTGACGATAAACACGCGAAATAATGCGACCAGCGCCAAATAGTCCGGTGCGGCAAGCGGGCGCGCGCATAATTCATCAAAACTAAACAGGGCAATGTCACGACACGCCTGCTGCACATGGATGGTATGTCCCTGCACTTCCACATCTATCGCCGCCACCTTCCCTCCACTTTGCAACGCGGCAAACGTACTGCGGATGAAACGCTCAGCGGTAGCACCCAGTGGGTTGATATAGACCTGTGACAAGGCAGCCATGCGACTGCGCCGATAGTCTTCACGTGCATTTAATTCAATCACTTGCGTCTTATTCTTTAGCAACGAGATAAAGGGCAGGAAGCGCTCACGCTGTAGCCCCCCCAAGTAGAGATCATCGGGTGGGCGATTGGAGGTAAACACAATCATCATCCCATTTTGAAACAATGCGGTGAATAATCGTGAGAGAATCATGGCATCAGCGACGTCATGCACCTGAAATTCATCAAAACACAGAACACGATAACGCGCTGCCAATTCGCTGGCGATGGTCAATAATGGATCACGCACCCATTTCTTTTCGGCGCGTAAGGCATGAATACGACTGTGCACTTCTAGCATGAAACGGTGGAAATGCACCCGTCGTTTCTGTGCAAACGGCAATGAAATATAGAGTAAATCCATCAGCATAGACTTACCACGCCCAACATCACCCCACAGATAGATGCCATTATTATGCTGCACGGCTTTTCTTTTTAGCCAGCGTGCCAAAAATTCTGAGATTCGTCGCTGCCGCCTCTCAAGAAAGCCAGGCTGCGAGAGGCGCAGATAAAGTGCATCTAACTGATGCACAACGCGTGTTTGCGCCGCATCGGGTTGCAATTCGCCGCGATCCACCATATCGCTATAGCGCTCCAGTGGCGTTTTTTTGTCGTCAGCCATCATAGGATTTGTTACTACACTCGACACATCGTCTGAGTAATCAAGAATGAACCCTCACGCAAGTGCAGCATTGCCATTAACGATCAAAGAAATCCCGAATTTACGTGGGGTGATCGCGGAATGGCGCTCTCAGGGACATAATATTGCCTTTGTGCCGACGATGGGTGCATTGCATAAGGGCCATCTGGCACTCATACATGCCGCAAAAAAGCATCATCAGCGCGTTGTGGTGAGCATTTTTGTTAACCCCACCCAGTTTGGCCCGAATGAGGATTTCAGTCTATATCCACGCCCGCTGGATGCTGACCTTGAAATGCTGGCCGACGTGCGTGCGGATCTGGTCTGGCTACCGGATGTTGAAGATATTTACCCCACCGATTCCATCACGCGTGTGACAGTGGGAGAATTGGGAAAACTGCTCTGCGGAAAAGCTCGGCCCATTCATTTTGATGGTGTGGCCACCGTGGTGTCCATGCTGCTGAATGCGGTGCGCCCTGATGCCAGCTTCTTTGGCGAAAAAGATTATCAGCA
>JAIEPI010000034.1 GCA_019749855.1 Rickettsiales bacterium | reverse complement strand
GCTAGTTTGCATAAGGACTACTCACATGCGTAAACGTATGCCCTATAACAATATGAACCGGAACAATAATAATATGAACCGGGGGAATAACCGTAATAATCAGAATAATCGTCGCCCCATGCGCGGTGGTGGTTTTGATGATGAGGAGATGATTCATCCGCGTCAGCGTAAACATGCACAGAACATGCGAGAGAAATACATTAATCAGGCGCGTGACGCGCAGATCAATGGCGATCGCGTGCAATCGGAATACTGGCTGCAACATGCTGAGCATTACTCGCGTATTCTAAACGCGATTAATGAGATGTATGCCCCTGCGCCAGGCACAAACGGGGAAGAAGGTGCCGACATGCACGGGGATGAATCCGGCATGGACGGGCACTCGCATAACGGTGCTGACGGTGACGACGTGCATTCACATGGTGCATCACAAACGCATTCACAGACACCTCGCCCTCCGCGTCCGCCGCGTCGTCCCTATCAGGGACAGCAGAATAATGCCCATGACGGCTCTGCGCCCACATCGGGCGAGCATAACCAACGTGGCCGTGGCGCATGGCGTCAGCCGCGTGATGCGCAGGCTGGCCATCATGAGTCACAACCTTCCGCTGAGACGCGCACCCCTGATAGGCAAATTCAAGAGTCAGGCGTGAGCGAAGAATTGGGCTTGCCATTGGCAGCAGTGCTTCCTGCGGCTCGCATGGATGATGATCATCAGGAATAGTCCTGCGCGTGCCCAAAGGGCCTAGTGTAGCGTGATACCGTTTGGTAATGGAGCAACGACTGTGCCTTGCTCGTTGCGCTCATTCGCAGTGATGCGCGTCACCGGTGCTGACGTATCGCGCGCCATGCTGACAGGAATAGCGGGTGTTGTCTCTGTACGGCGCTCCTGTTGGCGAGAGGCGACGACATCCTGAATGGCACGCGCCACCTCTTCACCGGTATGGCGGCCGACATTTTTTGCGTGGATTTCTTCGAAATTCAGGCTGTTATCAACGCGAATCTTATTCTCGATATTGCTGGAAATCAAACTGATAGCGCCCATGGTCGCCCCAATCGCCAGCGAGATGTAAAAGCTGGAGTAACTGGCGACGGCGGCGGCTCCGGCAGCGGCGGCACCCACACCGCCCATGCTCAAAATACCGGCTACGGCACCACTACCGATTAAAGTGGCTGTCATCGCCCAGAATGTTAACTGACTGACTTTGCCCCAGAAATGCGCACGACGGCTATTGGTGCGGTGCTGTTCTTTACGCAGCGTGATCTCCGGATCATCTTGCGATACATCCGGTAGCGCTGGTTCAGGGCGCGCAATACGTGTGAGTTGTGCCAGATTAAATGCCATGCACCTATTTTATCAGCTTGATGCGCCACAAGTATGACAAAATTGTGAAGTTTGTTTTGAGGTGTTTAAGGCGCATATATGCGCTCGGCACGGATGGTGCCGATGCGTGATTCAACCTGCATTTCCTCAGGAAAACGGCTGGTATCGGGGCGCATAATCGCAATCACAGGGCGATCACGCTCCATGGCGCGCAGCTCCTTCAGGGTATGGCCTTCCAATGGCGAACGCGACAGAATAATGGCTCTACGCGAGGTATCCGTCTCCTCCGCAGGCAACGGAGCTGGCGTAATGATCGCCTCAATCAAACGGCGACCATCATAGATGGTGAAGCTCGTTTTTCCGCCCAACACGGCCAGCAGCGAAGTGATGGGATCCAATGCGTCATTTTGTCCGTCCGTTGAGACAGGGTGGCGATAAAGTGGATTATCCGGAGGGGCAACAGAGCGTTGCCAGATATGACCCTCCGAATCATAACGAATGCGGGTTTCCACCATATCCTGCACTTTGTTTTTACGGTAACTGTAATAAATGGGCGTGTAATGGCGGCTCTGACCTTCCTGACGCACGTGGCCGACCACAATCGCAGAGAGATCATACTGATCAAACATTTGTACAATTCCCGCCGTTCTAAATTGAAACACCATCTGATAGGCGGTGCTGGATTCCTGCCAACGAACCGTTGCGCGCCCAATGGAAATCCCAAGCCATTGAATACTATAGATAGCCTTCTCATATCTTGGCAAGGAGAGTGATGCGATCGAAAGCGTTTTGGCATCAACGGAGTGATTGGCAACGAAGCACAGGCAAAGGATTATGATAAAAGCAGGGGCAGGGCGATTGAACATTCGATGATAACGACTTAACTATTATGCACAAGGTTACTAATGCCCTAGCAGAAAGGATCACAGTTAGCCATGCAGATCGAACGCTATACAGAGCAAGCCAAGCAATTGATTCAACAGGCACAGACGGAAGCCGTCATGCGCAACCATCAGCGCTTTTTGCCGGAGCATTTGCTGAAGGCGGCATTGCAGGTGGAAGCAGCAAAAGAACTTCTGAAACTCTCCGGCGGCGATTTAAACGCCTTACAAGTGGACGCTGAGGCGTCTCTGAAAGCTATCCCCTCAGTTGAAGGCAGCGGTGCGGGGCAGCTCTATCTTGACCCACAGGTCGCTCGCCTGTTTGGCGCCGCAGAGGAAGCCGCCACCAAAAACGGTGATGAATTTATTACGGTGGAGATTTTGATTCTTGCCATGGCGCAGGCCGCGGAAAGCAATGTCGCAAAAATGCTGAAGAAGTCAGGCATAACGGTTGCAAAACTCAGTGCCACCATTCAGGAGATTCGTGGCGGACGAAAAGCCATGAGTGCGCACGCCGAGGACCAATATCAGGCGCTGAAAAAATACTCCCGCGACCTGACAGAAGCGGCGCGTTTGGGCAAGCTCGATCCGGTCATTGGGCGCGATGAGGAGATTCGGCGCTCCATGCAGGTATTATCCCGTCGCACCAAAAATAATCCGGTGCTCATTGGAGAGCCTGGCGTAGGCAAAACAGCCATTGTCGAGGGGCTGGCCCTGCGCATTGTGGCGGGTGATGTGCCTGAGAATTTGCGCAGCAAGCGGCTGCTCTCCCTAGACCTTGGCGCCTTGATTGCCGGTGCCAAGTTTCGCGGCGAATTTGAGGAACGACTGAAGGCAGTATTGACAGAAATCAATGCCAGCGCAGGTGAGGTGATTCTTTTTATTGATGAGCTGCATACGCTGGTGGGGGCGGGCGCGGCGGAAGGCTCGATGGATGCTTCCAATTTGCTAAAGCCCGCACTGGCGCGCGGCGAGCTTCATTGCATTGGCGCTACCACGCTGGACGAGTATCGCAAACATATTGAGAAAGACGCCGCATTGGCGCGAAGGTTTCAATCGGTGTTTGTGCAGGAGCCGACCGTCACTGATACCATCTCAATCCTGCGCGGATTGAAAGAAAAGTACGAAGTGCATCATGGCATTCGTATCACCGATGGAGCGATTGTAGCAGCAGCGACATTATCAAATCGCTACATTACCGATCGTTTTTTGCCGGACAAAGCCATCGATTTAATGGATGAAGCCGCGTCACGCCTGCGCATGGAAGTGGACTCCAAACCCGAAGCGCTGGACGAGCTGGATCGTCGCATCATGCAGCTAAAAATTGAGCGTGAGGCACTCAAGCGCGAGCAAGACGATGCATCAAAAACACGCTTGCTGCATTTGGAAGAAGAGCTCACAGAACTGGAGCAGGAGTCCTCGGAATTTAGTCTGAAATGGCAGAATGAGAAGTCAAAATTATCTGGCGCGCAAAAGCTCAAAGAAGAGCTGGAGCAGGCACGCGGTGAGCTGGAGCGAGTGCAGCGTGGTGGTGATTTTAACCGCGCCGGAGAGTTGATGTATGGGGTGATTCCGGAGTTGGAGAAACAACTAAAGGAATCGGAAACGCATGACACAACCACCGCGTTATTGATCAATGAGGCGGTGACGGATCAGGACATTGCGTCCATCGTCGCTCGCTGGACTGGCATACCGGTGGAGCGCATGCTGGAAGGCGAAAAAGAAAAGCTGCTACGGGCTGAAGCAGTGTTGGCTGAATCTGTGATTGGTCAGGATGAAGCTGTCACTGCCGTGGCTAACGCAGTACGCCGCGCACGCGCCGGATTGCAGGACCCTAACCGGCCTCTTGGATCGTTCTTGTTTCTTGGGCCGACCGGCGTGGGCAAAACCGAGCTCACCAAAGCATTGGCTCGCTTTATTTTTAACGATGAGCAAGCCTTGCTGCGGATTGATATGTCTGAGTATATGGAAAAACACGCCGTCTCACGGCTGATTGGTGCTCCGCCAGGCTATGTGGGCTATGAGCAAGGTGGCTCCTTGACCGAAGCAGTGCGGCGGCGGCCCTATCAGGTGATTTTGTTTGATGAGGTGGAAAAAGCGCATCCCGATGTGTTCAACATCCTGCTGCAAGTGCTCGATGATGGCCGTCTCACAGACGGTCAGGGACGCACCGTAGACTTTCGTAACACGATTATTGTGCTCACCTCGAATCTGGGTGCATCCTACCTCGCTGATTTAAAAGATGGTGAGCCTTCGGAGAAAGTCCGCGCCAAAGTTATGGAGGAGGTGCGTAAAGCCTTCCGCCCCGAATTTTTGAACCGTCTTGACGAAATTATACTTTTCAATCGCCTGAGCCGCAGCCTGATGCGCAAAATTGTTGATATTCAGCTTGGGCGCTTGAACGCACGGCTAAAAGAGCGTGATATTACGTTGTCGTTGAACGATAAAGCGCTCGATTGGCTGGCGGAAACTGGCTTTGATGCCACCTATGGTGCCAGACCCTTGAAGCGCGTGATTCAACGTGCGTTGGAAAACCATCTGGCCAGTTCCTTACTTGATGGCAGTTTGAGTGATGGTGTGACGATGCAGGTGAGTGCTGATAAAAACGGGCTGGTGTTTTCGCCTCAAAGCCGCGAAATAGCGCGAATGGCCTAAACAGTGGGCGTTGTTTCTTTCCAAAGCGTGGAGTGAGCCTCAACATCATCGGGGTCTGCCACATGGGTATAGTAATAAAACGCGAGTGATTTACGCGTCATGCCTTCGGGGCAGGTGAGTATGTTGGGATGCCCATGATACGAGGTGCGTGAGGTATTGAAGATCACGCAGCGATTAAACAACGGAGCAATCCGGTGCGCACAGCGTGTCAGATCCTTATCCCACAACTCGAGATGCCCACCATAGGATTCCTCCCAATTTTTATTGAGATAGAGCAGCACGTTCATTTTGCGATACAGCCCTAGTGGGGCATGGTAATTGAAATCGGCATGCACTTTTAGCATGCCGCCCGGGAGAATTTGGTGCATTCCACCGCCATACAGATAGGGGTCGGGCAGCGGATGATCGATCCCTGACAACGTCTGAAGAAAATGCAAAAAAGGGTACGCATTAAATGCCGAACAAAGATTATGCATGAAGGGGTGCATCTCCTCCATACGTGAGGCATGGCGAACACCAAGTTTTTTGGGCTGGTTTTCCGTATCGCCTTTTTTCCAGTCAAACCATGCGGGATGTTCAGGAGAGGGAAACGCTGAGAGCGCCGCCTCCGCCACTTCAACGGGCAAGAAGTCATCAATCACCATATGCGGAAAAGGCGCTGCATTCTGGTAAATCTCAGAAAGCGGGCCTGCCTTTGCCTGTAAATCTGCATCCGAGAATTTAAAAAATGGAAAGGACATCTCAGCAGCGCTTTCAGGCTTGCTGGCTCTAAGGGGGGAACGATTAAATCGCATGCCACAACTCTCCAATAAAATGTGCATCATACGGTGCCTATGTCACGACACAAGACCAAAGCAGTGATCGCACATTATAATGATCGCATGTGACAATGATCAAATGCTACTGGGCCGTGGCGAGCTTGGGATCAGCCGGCGCACGCAGGCGAGCAACATCCGCATGCACTTTTTTAATCTGCGTGCGGAACGCTGCCAGCATCCGTCCACCTAAAGCATCGCTACCAGCAAACTGAACGCCAGACGGGTTAACCTGCGTCCCTTTTTTGATCAACTCATAATGCAGATGGGGGCCCGTTGCGCGGCCAGTGGCTCCAACATATGCCACCACTTCGCCCTGACGGACTTTGCGGCCTTTGCCCATGTTGCGCGCAAAACGGGAAATATGCCCGTAAGCACTGCTCCAAGTGTCGTTATGTTTGATTTTCAGATAATTGCCGTAGGAGCTGAACAGACCGGCATATTCAATGACTCCGTCGCCCGCCGCATAGATGGGGGTGCCCGTTGGTGCAGAGAAATCCAAACCTTTATGCATTTTACTATAGCCTAAAATCGGATGCTTCCGCATGCCAAACCCAGAGGATATACGTGCACCATCAATCGGTGTGCGTAGCAAGCGCTTGATAATGCTCGCTCCTTTTTCCGTATAGAAGCGTGCACTGCCACTATCATCCTGAAAGCGATATATTTTATAGTCTTTGCCGCCTGTGTTCAGCATCGCATAGAGTACATTGCCATTGCCCATACGTGTGCCGTCTTCGGTGACTTTCGCTTCGTAGAGAATCTCCAGAGTGTCCATGGGCTGAATGTCACGCTGGAAGTCAATATCGTAGCTAAAGTTCTTAATTAGCTCAGAAATAATGGGGCGCGGCACACCGGCACGTTCGGCTGTCTCGTAGAAGCTACCTTTGATCTTGTGGCGAGCAAGGACCGCTTTGGTGAGCAACGCCTTCTTGCGGCGCTCCATCAGGTAAGCGCCCGGGCCAGTCTGCGTCAGATTCACCTGCTCAATTTTCGAGAGGGTAATCGTCATGGCGCCGAGTCGTGCGGCATCATCTGTTTTACGGGAGGTATCTTCTCGCAGCATCATGCTGACCCGATGTCCTGGTTGGATATTTCGGGGATCAAAGGTTGTCTTCAGCTTGCTTAAGATGGCATGTGCGTCTTCATAACTCAGGCCATTGCCAGTCATGAGATCAAGTAATGTATCGCCGGATGCGACCGTGTATTCCACTTTGCGTGGCCACAGAGGTTCTTTTTTGACAGGTTGCAGGGCTGATTCTTTGTGCTCCGCAGGCAGATGGGTGGGTGCTTTACTCTGCGTTTTTTCATGTGGCGTTAAGGTGGACGGCATTAAAAAAACGACATTCAGGAGTGTGGATAGTGCCAGCCCAAAAACGGCACCGAGCACAAACCACGCCACGCGCAGACGCTTAGCGCGCTCACGCGAGAGCGCCGCGATGCGTGGATGCGAAGGCTGAAAACTTTGAGCGGAATGGGTCATGGTTGATGCGCGGCCAAGCCCCACGTTACGATTGCATGCAGCACTCTTCTACTACATGTGGTAGATGATGCAATCAAAACTGCGGCAAACGCCAGGATACTTGTACATCATGAACTTACAAGCGGTGGATTTTAAAAAACTACTACCGCATGATTTTCGGCTTGACGGGAGGGGGGCACATCATTAGATTGCGCACTCCGCGGACCCTGGGGGTCTGTCCGTAAACATTTTTTAGATAGAGCAAGCAGCCCATGCCTACCGTAAATCAGCTTGTCCGCAAAGGGCGTCAACCGCTGGCGAAGCGCAATAAGGTGCCCGCCATGCAGGCCTGCCCACAAAAACGCGGCGTTTGCACCCGTGTCTATACCACGACACCAAAAAAGCCGAACTCAGCGCTTCGTAAAGTAGCGCGTGTGCGTTTGACCAATGGTTTTGAGGTCACGAGCTATATCGGCGGTGAGGGTCACAACCTGCAAGAGCACTCTGTCGTGCTGATTCGCGGTGGTCGTGTTAAAGATTTGCCAGGTGTACGCTATCACACCATTCGTGGTGCGCTTGATACGCAGCCGGTGAAAGATCGTAAAAAGCGCCGCTCGCTATATGGCGCGAAACGTCCGAAATAACAGAGGTAAAGCATGTCACGTCGTCATAGAGCCGAAAAACGCGTTGTATTCCCTGATGCCAAATATGGCAGTGTGGATCTCGCCTCCTTCATGAACATCGTCATGGAGCAGGGAAAAAAGTCAGTTGCGGAAGCCATTGTTTATGGCGCGCTGGACATGATTAAAGAAAAAACCGGTAAGGACCCGATTGAAGCGTTTAACTCCGCCATGGAAAACGTGATGCCGATGGTCGAGGTTCGCTCACGTCGTGTGGGTGGGGCTACGTATCAGGTGCCCATGGAAGTTCGCCCAGAGCGCCGCAAGGCATTGGGGCGTCGTTCACTGGTTGAGGCAGCGCGTAAGCGTGGCGAGCGCACGGCGGCAGCGAAAATCGCTGGTGAAATGATGGACGCCATGAATAACCGCGGCACCGCGGTGAAAAAGCGTGAAGATACTCACCGCATGGCAGAAGCCAACCGCGCTTTCTCACACTATCGTTGGTAGGCGTGTTTTACGGCTGGTTGCTGGTTGCTGGCGGCTGGTTGAGGTTTAAACCCAGCAACTTCTAACACCTACTAGGAATTCATCACGATGTCGGTCTCAAAGCTCGAACTCTGCCGTAATATCGGAATCACCGCGCACATTGACGCGGGCAAAACCACGACGACGGAGCGCATTCTGTATTACACAGGTGTGTCGCATAAAATCGGTGAAGTGCACGAAGGCAACACCACGACTGATTACATGGAGCAGGAGCGCGAGCGCGGCATCACCATCACCTCGGCGGCGGTCACCTGTGAATGGAATGGCCACCACATCAACATCATCGATACGCCAGGCCATATCGACTTCAATATCGAAGTGAACCGCTCGCTGCGCGTTCTGGACGGCGCCATCTTCGTGATTGAAGGTGTGGCCGGTGTGCAGCCGCAATCGGAAACCAACTGGCGCTTAGCGGATCGTTACCGCGTACCGCGCATTATTTTCATTAACAAGCTGGATCGCACGGGCGCTGACTTCTACAAAGCGGCAGCGACATTGAAAGACAAGCTGGATATCCCCTACATCCCTATGCAATTGCCGATTGGCATTGAAGATAAATTCGAGGGAATTGTTGATCTCGTGAATATGAATGCCTTGATCTGGGAAGGTGGAGAGCTGGGCGCGAAATTCCATGAGGAAGAGATTCCAGCCGATCTTCTGGAAAAAGCCAAGGAATACCGTCAGAACCTCATCGATACCGCGGTGGCGATGGACGATAAGGCGATGGAAGAGTATTTTGAGAAGGGCGATGTTTCCATCGAAACCCTCAAAAAATGCATCAAAAAAGGCGTGGTAACGCGCGCATTCTTCCCCGTTTTCTGCGGCACGGCTTTCAAAAACAAAGGCGTTCAGCCGCTGCTCGATGCAGTGATTGATTATCTGCCTAGCCCACTGGATGTTGAAGGTATCCGCGTGGCCGCTGAGGAAGGTAAGGAAGATGAAGACGAGACAACGCGCCGGATTATCCCTGCGGATCCGAATAAGCCTTTTTCGGGTCTGGCGTTCAAAATCATCAATGATAAATATGGTAATTTGACCTTCGTGCGTGTCTATTCCGGTACGTTAAAGTCAGGCGATCAAGTGCTCAACACGACTAAAGGCCACAAGGAGCGTATTGGCCGTATGTTCCAGATGCATGCGGACAAACGTCAGGAAATCAAAGAGGTTTCCGCGGGTGATATTGCCGCATTTGTGGGTCTGAAAGATACCACTACCGGTGATACGCTGGCAGATATGGCGGATCCGGTTGTTCTGGAGCGTATGTCCTTCCCTGTGCCGGTGATCGATGTGTCGGTCGAGCCGAAAACAAAGGAAAGCATCGAGAAGATGGCGATTGGCATTCAAAAACTGGTCGCCGAGGATCCATCCTTGAAAGTGCGCACGGATCATGAAAGTGGTCAGGTGATTCTCTCCGGTATGGGCGAATTGCATTTGGAGATTATTGTTGATCGTCTGCGTCGTGAATACGGCGTGGAAGCCAACGTGGGTGCTCCGAAAGTGGCGTATCGTGAAAAGATCAAGAAATCTGTCGAGATTACCTATACTCACAAGAAGCAAACCGGTGGTACGGGTCAGTACGCGGAAGTCAAAATCATTGCTGAGCCGAATGAGCAGGGCGCTGGCTACATGTTTGAGAGCAAAATTATCGGTGGTTCTGTACCTAAAGAATATATTCCGGGCGTGGAAAAAGGCTTGGAGAGCGTTCTCGGTGCGGGTGTTCTCGCGGGCTATCCCGTCGTCGATCTCAAGGTGACGCTGACGGATGGTAAATTCCACGACGTGGATTCATCGGCGCTGGCGTTTGAGATTGCTGCGCGTAGTGCCTTGCGTGAAGCGCTGACCAAGGGTCAGTCCTGCCTGCTCGAGCCTTTCATGAAAGTGGAAGTGACGACGCCAGAGGATTATACAGGTTCCGTCATCGGAGACTTGAACTCCCGTCGCGGACAAGTACAGGGACAGGATATGAGCGGCAATGCGCGTATCGTCACTGCGCTGGTGCCACTGGAAAAAATGTTCGGCTATATTGGCGACCTTCGTGGTATGAGTCAGGGCCGGGCAACCTATACGATGACCTTTGATCATTACGCGGAAGTGCCAAGCCACATCGCGGAAGAAGTCAAAAAGAAATCTGCAGCATAACCATCAACGAACACACTAGAGGATAGTATCATGTCCAAGGCGAAATTTGAGCGTAACAAGCCGCACTGCAACATTGGGACGATTGGTCACGTGGATCATGGCAAG
>JAIEPI010000047.1 GCA_019749855.1 Rickettsiales bacterium | reverse complement strand
GAACTCAGGGGCAGGCGGTACTGAGTCTCAGGATTGGGCGGGCATGCTGCTGCGCATGTACACACGTTGGGCAGAGCAAAAGGGCTTCAAGGTGGAACTGGTGGATGAAATGCCAGGGGAGCAGGCGGGCATCAAGTCTGCGACGCTGAAAATCGAGGGCATGAATGCCTATGGCTGGTCAAAAACAGAAACTGGCGTTCATCGCTTAGTGCGCATATCGCCGTTTGACTCCAATGCACGTCGTCATACCAGCTTTGCCAGTGTGTGGGTGACACCGATGATTGATGACACGATTGAGATCGAGATACTGGATAAGGACATCCGCGTGGATACGTATCGTGCCTCGGGTGCGGGGGGGCAGCACGTAAATAAAACCAGCAGTGCCGTTCGCTTTACGCATTTGCCGACGAACATTGTGGTGCAAAGTCAGGCATCGCGGTCACAACATAAGAATCGTGCGGATTGTATGTCGATGCTGAAAGCCAAGCTCTATGAGCGCGAGTTGAAAATCCGCGAGGAGGCAACGGATGCTGTCGCCACCACGAAAACTGACAATAGCTGGGGGCATCAGATTCGCTCCTACGTGCTGCATCCTTATCAGATGATTAAAGACCTGCGAACCAACGTCGAAACCAGCAATTCTTTGGCGGTTTTGGATGGTGCGCTGGATGCCTTTATGGCAGCAGCCCTTGCTTCTCGTATTAAAACCGGTGCTGAAAAGTTAGCTGAGCAGCAATAATGGTGATTTCATTAACGTTTTGGTAAGCCTTGCAACCTATGGTAAATTGCTGGCTCTATGGTCAGTCCGAGGTTAAATAGAGACGTTATGAATCAGACACCCCAAGCCGGATCCGAACAGCGCCTCACCTTCCGTTTGCTCTCTTATTGGAACCGCATTCGTGCAGAGCGCAAGATTCCATCGCTCAGTGATGTCAATATTGCGGAGATTCTGGAGATATGGCACTTTAGCTTTACCATTGACGTGCGGGATGTGGAGCATCGTTTTGAATATTTTGGCCCTAGCTTATCTGATATATTTCAACAGGATTATACGGGTTTCTCCGTTCAGGATGCAATGAATGATGATTTGGTTGTGAACAACACCATCGGATTTTACGAGCGTGCCGTCTTGTCGATGGAACCCGTGATGGAGGCCGCTTCATTTTACAGTGAAGGTGACGAAGTGCGTTATCGAAGCATTATTGTGCCTTTTTCGAGTGATGGACAAGTCGTTGACTTTCTTGTAGGAACCACTAACTACAAACGTTTTAAGAGCGATAAATAAGTCGCCCATTCTTAAACATGTTCCCTTTTTCTTACGCGTATCCTTTTTTGCTACTGGCTTAGAATCATGCTGATGAGTCACTCATTAAACAGTCTCGGTTTTGCTAAACCGCCGTCGCAAACCCGTGTGGTGGTGGCCATGTCGGGCGGGGTCGATAGCTCGGTGGTGGCGGGTATGCTGCACCATGAGGGCTATGAGGTGATCGGTATCACGCTACAGCTCTATGATCATGGTGCTATCATTGGCAAAAAAGGGGCCTGCTGTGCAGGGCAGGATATTCACGATGCACGCCGCGTCGCAGAGAGTCTTGGTATTCCCCATTATGTCTTGAATTATGAGGATCGTTTCCGCGATGCGGTGATGGACGATTTTGCGGATAGCTATCTTGCCGGAGAGACACCAATTCCATGTGTGAAATGTAATCAGTCTGTCAAGTTCAAGGATTTACTCTCTACCGCACGTGAGTTGGGCGCCGATTGCATGGCCACCGGCCATTATGTGCAGCGTGTGGCAGGCAATGCGGGGGCGGAGTTGCATCAAGCCGCTGAGATACAGAAAGATCAGAGCTATTTTCTATTTGCCACCACACGAGAGCAGCTGGAGTTTTTGCGCTTCCCACTGGGCGGGCAACCCAAGGAAGTCACACGGCACATGGCCGTAAAAATGGGGCTACAAGTGCATGATAAACCCGATAGTCAGGACATTTGCTTTGTGCCGAATGGCAATTATGCGTCTGTCATTGAGAAGTTAAGGCCGGGTGCCGCAGACCCTGGCGACATTGTGCATGTCGATGGCTATGTAGTCGGCCAACATCAGGGCGTTATTCATTATACGGTTGGACAGCGAAAAGGCTTGGGAGTCGCGCATGATGAAGCGCTCTATGTGGTCAGGCTGGAGCCAACGACCCGCCGCGTCTATGTAGGCCCTAAAGCGGCACTTGAGAAAACATGTTTTCTCATTCGAGACATCAATTGGCTCGAAGGGATGTCCATGCCCGAGCTGCGTGAGGAAATTCATATTAAATGGCGTTCATCGCAACCGCTCAAAGCCGCCAGTGTTCAGAAGCTGGATTCAAGCCGCGCATTGGTGCGTCTCTATGAGCCGCAAGCTGCCATTTCGCCCGGGCAAGCCTGTGTGTTTTATCATGGAACGCGAGTATTGGGCGGCGGCTGGATTATGGCAATGCCACCTGAAGAAATGGCAGCTTATTTAGCAGAATCAGTGCAAACATCAGGCTCAAATAGCATGACGCCCTCTAGCCTGTAATCTCCAGTTTGCGCTGTATTTCCGGACCCCATTCTTCAATCAGCTTGCGCTGGTTTTCCTCAAGGCGTGCGACGCGTGTGAATTGGCTAAGCTCCGTGATCACTTCAGCCAGATGCGGCATAATCCACACCAGCAACCAGCCAATACCCGCAAAAACATAAATACCTAACCACATGGACGGATCAGCAATGACGCGTAGGGATTCGTTGGTATCTACCGCAAACACTTTGGCTACGTAGGGCAGCATGCCCGCGACATTACACGCAAGCACGCAGCGATAGATTTCTTTACCTTCGGATTTATCGGAAATGTAGGCAGCGATGGTGGGGAGCATGCCGACAAGTACAAATATAAAACTTCCTTTAAATATAACGGCCATGACAACACAAAAAACATACATCACGCCTAGCCGCAGTTTACTCTTGCCGCCTTTTTTAGTGCCCTTCTTTTTATCTTTCTTTTTTGCCATCACTCTATCCAACAAGATCCTTTAATACGAAGGCGCAGGTGATAAGAAATAAAAACACGGAGACCAATGACGACCAGCGATGGGCGCGGTCCATGACTTTTTTCTTGAGCAGGTCTTTGTCGCGTAACTTATTGATTTCCATCTGGTTTCGTGCAAAAATATCGCGTGCCGCATTATATCCCGTGAAGTCACGTGTGAGTTGGGCGCTGTCTAACACGACATTCAGAACATCTTGTAAATTGCCGCTATCGACGGCTTGTCGCGTTTTTTGTACAAAAACTTCCCTGATTCTTCGGCTGTGAATATTCTCAATCAGTGTGGCGACTGACATTGCGAAAAAAATACTCAGGCCTGGGAGTGAGCGCACGCCGCTTTTTTGCTGTGCCTTGGCAAAAAGTTGCAGCACTTGTAATTCTTTGCTGTTCGCCAGTTCCGGCGCATAGGATGCAATATCGTGAAAGCGAATCTCGCCATTAATCATCGCCTTGCTCGCAGCAAAAGCCGTTAAGTGGCGATCCATCAATGAAAAATCTTTGCCATGTTGAATGGCGAGCGCATCCAGTGCAATCATAAGCTGTGACAGGCTGGTAATGTAGAGGCCTTTGAGCATTGTGCTATAACAGGGGAGGTCATGATTCAGATCGTATAAGCAGCGCTCAAGACCAAAGCCAAAACCATTGATGGTTAGATTTGGTCTCGCCGATTGAATTTTATACAAAGAATCCTGAACTTCTTGCGTCAGGCGTGATTTCTGGCGCTCCGTCCAATAATGCGGCAGGTCATTCAGGATAACATCGACGAGTAAATTCAAATCATTCTGGCGCTTGTTATACATGGCTTCTGACAGCATTTTCCCAATCGCATCGGTATTGAAGGCCAGATTTTCGCTGCGAATAGGGCCATAAGGATCAAGCACGATCATGATACGCGACAGCATCTCATTGGCGCGCTTAACGCTTTTATTCGCTGAGGCTGACATGCTAAAAATTTGTGTGACCATGGCTGCATCGTCAGGCATCTGAATGGACTGCTCAAGCCAACGTTCAACTTTAGATGTACGAATAAAATTTTTGGCGGTCTCCCAGTGAGTATAAAAAGCATGG
Organism: Rickettsiales bacterium; assembly: GCA_019749855.1. GTDB lineage: Bacteria > Pseudomonadota > Alphaproteobacteria > Rickettsiales > UBA998 > UBA998. Next base: position 6,211 of record JAIEPI010000047.1, on the reverse strand, counting down.
GTCAATGCTTTGCGGCTGAAATAATCTTTGCCCTCAAAGCTAAACGGACGCGATGCTTCGCGCGGTGTGGAGGGGTGAATAATGTTAAAGCGCTTTCCAGTTATCCATTGCGCTAATTGAGCGGGCCCCCAGCGATCCATTGGATCATCACAGAGGCTGCCGCGCAGCAGATCATGGAAATACTCAGAAAATTCACCGTTACCAGCGAGCACATTATAGCACCCTTGTTGAAGAAGCATTGAGATATATTGCTCATGACTCAAGGCTCGTGGGCGATTCAAATTATAAAGAATCTCAATCACCATCACGCCGATGGCATAGAGATCCACTTTAGGAGAGCCCGCCCCTTTTCCTTGCGGAAGCGCGGTAATGCGCTCAACTGGCTCATAGAGGAAATTCTGTGAAAAACCAGCGGGCTGAGAAACACATTCGCCCAGAGTTAGCTTTTCACCAATATAGATATTGTCAGGATGAATATGGCAGTGACTAATACCTAATTCATCCAATGCATTTAGTACTGAGGACAGAGGCATGACGATCTGGTCATGCACCAGCTGCTCATTAAAGATATAACCCTCGGCAATGACACTGGTGAGGCGCTTGCCCGAAGGCTGCTCAAAAATCAGTACATGGCGTTGTTCGCTGAGTGCACTTAACATCACAATGCCATGATCAATCAGGCGAATGAGGTGCGGATGATCATAGCCCAGCAACTTCTCCATACTGGTGTGCCGGTAAGGCAGGCCGGAATCACACACAACGGCAAACAAGGGCAACACCTGACCGGACATATCTGTGACCGCATAGGCAGGGCACTGCGGCTTGCTGTAATTCTCAAGCATTTCATCGGTTTTAATCAGGTATCGCCCACCCAGTTGATTGGGCGACTGATGATGTAAATCAATGGCAGGTGACTGAGATTTAAGCCGTGCCTCCAGTTCATAATGTAACTGCTGAAGTGTGGCTTTGCTTTTGTCTGAAGACAAAACAACAGCAGGTGCGGCTACTTCAGTTGCCGTTGTATTGGACACGTCATTTTTTTGCGCGGATTCAGCCATAATGTATTATGGGCAAAAAACGATTTAGATTGTATTAAAATCAAATGCAATGCATCGATTTTCACCCAAGAAAGGGATCACTTACCATAATTGTGTGTTCTCGATTGGGGCTGGTGGATAATAAAGCCACCTGACATTCGATGAGTTCTTCAATTCGCCGGATGTATTTTATCGCTTGAGCTGGCAGATCAGCCCAGCTTCGCGCGCCATAGGTGCTTTGTGACCATCCTTCGATGGTTTCATAGACTGGCTCCAGCTTCTCCTGAATGTAATGCGCGGCGGGAAGATATTCGAAGGACTGGCCCTCATAAGTGTAGCCAACACAGATCTTCAGTTCCGGTAATCCATCCAAAACATCGACTTTGGTGAGGGCAATCCCATGAATGCCAGCGATTTTGCATGACTGGCGAACCAGCACCGCATCAAACCAGCCGCAACGGCGCGGTCTACCGGTGACCGTGCCAAACTCATGGCCTTTTTCTCCAATCAGCTTTCCAATATCGTCGTTTAATTCGCTAGGGAAGGGGCCACTGCCGACGCGGGTGGTATAGGCTTTGGTAATGCCAAGAATGTAGCCCAATGAGGAGGGGCCGACACCAGCACCCGCCGCCGCGGCACCGGCATGGGTATTCGATGATGTCACGTAAGGATAGGTGCCGTGATCGACATCCAGCAGCATGCCTTGCGCTCCTTCAAACATGACGCGCTTTCCTTTGCGTCGGCATTCATCCAGTGTGCGCCAGACCGGTGAGGCATAGGATAACACTTCTTCACGGATTTCCAGCAGGGGCTGCAAAACTTCGTCCAGTCCCAGCGGTGCTTTGCCCGCCAGCGTTAGTAATTGGTTATGGAAGCTGAGCATGGCTTCGAGCTTTTCGCGCAGCACCTCCACATTGGCGAGGTCGCACATGCGGATGGCACGGCGGGCAACTTTATCCTCGTAGGCAGGGCCAATCCCGCGATTGGTGGTGCCAATTTTGGCATTGCCGCGACGCGCCTCTGCCACGGAATCCATTTCGCGGTGAATAGGCAGAATTATCACGGCATTTTCCGCGATTTGCAGATTTTTAGGGGTGATTTCAACGCCCAAAGCGCGCACGGTATTGATTTCCTTCAGCAGCGCAAACGGGTCCACCACCACGCCATTGCCAATCAGGGATAGTTTGCCCGGGCGCACAATACCGGAGGGCAACAGGCTCAGTTTGTAGGTGACGCCATCCACCACCAATGTGTGCCCCGCATTGTGCCCACCCTGAAAGCGCACCACCACATCAGCGCGCTCAGAGAGCCAGTCCACCACTTTGCCTTTTCCCTCATCGCCCCACTGCGAGCCAACTACCACAACATTCGACATGCCTATTTCCTTTGTTTTACTGTGCTTTGCCTTGCGATCCGCAGGGCAATCATGCGTTTAGAGTTCTATCAATGTTTCATCGTGCCATAAATGCGAGCAACCCAGTGCTTGAGCCTCGTCGCGCCAGTCGCGCTGTGTAATCGCTCGAAGCGTTACGTAGCCTTGCATACGCAGCGCATCCGCTTGCGCGGAGGTGGTTTCAGGCGCCAGCATCACGCTTGGACGTTGGATGTTTGGCAGATACCCACATTCCAGTATGGCACGCACGTATAAAGTGGCACCGCATGCAACGAGTAACTCTGGTGATTCATGAATCACGTAGCGCCCGCCACGTCCCACTTCACGCCCTTTTGCCTTATCAAAGAGCGAGAAGCACAACCCCTCATGATACTCAAAACCATGACTCTCCAGCGGGTCAATGGTCAGGCGAAGTTGCGGCGCGTCGCGCATAACGATCTCATATACTTGAGAAAGCCCGCTAAACCACTCCTTCACCACGGCAGGTAAGGCAATATGTTCAACTGCTCGCAGGGTCTCGGGTGCATGGGTTGGCAGTGAAAGCAGCGCTTTAAGGGTATCTTTCACCGGCAAATCATCGGCCAGAGCCGCCACATCTTTGCGCTTAACCGCCGAGATAACCTGCTGTCGCGCATCCTCACTTGAGAAATGAATAGTTGAGAGAAGAATATCCAGCAATCCCGCGAGAGTGAGATCGACGACCAGCGCGTCACATCCCACCGCACTGAGTGCTTGCGCTGACACTAAGATCACCTCTGCCATAGCCGCGTTGGTGTCAACGCCGATCACTTCAAAGCCAGACTGCACGAGCTGGCGCTCAGGGAACAGGCCTTGCGGCACACTGCGCAGCACACGACCGGCATACGAAAGACGGAGCGGTTTGGGGTGTGCACTCAGCTGATTCGAGGCGATACGGGCGACTTGCGTCGTAATGTCGGCGCGCAGGCCCATCATTTTTTGGCTCAGCGGATCGGGCACACGAAAGGTCTGCGGTGCATAGGCTAAGCCCTTGCCATCCAGCAATGTTTCCTCAAATTCAACCATAGGTGGTGTTACTTGCTGATAGCCGTTAGCACTGAAAGCATTCAGCAATTCGGTTATCAGGTGCTGTTCTCGCGCCGCATCGGGCGGTAAAAGGTCCTGGAGGCCAGAGGGTAAGAGGGCTTGCGTCATTTTTAAAAAAATTGTTGAGCCATGGATGTAGCTAAATTTGTCCATCAGGTCAAACAATGGCCTTTATTCGTATAATAAAAGCTATATTTCCGCTGTATGTTATCGTACATAGCCACAAGGGATTCAGTATGCGTGATTGGTACTATCGTCTTAACCGTCCAACAAAGCTTGCGGTGTGGATTACGCTTGGCATCACCGTATGGATGGCCACTGGACTGCTATTACCTGCAAGCGAAGCAATACATGACGCCGATACATCACGTGATACACGCGATGTCAGTGGGATTATCGCCATTCAGCATTCTCAGGCACAGCCGCACCAGCGCACCATGACGCTCAACGGTGTGACGGAGGCCAACCGAACGGCAGGTCTCAAGGCGCAAACCTCAGGGCCGATCGCTAATCTACCCATGAAAGAAGGCAGCCGGCTGAAAAAAGGTGATATATTGGTGGAGATTGATCCGCAGAATCTGCCGCAGCAATTGCGTATGGTCGAGGCATTGGTGAAACAACGCGAGATGGAATACAAAGCCTCACAAAATCTCTCTAAGCAAGGGTTCACCACAGCAGTGCGTTTTGCCGAAACATTGACGCAGCTTGAAGAGGCACGTCGTCAGCTGAAGCAAGCGCAGATCGATCTCAAAAACACGGCGATCCGCGCCCCGTTTAATGGTGTGTTGGAGAAACTAAATGCGGAGGTGGGTGATTTTGTTGGGGTGGGTGTCTTTGGAGGCGAGGGCTCGATTGCGCAGGTGGTTGATCCTGACCCGCTGGTGATTACATCGAGTATCCCGCAGGTGAATCTGGCGAGCATCACGCGAGAGGGTGATGTGAAAGTTCTGATCGCCAATAAGGCCCCGCTTCACGGTAAAATTCGCTACATCGCCACGGTTGCTGATGCGTCCAGCCGCAGCTTTCGAGTGGAGGTTGAATTGCCAAATCCTGATTATTCCGTTCCCGCCGGCCTGACAGCAGAATTGAAGCTGCCACTGGAAACGCTTCAGGCGCATCGCATTGCCTCATCATTGCTCTCGCTGGATGATCAAGGGGGCGTTGGTGTGAAAACGGTCGATGATCAGGGTGTTGTTCATTTCAACAGTATTCAGGTGCTGGATGAAGATGCGCAGGGCCTGTGGGTTTCGGGCCTGCCTGAGGATGTATGGTTGGTCACCAAGGGGCAGGCATTCATTAATGATGGTCAGACGATCATGCTTGATAAAGTGAAGCGCGAGTCAACTGCCAGCGATGCGGCGACAGACCCCCAGCCCGTATCTAAAGGGAATCCCTAGATCATGTTTGCATTGATTGACGCTGCCATTGAGCGCTACCGCGTCGTGTATCTACTGCTCGGCTTTATCCTGATGATGGGCAGTATTGCCTATGTGTCGGTTCCTAAAGAATCCAGCCCTGATGTTCAAATCCCCATCATTTATGTCTCGATGCGGTTGGAGGGCGTCTCGCCGGAAGATGGCGAACGCCTGCTATTGCGTCCGATGGAAAAAAAGCTCTCAGCTGTCGAGGGTGTCAAGATCATGAAGTCCGAGTCCACCGAGGGTTTTGCCTCGGTGACACTGGAGTTTGACGCGGGCTTTGACGCTGATATTGCGCTGGCCGATGTGCGTGCAAAAGTGGATGAGGCGAAAGCGGATCTCCCCAAAGATGCCGATGAGCCGACCGTGCAGGAAGTGAATTTCAGCCTGTTTCCGGTCATTAATGTCATCCTCACCGGCAATGTGCCAGAGCGCACGTTGGTGCAGGTGGCGCGTGATTTACAGGATAAGCTGGAAACGCTCTCTCCGGTGCTGAAAGCCGACATTAACGGGTCGCGCGAGGAAGCGCTGGAAATTGTCATTAATCCCGTGACGCTGGAGGGGTATAATATCTCCGCTGAGGAGGTGTTCAACAAAGTGCAGGCCAATAATATATTGGTGCCAGCGGGTGAGCTTGATAATGGGCAAGGGCGCTTCTCAGTAAAGCTGCCCGGATTGATTGAAACATTCCGTGATCTCGCGGGGGTGCCGATCATCACCAAAGCGGAGAAAGTCGTTACCCTCTCGGATGTAGCGGAGATTCGGCGTACCTTCAAAGACCCCATCAATTTTGCGCGTGTGAACGGAAAACCGGCCATTGGGCTGGGTGTCTCCAAGCGCACCGGCGTCAACATTATCGATACCGTGGAAGCCGTGCGGCGAGTGGTGGCGAATGAGCAAAAAACATGGCCCAAAGGCATTGACGTGGTGTTCTCGCAGGATACCTCCAATGAAATACGCAGCATGTTGGGGGATCTGGAAAACAATGTGATTTTTGCTGTGCTGCTGGTGCTGCTTTCCATTCTGCTGACGATGGATATCAAATCAGCTTTTCTTGTTTCACTTTCGGTTCCTGTTTCGTTTTTAATTGGCATTCTGTTTCTCTCCGCCTTTGGCTACACGCTCAATATTGTGGTGTTGTTTAGCCTGATTCTGGCCAGCGGCATGCTGGTAGATGCGACCATTGTGGTGTGCGAATATGCTGACCGCCTTGAGTCGCAGGGCGTGAATGCGCGTGAGGCTTACAGCCGCGCTGCCAAGCGTATGGCCTGGCCGGTGATTGCCTCCACGGCTACGGC
>JAIEPI010000136.1 GCA_019749855.1 Rickettsiales bacterium | reverse complement strand
CTTGAAGGGTACCGTGACATTCAAGCCCCGCAAGTCGAGCTTTCGTAATGCTTGCATCAGCGACACGAGATTACCCTCACTACTCCTGATCGGGATATAGGCCGCATCCATGGAGTGCTCTGCCATCCAGAATTCATGAATCGCGGGTGATAGTGAGTGCGTAATGGGATGGCCCACCAAGCCGACCAGCGCGGCCCTACCCGTTTTGGCTGCCATGCAGGACTCGCTTCTCGTAGTGTTTTTGATAATATTGAATGATGGTGGCAGCGGTTTCTTCCACCGATCGGCGTGTGACATCGATCACGGGCCAATGATAACGCGCATATATTTTGCGTGATTCTTTCACCTCATCACGAATTTGTTCAATATCGACATAATTGGTTTCGCCCTTACCCGTCAGTGACTGTAACCGCGTATGTCGAATCTGCAGTAAACGGTCTGGATCAATGGTCAGGCCCACCACAAGAGGCCGCTTTAATTCAGCCAATCCATCGGGTAGTGGCACCCCACTGACGAATGGTACATTAGCCGCTTTAAAACCACGATAGGCAAGATACACACATGTCGGCGATTTGGATGTTCGTGAGACACCCACCACCACCATATCGGCTTCCTCCAGCTCCCATGTTGCCTGACCATCGTCATGGGCGAGTGCATAATTAATCGCCTCTACACGTGAGAAATAATCATCATTCAGCTCATGCTGCTTGCCTGGCTGAGAGATGGTCTGAATACCCAAATAGGCGGTTAACTCAGAGATGACACGAGACAATATTGGGATGCAAGGCAGTGTATGCTGATGGCAATGCTGCTTCAAAATATCGCGCAGTTCTTTGTCCACCAGTGTGTAGAGCACGACTCCGGGATTCTCACTAATGCCTGCCAACACCTTTTTCATTTGATTGGGTGTACGAACCAATGACCAGATATGTTCGTCTGGCTCGATGTTTTCAAACTGTGCCAGCGCTGCCCGACAGACACTACTAACAGTCTCTCCGGTAGAGTCGGAAATAAGATGGATGTGAAAGCGGCGCTGGGTCGCGCTCAGGTGGCTAAGCGCCGCCGCCAAGGCGTCTGAGGATGTCATCGAGTTGACTGAGTGAATCGTAGGAAATGATAATCTGCCCTTGTTGGCCCTCATCGTTGATGCTGACGCGTAAACCGAGATTCTCTGAGAGCGTTTCTTCAAGAGCCAGAATATCGGGGTCTTTATCGCGTGACGATGAGCCTCGAGTTGTCGCACGGCGTTTCTCTGATGTGCTGCTGCTGGCTTGTGGTAACCCGCTACGGCAAAGATTCTCCGTTTGGCGAACATTCAAGCCGCGTTTGACCACTTCATCAGCCAGCGCCTCCGCATCTTTATGATTTAATAACGCACGGGCATGCCCCATGCTGAGTCTTTCCTCATCGAGATGGGTCTTGATTTTTTCTGGCAGACTAAGCAAGCGCAACAGGTTTGCGACATGACTGCGACTCTTACCAACCGTCGTTGCCAGTTCCTCTTGCGTGTAGCTGAATTCATCAATCAGCCGTTGATAACCAGAGGCTTCTTCCAGTGGCGTTAGATCCTGACGTTGAATGTTTTCAACAAGCGCGAGCTCCAGAGCCTGCTGATCGTCAATCTCTTTGATAAGAACAGGGATTTCTGTCAGGCCAGCGATTTGCGCGGCACGCCAGCGACGCTCGCCGGCGATAATTTCATACTGATCGGAATCAGATATCAACCGTACCAAAATGGGCTGCATAATCCCATTTTTGCGGATTGAATCGGCAAGCTCCTGAAGATATTGCTCATTGAAACGGCTGCGAGGCTGATATTTGCCGGAAATAATCTGGTCGAGTGGCAAGCTGCGTGTAGCAAAAACATTGGGCTGCGAGGACTCGTCCATGGTGGAGCTGTACTCATCTGACATCAAGGCAGATAGCCCCTTACCCAGCCCTTTTTTTGGTGCGTTACTCATAGCGCATTTCCTCAGTCCCCACGTTTATGCCGCGCTCTTGCTGTGATCGTCAAGACGGATATCTTCTTTGCGCATAATTTCACGTGCGAGTCGAAGGTAGGCCTGAGAGCCACGGCAATTAATATCGTAAACCAGCGCGGGTTTACCAAATGACGGTGCCTCGGACATACGTACATTGCGTGGAATCACCGTTTTGCAAACCTGATCGCCAAGCACACTGCGCACATCATTTTCAACATGTTCCGTCAAACGGTTGCGCTTATCGTACATGGTGAGAACAATGCCCAGAATATCCAGTGCTGGATTGAGTTTTCGTTTGATCAACTGAACTGTTTTCAGCAGATGACTCAGCCCCTCCAGAGCATAAAACTCACACTGAAGCGGTATAAAAACCGACTGCGCTGCCGCCAACGCGTTGATGGTAACTAAGCCGAGGGAAGGGGGGCAATCAATGAGTACATAATCGTAATCAAGCACCTCTTTGGCTAGAGCACTACGTAAACGATGCTCACGTGATTCCATCGTTACCAGCTCAATCTCAGCACCCGAGAGATCTATATTGGATGGAATAATATCCAGCCGCGGAATGTCTGTTTTCTGACTGGTTTGTGAGACGGTTTTACCACCAATGAAAAGATCATAGGAGGTCAACTTGCGTTGACTAGCGCCAACACCGAGACCAGTGCTTGCATTGCCTTGTGGATCAAGGTCAATGATGAGGGTTTTTTGTCCAATGGCGGCGAGCGCGGTTGCCAAATTCACGGTGGTGGTTGTCTTGCCAACGCCACCTTTTTGATTAACAATCGAGATGATACGGGTCATAGGTCACGCTGTAAGTGAGAGAGCTGCACAATCGCTGAACCAGGATGGACGGTACTTGGATAGATTGTTTTCCGGTACGTCCAGCCACGAACTTCATCTAATTCTTTAATGTAATTTTCTCCCTTAGGAAAGAGGCAAATGCTACTGCTATGTAAAAAAGGTTCAGCAACCTCTAGTAATAGATGAAGTGGGGCTAAGGCACGCGCGGTAATGACATCTGCCTGAAGGTCTTTAACGTCTTCAATCCGCGAGCAATGAATAAATGCCGTTGCTCCTGTTAGGCGAGCAACCTCCTGTAGGAAAACGGTTTTTCTTTTGTCAGACTCTATGAGGTGCACTTCCTTGTCACTAAGCAAAGCCAAGATCAGGCCCGGAAAGCCGGCCCCACTGCCTAAATCAATCACTCGTTCGGCCTGTGTCGGGATGAGTGGATATATCTGTGCTGAATCCAGTACATGACGTTTAACTAGGTCTGGCGTGGTTGATTGTGCAATTAAATTAATGCGCTTATTCCACTGCAATAAAGTCGAAACATAGACATCAAGTTGCGTTAATGTTTCACGTGAAACAGGGAATGGAAAATCAGATTCATGAAGCATTTTTTATTTGTCTCACATAACCCAACAAGGTTGTTAGAGCTGCAGGTGTAATGCCAGGCAATCGACCGGCTATACCAAACGTTGTTGGTCGCGCCTGAGTCAGCTTTTCTTTCATTTCATTGGATAAGGAAGGAATCATCATGTAGTTAATGTTTGCTGGTAGAAGCAAGTGTTCGTCTCTTGTGAAGTTTGCAATGTCCTTGGACTGACGCTCTAAATACCCCTGATATTTTGCATCTATTTTTAATGCCTCATAGACTGTAGCAGAGTAGTGACTAAGCTGAGGATAGAGCTGAAGTAGCTGATCAGAGGTCACATGATCATATCCCATTAAGTCAGCGCCATTACGACGGACCCCGTCTTTGTTAAGTGTAATGCCATGGGTCTCCAGTTCATTGGGGCTATAGCTTCGACTCATTAAATGCTGATTGGCGCTGTCTAGCATTGAATAAAAACCTGAAAAAGATTTCATGCGAAAATCGCTAACGATGCCTATTTGATGACCTAGTTTTGTCAGGCGGCGATTGGCATTATCAGAGCGAATGGAAAGCCTGAATTCTGAGCGAGAGGTAAACATACGATAAGGCTCAGCTGTACCATGTAAAGTGAGATCGTCTATCATCACACCAATGAGCGCCTGAGCCCTAGTTAAAACGAAGTGCTGCGACTGCGTATGCAATGCTGCATTAGTTCCGGCAATAATGCCTTGTGCTGCAGCCTCCTCATAGCCTGTAGTGCCGTTAATCTGACCAGCTAAATACAATCCCCTAATAAGTTTTGTTTCTAAGGTTGGGTGCAACTGTTTTGGGTCGATATAGTCATACTCAACCGCATAAGCAGGCTTTAGAATAGTCACATTTTCCAGACCTGGTATTGAATGGATTATTTTCTCCTGAATCTCGAGGCCAAATGAAGTTGAAATACCGTTAGGATAAACAGTGTCATCCGCCAGTCCCTCTGGCTCCAGAAAAATCTGATGTGATTCTTTGTCTGCAAATCGTACTATTTTATCCTCAATAGAAGGGCAATAACGCGGACCTCGACCTTGAATTTTACCACTATAGAGTGGATTTTCATGTAAGTGATCACGTATAATACGGTGCGTTTCTTCCGTTGTACGCGTAATGCCGCATGCAATTTGTGGTAATGAAATAGAATCTGTCATATAGGAGAAGGGGCAGGGTACCGCATCGCCGTGCTGCAATTCAAGCGCTGACCAATCTATGGTACGCCCATCCAGTCTAGGCGGAGTACCAGTTTTGAGGCGACCTAGTGTAAATCCAGTTCCTAATAAACTTTGCGATAGTTTTTGAGCCGGTGGCTCACCCATGCGGCCTGCCTGTGATTTATCATGGCCTATGTGAATCACGCCGTTGAGAAATGTACCCGTGGTTAATACAATTGAATGACAGCGATAGGTATCTCTAGCACCTTTCAGACCAATCACAGCACCTTGATCAAGGCATAAATCCTCGACCTCATCTTCTATAAGTGTAAGATTTTTGTGTTCATGTAATAGATCTTGTATGGCATTTCGATAGAGCTTGCGATCAGCCTGTGCCCGTGGCCCCCATACTGCTGGACCACGGCTGCGATTTAACATCTTGTAGTGAATGCCGGCACGATCGATAGCTCGACCCATGATCCCATCAAGCGCATCTATTTCTCGTACTAATGTCCCTTTGCCAACACCGCCAATAGCGGGGTTACAGGACATCTCACCGACCTTATCCAGTGACATGGTGATTAGGGCTGCACTGACACCCAAGCGAGCAGCCGCTGCTGCTGCTTCAGTGCCTGCATGTCCGCCACCAATGACAATTACATCAAAATCTTTATCCATAGCTGTTCCACGTGAAACATTATTTTCCAAGGCAAAATGTACTAAATACTACATCTAGTATGTCCTCGGCCCCAACAATCCCAATAACATATGCAAGTTGACGTGCTGCAAATCTCAGTGATTCTGCTTTTAATGTTAGGTCACTTTCATTCAATGCAATCACAATATGTTGACGCGCCTCTGTCAGGGCGCTGTTGTGTCGTTGTCGTATCAGCAACGCATCATCAAGCGACATGTAGTTTGTCATAATACGTGAAGACACCATTTTTATCAATGCGTCCAGTTGGTCTGGGTTCGTGCTAGATATGTGGCAGTCATAGGGCGCTTGCTGGAATATCTCTTGAGACACAGGCGCACAATCCGACTTCGTAACGAGTATAATGTCATGCGCGTGTTTATCGCTAAGCAGACCGATTTGTGGGGAGGCAGCCTGTGTTGGATCAAGAAGCCATAGGCGAAGGTCAGCGTCCTGTGCAAAAGCTAGCGCGCGCTTGACGCCCTCCTGCTCGATAGGATCATCCGTATCACGCAAACCAGCCGTATCTGCCAGAATAACAAGGTAGCCGCCAATGTTGAGACGAATCTCGAGCACGTCGCGTGTAGTGCCAGCTATGTCGGTTACAATCGCTGCATCACGTTGTGCCAGCGCATTGAGCAGAGATGATTTCCCCGCGTTCGGCACGCCAAGCAAGGCAATACGGTAGCCCTCACGTATGGACTCCGATTGTCTGGCGTTTAACAGCAAAGCCTCAATTTTCTGCAGCACTTGCTGCATCTCGCTATGCATTGTCTCCATGACATTGGCAGGCAGATCTTCATCTGGAAAGTCCAAAAAAGCTTCAAGATAGGCTTGCGTATGCAGCAGACGTAATCTTAATTCTGTGCAACGATTTGACAATTCACCTTGCATCATGCGCAGTGCCTGTCGCCGCTGTGAGGCAGTTTCCGCTTCAATGAGATCAGCCAGCCCTTCAATTTCGGGTAAGTTGAGCTTCTGATGATGAAAAGCTCGACGTGCAAATTCACCCGGCTCTGCTAGACGCAAAGAAGGCAGCTCAGCTAATAGCGAAAGTAAGTCGGAGATGACCGCTCGGCTGCCGTGCACGTGCAACTCAGCCACATCCTCGCCGGTGAAACTATGTGGAGCTGGAAAAAACAGCACCAGAGCCTGATCGATGGCCTCAAGATTCTGCGGATGACGTAACCATTGAAGGCGCGCTTCCCGCGCTGGAGGTGTATTATCCATTCCCAATGCATGAAGTGCATCGCGCGCATGGGAACCTGATAGGCGAATGATAGCGACTCCAGAGCGGCCTGAAGGTGTGGCAAGTGCAAAAATTGTTTCTGGGAATTCTACTTGCATGGCTGTCTCAGGCGCTTACATACTACCCTCATAAGATTAATTCAAACATTGTGAGCAGCGTATGCCATTCGCTATGCGCATACACACTATTGGCGAACCCGAGGTGATGCGTTGGGAAAACATTACGCTTACCGCGCCTGAGGGTGATGAAGTGCTGATCAGGCAGCAAGCGGTTGGGCTGAACTTTATCGATATCTATCATCGCCGCGGGATTTACCCAGTCACAGGGCTTCCTTTCACTCCGGGTCTAGAAGCAGCAGGAGAGATTTTAATGATTGGGCCGCAGGTGCGTAGCCTCAAGGTGGGGGATCGCGTAATGTATTGCAAGGGTCCGGTTGGCGCCTATGCAACGCAACGCTTAATGCGAGAGGATGATCTGCTGCGCGTTCCACAGGGGATTAAACCAGAGCAGGCCGCTGCTTGCCTTTTGCGTGGGGCCACCGCATACATGCTCGTGCAGAAGGTTTTTGCTCTCTCGGAGGGCATGACGATTCTCGTTCATGCCGCTGCTGGAGGCGTTGGATCACTCGTGGCGCAATGGGCGCGACATCTGGGGGCACAGGTGATTGGTTCAGTGGGCAGCGCTGATAAAGTGCCTTTGGCAAAGGCTCAGGGTTGCCATGAGGTGGTTGTCTTGGATGCAGAGGCGGCATGGGTAGCCAAAGTACGCGATTACACCTCTCAGAGGGGCTGTAATGTCGTTTATGACGGCATTGGACGCAACAGTTTCACTGGATCGCTTGATTGCCTCATGCGCTATGGATTGATGGTTTCGTATGGGCAGTCATCGGGAGCCATTGAATCCTTCAATCCGCTACAGCTGATGCAAAAAGGCTCATTATTTTTAACGCGCCCGACATTGCGTGATTACGTAGCCGAAACGATAGACTATGGATTAGCTGCCGCAAGCTTCTTTGATTTGATGATGAAGGGCATTATACGAGTGCCCATCGGCCAGAGTTACTATCTCAGTGATGCCGCGCGCGCCCATCGTGAATTGGAGGCACGCCAAACAACAGGAGCTTCCGTATTTTTGGTGGATGATTTATAAGGCTCCGCCTGCAGGGTTTCTGCCATTTTCGTGGAGAAAAGCTGATTGAATCAGCTCCTGTGTGTAGGGGTGTTTGGGGTGCGTTAAAATGTCTCCGCAGCTACCTGTTTCTACAATGGCTCCCTGCTTCATCACGATCAGGCGGTGCGCAATGGCACGCAACACACGCAGATCATGGCTGATAAAAAGATAGCTTGTGCCACGGCGACGCTGCATCTCTTTGAGTAATGTAATAATTTGTGCCTGGAGAGATAAATCAAGCGCAGAGGTTGGCTCATCCAACACCACCAGATCAGGCTGTAGAATCATGGCACGGGCGATATTAATTCGCTGACGCTGACCGCCGCTGAACTCATGCGGATAGCGATTACGCATTTCAGCTTCTAGCCCGACTTCTCGTAAAATATCAATCACACGCGCCTTGCGATCACGATGGCTTAGGGATGGCTCATGTACCAAAAGCCCCTCAGAAACGATGTCACCGATGCTCATGCGTGGGTTCAAGCTGGCAAACGGATCTTGAAAAACAAACTGCAAACGACGACGCAACGGTTGCAATTGCTGAGTCGTTAGCAGGCTAATGTTCTGCTCTTCATAGAATATATCACCTTTTGACTGAATAAGGCGCAATAATGCTAAGCCCAACGTGGTTTTTCCTGAGCCTGATTCTCCGACAATGCCCAATGTTTCGCCACGCTGAACGTTCAGGCTCGTGGGCAGTAAGGCTACGTGATCCGGCGTATTAGGTGAGAAAAGACGACGTGTTCCCGCGAAACTGACACTCACGCTATCCGCACGCAAAAGGCAATGTGGCAGGCTTGGCAGGGTGACAGCCTCGCCACTCGGCTCACTTGCCAGCAAATGCTGAGTGTAGGGATGCTTGGGGTTATCAAAAACACTGAGAGTGTCTCCTTGCTCTATAATCTCACCTTCACGCATGATCGCCACATGATCAGCTGCGTGACGAACGAGCGTTAAATCATGGGTAATTAATAGGATAGCCAAGCCAAGGCGCTTTTGTAGGTCTTTCAGCAATGCAATGATCTGTGCCTGAAGCGTCACATCCAACGCGGTGGTTGGCTCGTCAGCAATCAGTAAATCCGGATTATTGGCTAAGGCGATGGCAATCATCACACGTTGGCGTTCGCCACCAGACAACTGATGCGGGTAGGAATCCAATCGTGTTTTTAATTTATCAAGACCTACCAAACCCAGCAATTCCTGCATGCGAGCTTGAATTTCGGACTCGCTCAATGGTTGATGATAGCGGATCATTTCAGCAATCTGTTTGCCAATCGTATGTAGCGGATTTAGTGCCGACATCGGCTCCTGAAAAATCATAGCCATGTCATTGCCACGCCTGCGTTGCAATGATGCCTCTGACTCACCGAGCAATTCATGCCCCTGAAACTGGATGCTTCCAGCCGGATAATACACATTCTGCGGATCATGCAGCTGCATGATCGCCAGCGCGCTGACCGACTTACCAGAGCCGGATTCCCCGACTAAGGCCAGCATTTCCCCCTTTTTAAGTGAGAAGCTTATACCTTTGACGACGGGAGGCTGTCCACGAAACGCCACCTCAAGATTCTCAACCTGCAACAAATTCATCGTGCCGCCCCCTTAGTTGATGGGGCAGTCATCACAAGTGGTAGAGCCAACGTGCTGCGATTCTTGTAAGGATTCAGCGCATCGCGCAATGCTTCACCGATGAAAATCATCAGCACGAGCAGCAAGGCAACCACCACGAATCCGGTGATTCCAAGCCAGGGGGCCAAGGGGTTGGTCTTGCCTTGCGCCAGCAGCTCGCCCAATGAAGGCGATCCTGGTGGCAAGCCAAAGCCCAGAAAATCCAGAGAAGTGAGTGTGGTAATGGCGCCGGTCAAATGAAACGGCAGGAAGGTGAGGGTGGCGACTAGAGCGTTGGGCAAGACATGGCGCAGCATAATGGTTCGCTCACGAACGCCAAGCGCACGAGCAGCGCGCACATAGTCAAGGTTTCGCGCACGAAGAAACTCGGCCCGCACGACACTAACCAGACCGGTCCAGCTAAATAGCAGTAACAATCCCAGCAGCCACCAGAAATTTGGCTCAACAAAGCTGGCTAGAATTATCAGCAGAAATAAAATAGGCAATCCGTGCCAGATTTCGATCAGTCGTTGCAGTGACAGGTCAATCCACCCACCAAAGTAGCCTTGTAATGCTCCGGCAAAAATACCAATGACGCTACTCACAAACGTGAGGGTCAAGGCAAACAACACAGATAGGCGGAATCCATAAATCAGGCGCGCCAGCACGTCGCGGCCCTGATCATCCACACCCAGCAGGTTTTCAGCGCTGGGTGGTGAGGGCGCGCGATCAATCATAAAATTAATAGTTTGATAATCATAGGGTAGAGGCGGCATGATCATCCAGCCATCCTGCAGTATTTTTGCTGCAATATAAGGATCACGGTAATCGGCTTCCGTCTCAAAATCACCGCCAAATGTGGTTTCCGCATAATAAAATAACACAGGGAAATAGAGTTTGTTTTTAAAAGACATGACGATGGGTTCGTCATTGGCGATAAATTCAGCGGGCAATGTGGTCACAAACAAAAACATGAAAATGCAAAATGACCAGAATCCGCGTTTATGCGCACGAAATG
>JAIEPI010000158.1 GCA_019749855.1 Rickettsiales bacterium | reverse complement strand
ATAGCGAATCAGCCCCGCATCCTCGCTGACTTTTTTGGTGCCCTTGCCGTAAGAAACACGCGCCGACTGCACAATCGCCGCATCGGTACCCATATAATCCACCACACGGATGAATCCATGGTCCAGCAGCGGGATGGGCTGATAGAGGATTTCCTCTAAATCAGGTGAGACTTCTCTCAGCGTTGGCTGTGTGTTTTCTCGGATGGCGGCCACTTCAGCGCGTTGGATGTCATTCAGGGGCATCAGATGTCCGTATGCTAGTTTTTTTGGTTTTATTCTCTTCTTGCTTCATCTTCAAGAGGTCGTAGAGAATAATCACCACACTCATGACTGGCCAGAAGAATACGGCGAACAACCAGCCATCACCCATCGGCACTTGTTTATACATAATCTGCATCGCCCAGCCGAGACCGTAGATGATACATAATCCAATGAAAACCGGAAGCAACCATGAGATAAATTTGCGCCCATACCATACGGCAGCAAGTCCAATGACCCAGCCATATTGGCTGATCGAGGCGATCATACTATGCGAAGGCTCGGCTTTTAGTTCTGCGGAGAGATAAAGCAGATAAGGTATCAGAAACAGAAGCGGCAGCACCAACAGCGGCAGCACCGCATGAATCAGGGCAAATTTTGTCCCATTGCGTCGAGCCTGCGCCGCATTCCACAGCATTCCAAGGCCCATGAGCCATGAAAAAACCGCCACCACTTTGATCCATATCATCGAAAAATCCTCGTAACGCCCGCAAAGCTAATAGTTAAACACCACAAAGACCAGTGTTTGTTCATTGTCACTGCACGTGGGACTAGGCAAAATGTTAAAAACACACTATATTAGGACTGTTCTCTTGTAGAACTATGGCAATAGACGTTGATTTAGAATAGGCGTTTTGGACCCGGGGGCAGAACCCGGCGCCTCCACCATAAACCGCTTGGTGTCAAAGAGATTTGGCGGTTTGTGATGGGGGCGAATTAGGATCGACAGACGCAGTAAAGGAGTTGACTGTTGCCCGTGATGATTCCGTCGTAAACGGATCATATTTCATAGATGCCAACGATAACGTGGCTCTTGTTGCTGCCAACGACAACAACGTCGTAGCGGTTCGTGCTGCTGCCTAAGGGTAGTTTGCGAATACGGTAGTAAACGCGGTTCGGGGGGTACCGGGCAACAGAAACCCCCCACCTTATTTGGCTTTATTTTCCAATTGCACTGGGAAATAAAGCACGAAGGACTTATATAGCACTTATAATATTGCGCATAATGTGATGCGGTGACCTTTTGAAAGTTTCGATTCCATGACCCAAGATCAGGTATCCTTGATGGACTATCCCGCGATGATTGATGAAGCCATGCGTGGTGTGGTGCGCAAAGCCCTACAGCAAGTCGCCGCCGATGGCTTGCCAGGTGAACATCATTTTTATGTCTCGTTCCTGACCACCTTCCCGGGTGTTCGCATCTCTCCACAACTGATGGATCGTTTTCCTCAGGAGATGACCATTGTCGTGCAACATCAATTCTGGGACTTACGCATTGATCCCGATCAGTTCTCACTGATGCTCAGCTTTAATAACATACCGGAAAAGCTTATTATTCCTTTTGCGGCACTCACGGCATTTGCCGATCCATCCATCAAATTTGGCCTGCAGTTTCACACACGCCGCCAGTCCAACCCTGCGGCTCTCTTTGAAGCCTCATTTGAGCCAACACCGCTCAAGCCTGATAACCTCGGCGATGATACGGCTGCTGAAAACACAGCGCAGGTCATCTCGCTGGACGCTTTCCGTAAAAAATAAGCGGTTCGCATGACAATCGCGTGACAACATCCCGTCACGCACTTGCATGGGGCGGCGGCTCTGACTACAACAGTAGCCATGCAATATTACGAGCGCACCGTCTTTCGCAACCCTGCCGATGGCTCCAGCCGTTTGCAACCTCGTGATAGCGCTTCAGCCGCGCAATCACTGCATGAAAACCTTCGTCTGCAGCGCCCTGCGGTCTGTTTCTTTCCAGGCGTGCAGACCATTGAGGGGGCGGTTCATCACCAGCAACCCGCTCATGAATCACTGGATTATAAATCGCATGTCATTGAGCGCCATCTAGGTGACGTCGGAGTATACGATCAGGGCCTGCGTTTTTTTGGTGTGACTTACAGCCGTGATGCAAAATTCTGGCGCAACAATCAGTGGATGACCGATCATACGGGACGCACCATTGATGTGATGCGCTATATGCGTAAACCCAATGACTATTTCTCGCGTGATGCCAAAGATTTTGCCGATGCCATGCTGTTGCCGGTCTTTAAAGAGGGCGATGAATGGCTGCCATTGCCTGATATCGCCACACGACTGCGTTGCCTCACTTTTTTTGGTGACAGCTATGGCAGTATCTTTGCCGAGCAAATTGCCAATTACCTGAAATTTAAACTCAAAGATGATTTCACCCCGCCACAGATTAACTCGCTACTGAGCACCATTGTTCTGATTGCGGCGTCTAACATTCCTAAACGGACCGCTGACGCCAGGAAGGCTCAGGTGGGAAATTATACGGGCATTTATTTTGAAGGTAAGGGTGACCATTTCATCCAAACCGTTCGCAATTTTGGAAGAATCGATCACGTCCCCTCCATTCTCAAATCCATGGGAGGAAAGGAAAGCTCACCGGTCGCCGCGCCTGAAGTCGCAACGGATGTATCGGATAGTTTGCCATTTGAAACCGTGCCCCCTCCTGCCAGCCCACATAAAAAATTTGATGAATTTTCTTATCCCGAAGCCACCAGCCTGTCGATGGACAGCGTGGCAAAAAGTGAGGCGCGCGGCATGCTCGTGCGCTTTGATGTGCCGCAAAATTATACATATCCAGTCACTATTGATGGTGAGGTCGGCTGGCGACATTACGCCAACGCGCAAAAACATCAGTCACTTTCTTACAGTGCGCTGGGAGATCAACAGTATGTACTCAGGCGGGCGTTGCGCAATGCCGTCCAGCGCGGCGGGCATATGCATGGTGTTACACCGGAGTCACTGTGCACGACACCCACGCCGCCTTTGTCACGCGATCCAAATCATGCGGCGTATGAAGAGGCGGCGGATCGCTATACGGATCAGCTTTTGCTTGTTTTGCAGCATCGCCAGCGTGAAAGCGCAAGAGACGCAGAAAATCGCCATACTCGTCGTATCGCTGATGAGCGCGGTGGCTGGCAGGCGGATCAACGCGCTAGCTTGGGACGCTGATGAGTTCAGGCATGAGCGAGCGCACAACGCCGATGCAACAGGCGATTTTCCTCGCACAACAAGCGGCGGCGGCAGGCGAAGTGCCCGTTGGTGCCGTGATCATGGACGCGCAGGGCGTTCACGTGAGTGCCACCCATAATCTGGTGGAAACACGTCAGGACCCCACCGCGCATGCCGAAATGCTGGCGATACAGGAAGCCTGTCGCCTGCGTGGCTCGAAATTTCTGACTGATTGCGATCTCTATGTGACGCTGGAGCCCTGTGCCATGTGTGCTCAGGCGATCGCACTGGCACGTGTGCGTCGCGTGTATTATGGTGCCAGCGATCCCAAAGGTGGCGGTGTCGCGCATGGCGCGCGCGTGTTTGCACAATCGACCTGCCACCACCATCCAGAGATTTACGAGGGAATAGACGAGACTGAGTGCTCAGATCTATTACAGCATTTTTTTAGAGCACGCCGTTAAGCGCGTATTTCGCGCCACAGATGTCAATGAAGCGAATGACAGCGCCAAATGTGGCGCAATCCTGCTTGCATTGAGGAAAGAGGTTTCGTATGTGTACGCAATCATACCTTGCACTACATAAGATATTCCTTATATAATATTGGCATCTATGGCACACTCTGATTCACACGCTGAGAATTCAACTGCGACTGAAACCACTGCAACGCGCCGCGATTTCATCGTTTTAACCGCACAGGCCATGGCGGCGATTGGTGGTGCGGCCGTGGTGTGGCCCTTGATATCCAGCATGAATCCTGCCGCGGATACCCTGGCGCTCTCTTCCACGGAGCTGGATCTCTCACCGATTGCTGAAGGTCAGGCGATTACGATTAAGTGGCGTGGCAAGCCCGTATTTATTCGCCATCGCACGGCAGAAGAAATCAAAGAAGCGCAATCCGTTAAAATGGATGAGTTGCCCGATCCGCAACCAGACGCTGCGCGGGTAAAAGAGGGAAAAGAACAATGGCTGGTGATGGTGGGCGTCTGCACGCATTTGGGTTGTGTGCCACTCGGTAACCGTAGTGGCGATTATCACGGCTGGTTCTGCCCTTGCCATGGCTCGCATTACGATACCTCAGGTCGCATTCGCAAAGGTCCGGCCCCCCAAAATCTGGCCGTACCGCCTTACGCATTTCTTTCCGATAACCGCATTAAAATTGGCTGATTTTTATGGCAACGCATGAGTCCACTGCTAAAGAAGGGGTGATCGGCTGGATCGATTATCGCCTGCCGATCTTTACCTTTGCCCAGCATTCGCTGGTGGATTATCCCACTCCGCGTAACCTATCATATTGGTGGAACTTTGGCTCGCTCGCGGGCATCTGTCTGGTCATCCAAATTCTTACCGGCGTGTTTTTAGCGATGAATTACACCGCGCATATCGATTATGCGTTTGATTCCGTTGAGCGCATCATGCGCGATGTCAATTACGGCTGGTTGATGCGTTACCTGCACGCGAATGGCGCATCGATGTTTTTCCTTGTCACCTACATTCATATTTTCCGTGGTCTTTTCTATGGCTCCTATAAATCACCGCGTGAAGTTCTCTGGTTTCTCGGCATTATTATTTTGCTCATGATGATGGGATCGGCCTTCATCGGTTATGTGTTGCCTTGGGGACAAATGAGCTATTGGGGCGCCACCGTCATTACCAATTTATTTTCAGCCTTCCCTCTGATTGGCGACTCGATTGTTACGTGGTTATGGGGTGGCTTCTCCGTGGATAACGCCACGCTGAACCGCTTCTTCTCATTGCATTATCTGCTGCCGATTCTACTGGTTGGCGTAGTCTTCATGCATTTATGGGCGCTGCATACGCATGGCTCCAATAATCCGCTGGGGATCGATGCGAAAGGTCCGCAGGATAAAATACCTTTCCACCCGTATTACACCATCAAAGACTTCTTTGGTTTTGGCGTGTTCTTCCTCATCTTCGCCAGCTTTGTGTTCTTTGCACCGGATTATCTTGGCCATACTGACAATTATATTCCTGCTAACGCTATGGTGACCCCCGCACACATTGTGCCCGAATGGTATTTCCTGCCGTTCTATGCCATTCTGCGCGCCATTCCTGACAAATTAGGCGGCGTGCTGGCCATGTTCGGCTCCATCATGATCCTGTTTGCGCTGCCTTGGCTGGACAGCTCGAAGGTACGCAGTGGGCATTTCCGCCCGATGTTCAAATGGTTCTACTATCTATTCATGCTCTGCTGCATTGCGCTAGGCTATCTGGGCGGTAAACCGGCAGAGGGCTGGTACGTGATCGGCTCACGTGTACTCACCGTGTACTACTTCAGTTATTTTCTGATTATCCAGCCGTGGCTTAGCAAAGTTGAAAAGCCACTGCCCTTACCACGCAGTATCGGTGAATCCGTGCTGGCGGGCGGCAAACAATATGCGTAAGAGGAATTTTGCGATGCGCTTGAATACTATTGCAGCCTGCTTGCTACTCTCCTCGGCTTTTGTGTGCGCAGCGCATGCGGAAACAGGCGTCAAGCACCCCAAAGCCATCGCCTGGGAATTTGAAGGCATTTTCGGCAAGGTGGATAAAGCCTCGGCACAGCGTGGCCTGCAAGTGTTTCGCGAAGTCTGCTCAGCCTGCCACGGCGTCCATCGTGTAGCGATGCGTAGCTTGACCGAACTCGGTTTCTCCGAAGCGGAAGTCAAAAAACTGGCTTCAGAATACACCGTCAAAGACGGCCCTGATGCGGACGGCGAAATGTATGAGCGCCCGGGTCTGCCATCGGATCATTTTCCATCCCCCTACCCCAATGAACAGGCGGCACGCGCTGCCAATGGTGGCGCCTACCCGCCGGATTTGAGCCTGATTACCAAAGCGCGGCATGACGGTGCCAACTACCTCCATGCCTTGCTGACAGGCTATGAAGATGCCCCCGCAGACTTTGTACTGCCTGAGGGTAAATACTATAATCCGTATTTCCCGGGTGGGGCGATTGCCATGCCACAGCCTATCGGCAGTGCGGGTCAGGTGCAATATAGCGACAAAACCGAGGCCTCGATTGATCAGATGGCACGCGATGTCACCAGCTTCCTGCAATGGGCCGCAGAACCGGAAATGGAAGCACGCAAGAAAATGGGCATTAAGGTCATGATCTTCCTCTCTATCCTGACAGTGCTGTTGTATTTCGCGAAAAAGCGTATCTGGAGCCGCTTGAAGAAGTAAATTCTTCCCTGCCAAATGCTCTCCTCTGATACTTAACCCCCTATTTTTTCCCCAGATTGCCTGTGGAATAGGCCAGAGTTTCTGCGCTTATCGAGGGAAAATCTCTACCGTAGGATTGCGATTTGCTCAAGCAGCAGCGGTGCCACCCAAAATCAATACTATAGATAGAGGTTAATACACTATCTATACTGCATTGCAGCAATCTATATTGCAATGCAGCGACGATTTATTAAGTAATACTCGATGATTTATGGTATAAAGAAGCTGTGAACAATCAGGTTCACAATTAGGAGTGAAGTCATACTATGAAACTGTTTCATCTCATCGCGTTGTTGCTGGTAGTGGTTGGCGGTATTCATGCCATACTCTCTGCCATTGGCGTCAATGTCCTCGGCAGCGTGCTTGGTGTGGGTGTGCATATGACCGTCCTCAACCTCGTGATCGGGTTGTCGACCGTGTATTATGTGTTCCCGATTCTCAAATCGCACCTGAACGCACAATAACGCGCCTCATCACACGGCTAGAGCTCATCGCGCCTCTGCTCGGAAACGGGCAGAGGTTTTTGTTAATATATTCATCAAATCTTCATACTTTAAGTGATTTAATGACGTATATTTTAAAAAAACAGAGGAGATGATTCATGGTTGGTAAAATATGGGCGGAAGCAGTAAGTGACGATCAACCATTAACCGTCGCAGCCTGGAATGCCGCCTGTGACGCTTTTCGTGAGACTGTACTCAGGACAACTCTATCAGATTATTCTAAAAACGATTTGATCGGTGGGCAAGAGGCAAAATTTAACAATTTTTGTGTCCCCCAAACCACAGACGCGCCCGAAAGTAGAATTCCCGAAACATTAGCCGAATTAAGACGTAGTAATGAAGAGTCACTAAGAGGCAGCAAAGAATACGCATCCCGTGATGAACAGTTGGTTCTACGCGAAGCATTCAATGAAATGGAAGCGGCGGCCAAAAAAGCGATGAAAGCTTCTAAGGGTGCAGGCGGACCCGGAGTCGCGTAAAAGCGTTAGCTCCTATCTCCCCTAAATTTCGTGCCATATGATGAAGGGCAATCGTTGAATCTGCCCAGACATCCCCCTAGCTTGGCTTGCTTCTTTCAACTGCCAAATTCATGATCAATTATCGCGCCTGAGCAGGGTCATTACCTACCTGCTGAGGGGCTCTGGCCGTGCCAGCGCCACGCGCTTCCACCTCAGTGATGTTGCAGGAACCATCAAGCTGAATGGCTTGTGGATTATTTCTAAAACGCGCCAGAAGCTCAGGATTATCTCTGAAGGTTGCAACCATTCGGAGGCGATCGAGGATCGCGGGGTAATGCTCCGAAGCATTCCCTCTAAGTAGACCGTCAGAGATATAATTAAGCTCATCAGTATTATGAGGTAAGGGGCTTAATTCGCTGTGAAAGGCGCGCTGATAGGCATCAGGACCCACCAAGACAATGGCTTCGGCATCCTCGCGGCATTCATTCACACGGTGGCGTTCAAGGGTGCCAGTTGGTTGGGCCAAGCCTAAATCTCTTCTTAAATTGAATTCCTGATTCAAACGCATATCGCCTCGGGTAAGTTGGCCTTGCCGTTCAGCCAGTTCATGGGCAATCATCGCTGGAGCATTTCCCTGCTCCAGCGTACGGCGCGAAATAACAATCATATCCGCGAGTTCGCTATAGAGCGGTATTTGATTATTATTATCTACAAGCAGTACATCAGGTGGAGCATAATGGGTTCCATGACGCTCATTTAACTGTCGGTTCATCTCTAGCGTTTGCCGATGAAGCTCAGGATGGTTTTCTGCCGTTACCATTTCTGTGCGATGGGGTCGTGGATTTACAGGGAAGGCCATTGATGCATTCAACACTCCACTTTCAGCTGCAAGAATCACCCGTGTTCTCGCAAAATCTATCACCTCGCGATTTCCAGTGGCAGCAGGGAAAAAAAGGTCTTGATTTCGCTCCCTCTCCGCCAAGATCTCCGTGAGCGCAACCTCCCTCTCATGGATTGATCCTGAAGAGGCTCTCTGCAAAAGCGCTCCTTCATTACGGATTAGAGCAATAAATCGTTGCTGAGGGGTAGAATGACCAGAGAAAGACTCCATATTTTCACCTATAGTTCTAATCTTAATGTAGAGTAACCAATCTATGTTAAGGTTATATTACAATGTAACTTAGGTTACTAAAATATCCTTTTATAAACTAACAAGTAGTGCTCAGTTATCTTAGCCCATGCGAGATGTATTTCTTGACCTTACGGCATGGGATGATTAGTTTTTAAGGCCTTTTTTTCATCAGGAACTATATGCCGCCCGTCAATTCTACCATGCTTGCCGAAGTGACTATCCCAAGGCCCGATACTGACATGCTCACCGGTGCAGAAATCCTCATCCGTGCCATGCAGGATCATGAGGTGGACACCATGTTTGGTTATCCGGGCGGAGCCGTCCTGCCGGTCTATGATGCCTTGTTCAAACAAAACGCCGTACGCCATTTTCTGGTGCGCCATGAACAGGCAGCCACCCACGCCGCCGAGGGCTATGCGCGCTCCACCGGAAAACCAGGCGTGGTGCTGGTAACTTCTGGCCCGGGTGCCACCAATGCGGTCACCGGCATTATGGATGCTTACATGGATTCCATCCCGCTGGTGGTGATTACGGGCCAAGTGCCGTCACACCTGATCGGCTCTGATGCATTTCAGGAAGCCGACACCACCGGCATCACCCGCGCCTGCTCCAAGCATAATTATCTGGTGCGCTCGATTGATGATCTGGGCCGCATCGTGCATGAGGCATTTCATGTCGCCACCACAGGCCGCCCGGGCCCCGTGGTGGTGGATATTCCCAAAGACATCATGAACCAAAAGGGATTCTACACCCCCAAGGAAGCCTATTCGCGACCATCTTATCAACCAAAGCGTGAGCCGGAACTGAGCCAGATCGAAAAAGCGGTCGCGCTGATGGCCACGGCAAAAAAGCCGATTTTTTATGTCGGCGGCGGCGTCATCAACGCAGGGCTAGAGGCCTGCGCGACGCTCAGCGAACTGATACGTGCCACCGGCTATCCCTGCACCACCACCCTGATGGGGTTGGGTGCTTTTCCGGGTTCTGACCCATTGTTTCTCGGCATGCTGGGAATGCATGGTTCACTCGAAGCCAATATGGCGATGGCGGAATGTGACGTGATGATCTGCATTGGTGCACGCTTTGATGACCGCGTGACCGGTCGCCTCGATGGCTTCTCGCCGAATTCGCGCAAAATTCATGTCGATATTGATGCGTCCTCCATCAACAAAAACGTGATGGTGGATATTGCGATTGTCGGTGATGCCGGACTGGCTGCCACCGCCATGCTGCATCTTTGGAAAGAAGGCAACAAAAAAGCCGATGCGCCTGCCCTCACCGCCTGGTGGAAACAGATTGATTTGTGGCGTGCACGCAAAAGCTTTTCCTACAAACAGGATGCCGGCCCCGACGCCACGATCAAACCGCAATACGCGTTGGATCGCCTTAATCATCTCACCCGATCGCGTGATACCTACATCACCACCGATGTCGGTCAGCACCAAATGTGGGCCTGCCAATTCATCACTTACGATAAGCCTTACCGCTGGATGTCCTCTGGCGGGCTTGGCACCATGGGCTACGGATTTCCCTCGGCCATTGGCGTGCAGGTCGCGCATCCGGAGGGCACCGTGGTGTGCGTGACGGGCGAGGCATCCTTCCTGATGAACATGCAGGAGCTTTCCACGGCGGTGCAGTACCGCTTACCGGTGAAAAT
>JAIEPI010000083.1 GCA_019749855.1 Rickettsiales bacterium | reverse complement strand
TGCCAGTCAAAGTTGGCCCCCCACCGAAACCGCTGTGCGGTTTCGACTCCCCCGCAGGGGGGGAGTGGTTTCCCCAGACCACGGGCGATTCATAACAGCTATACAAATAGGGCGTGATGGCGGCGAACTCACCGGCGCAGGTATCAATGCGCTTGAAGACGGGGCGCACGCCCAACGCATGGCGATGCGCGGTGATTTCGGCTTCTTTTTTGCCAGTCAATTGCGCGAGGCGCAGATCGGAAAAGCCGAGTTTTTTTAACTCCAGCATGCCGAAGATGTCGGCGGGCAAACCCTTGCCGCGCACCTGTTCCTCGGCGTTGATAATCTCCTCGATCTGGCGGATGAACCACGGGTCGTACTTGGTAATGCCGCAGATTTCCTCCACCGTGAAGCCACGGCGCAATGCCTCGGCAGCCCACAGAATGCGGTCCGGCGTCGGGTTGGAGAGGTTCGTCATGATGACGTCCTGCGCGTCGGCGCCTTCGGGAATTTCACGTTCATTGAAGCCGGTCAGGCCGGTTTCCAATGAGCGCAGCGCCTTCTGCATGGATTCGGCAAAGCAGCGCCCCATCGCCATCGCCTCACCCACCGATTTCATGGCGGTGGTCAGGTTACGCGGCGCAGCGGGGAATTTCTCAAACGCGAAGCGCGGGATTTTCGTGACCACGTAATCAATCGTCGGCTCGAAGGAAGCGGGGATGAAAGCTCCCTCTCCTCTTGGGAGAGGGCGGGGGGTGAGGGCTTCTTTCCCCACACTCAAATCTGAGGGTATTTCAACGCCCTTGCCCTCACCCAACCCTCTCCCAATGGGAGAGGGCTTTTTGCCCGCCACCACATCATTCGCCACCTCATCCAGCGTGTAGCCCACCGCCAGCTTCGCCGCGACCTTCGCAATCGGAAAGCCCGTTGCCTTCGACGCCAACGCGGAGGAGCGCGACACGCGCGGGTTCATCTCGATGACGATCATCCGGCCATTCTCGGGATTCACCGCGAACTGCACATTGGAGCCGCCGGTTTCCACGCCGATTTCGCGCAGCACGGCAATGCTGGCGTCACGCATGATCTGGTATTCTTTGTCGGTCAGCGTCAGCGCCGGAGCGACGGTGATGGAATCGCCGGTATGCACGCCCATCGGGTCGATATTTTCAATCGAGCAGACGATGATGCAATTATCGTTTTTGTCGCGCACGACTTCCATCTCGTACTCTTTCCAGCCGAGCACGGATTCGTCGATGAGGATTTCGGTGGTCGGCGACGCGTCTAAACCGGAGGCCGCGATCTGCTCGAACTCTTCCATATTATAGGCCACACCGCCGCCCGCACCACCCATGGTGAAGCTCGGGCGGATGATGACCGGCAGTCCGATTTTTTCCACCGCCGCGCGCGCTTCAGCCATCGTGTGCGCCAGCGCGTTCTTCGGGGTCTCCAAGCCAATACGGGCCATGGCCTCGTTAAACAGCCCGCGATCTTCAGCTTTGTTGATGGCGGCGAGGTCAGCGCCGATTAATTCCACGCCGTATTTTTCCAACACGCCCGACTCGGCAAGCGCCTTGGCGCAGTTGAGCGCCGTCTGGCCGCCCATGGTCGGCAGCAGCGCGTCCGGGCGTTCCTTGGCGATGATTTTTTCCACAAACTCAGGCAGGATCGGCTCGATATAGGTCGCATCCGCTAATTCCGGATCCGTCATGATGGTCGCCGGATTGGAGTTGACGAGGATGACGCGATACCCCTCAGCTTTCAGCGTTTTGACCGCCTGCGTGCCGGAATAATCAAACTCGCACGCTTGCCCGATAACAATCGGACCCGCGCCAATGATGAGGATGGAGGAAATGTCAGTACGTTTGGGCATGGCTTTATAAGTGGTTAGGGTCCAGAGTTAAATGAGGCGTTGTTACGGTTTTGGAAAGGTGCGGTTTTGCTATCGCACGAAATACCAACGCCGACAACATACCAAACGAAGCAAAGACAAAAACTCCATACATAGCTTGGGCTTCGGCAAGTTCATGAAAGTTGGATATACTGCCATTATTAAACGTCATGATGAAAAACATATAGAGCGCTCCCATGATGGAGCCGGAAAGCGCATATACGCTTATACTGGCTGTTTTCATATAAAATCTTAGAAAGAAATATGCCGGAATTCCCATTACCATCATTGGGGGATAGGCTATCAATCCAATGAATAAAAACATGCCAAAAAATGTACCGAGAGATTTGAGCGAAAGATCACTGACCAAAACAATCAATCCAAAAAGAAAAAAGGGTAATGCTGGCACCAGTGGAGCGAATAAAAACGCGAGGATGGTTCGAGTCATCCTACTCTCTCCCGACTACCGGCCACCGACCGCTGACCACTTTGCGACATGAGCGCAACAAACTCCTCCAAAAAATACCGCGAGTCACGCGGGCCTGCGCCAATGATGAGGATGGAGGAAATATCAGTACGTTTGGGCATGGTTATTCCTGAAAATAGTCACTGTCGATTTTTTTTACTCGATAGGTTGATGCCGTAGATACACCAACACCATGCTCAATCATGAGATGAGCAAGGGATCTTCCGTTGATCAAAATAATCTTAAAGTCGATGTTGCGGACATACTCTACCGCATCGCGAGTGAAGTCAGATGTAGTGATAAAGATGCCCTTTTTTGAGCGTTGACCTGTAAGGGCGCCAACAAATTTCTGAATTTCTGGTCTGCCTACACTACCTTCCCAGCGCTTGGCTTGAAGATAAATTACGTCAAGGCCGAGAATGTCTTCATTAATAATACCATCAATTCCTTCATCGCCCGCTCTTTTAAGGGCTTTACCAGCCTCTGTTCGAGAGCCACCATACCCCATGGCTATAACTAGATCGACGACTAGCTGCTCCATAAATGCCCATGAGCATTTTTTTACAGATTCTAAAATTTCATCTACTAAGCGTTCCTGAATTCGGGCAAATGCGACATCTATAATTTCTTCGGGAGTAGAAGAAACAGTGTCCACATTATCTTTTGATTTTTCCTCAAAGTCCTGAGAATTTCCTGCTTCATTAAATAACTCAAAAGACTTCAGATAGCTTATGGAAATTCGTTCTGGTGGGGATTTTAGTACTGCATTTCCTTGGTCTGAAATTTGTACTATTCCCCTCTGCGGATAATGCAGAAGCCCGGCCTTTTTAAGATAAGTGACGGCCCATTGCACACGGTTATGAAACAGCATTGCTCCGCTGTTACTTCTCAAAGCAAGCTCTTCTTCAGTAAGTGAAAAATACAGTGCAAGTGAGCCAGTAATTTCGACTCTGCTGCGCGGCAATCCATCCCCAGAAAGTTTTAACAAGGGGAGCATTATTGTTTGGAAATCCGGGATCATTCCGCGAAGCTCCGAACTCTGAACTCTGAACTCTTGCTTTCCTTCATCATTCCCACAAACTCCTCAAAAAGATAGCGCGAGTCATGCGGGCCGGGAGATGACTCTGGATGGTATTGAACACAGAACGCCGGTTTGGTTTTGTGGCGCAGGCCTTCGATGCAGCCGTCGAACAATGACACATGCGTGATCTCCACATCATCCGGTACACTGTCTTGCATCACCGAGAACCCATGATTCTGGCTGGTAATTTCCACCTTGCCGCTGCGCAGATCCTTCACTGGATGGTTACAGCCGCGGTGGCCCTGATGCATCTTGGAAGTTTTCGCGCCCATGGCCAGCGCCAAAAGCTGGTGGCCGAGGCAGATGCCGAAGATGGGCACGCCGCTCTCCAGTAACTCGTGCAGGATTGGCAGTGCGTACTGGCCGGTTGCCGCAGGATCGCCCGGGCCATTAGAGAGGAAAATACCATCGGGTTTCAGTGCCAGAATATCTTTCGCGGGAGTTTTCGCGGGCACCACGGTCACCTTGCAGCCATAATCGGCGAGCAGGCGCAGGATGTTCAGCTTCTCGCCGTAATCAATGGCCACCACATGCTGGGTGCATTCGCCCGCCACGCCAAAACGATTGGTGGAGAGCTGCCAGAGGGTCTGCGTCCAGCCATATGGCTCGGTGGTGGTGACAGATTCCGCTAGCTCCATGCCGTCCAGATTGGGGTGGCCCTTCAGCGCGGCATGCAGTTCCTGCGGCGAGGGCAGCGCCTGCCCCACTGGCGCGTGCAGAATCAGCGCGTTCTGCGCCCCATGCTCGCGGATATGCAGGGTCAGGGCGCGTGTATCGACGCCGCAGATACCGGTGATGCGGTGCTGCTGCAGCCAGCCTTGCAACGGATGTTGGGAGCGGAAACTAGACGGCGCCGTGATCGGCTCACGCACCACGAGCCCACGCGTATGGGGCAGGTTCGCCTCAATATCTTCATTGTTCGTGCCAACATTACCGATATGCGGAAAGGTAAAGGTGATGATCTGACCAGCGTAGGATGGATCAGTGAGCACCTCCTGATAACCGGTCATGCCGGTATTAAAGCAGATCTCCCCCATGGTCTGGCCATGAACGCCAAGTCCGAATCCGTAAAACACTGTCCCATCCGCCAGCATTAGCAAGGCGTTATAGGGAGCAGCGTCAGTGATTCGGTCAGTCATGCCGGAATAAATCTCTCATGCAGAAGACGGTGGGCAAATTGGCGGCAAGCTATGCAATAAGGCCTAATGAGTCAAGCGCTTTAACACTGGCTTTAGCAAAGCGCGACTGCGCCCTGATCGACGACGACGCCTAGTCATGAAACGGAGTGGTGGGACGTGGATCACGCGCGATGCGCGGCGGTTTTGGGGTGTCTGGCATCTCAGTGGGTGCAGGCCGCGTTGACGAGTCCGATTTCACGGATGGCAGCAATGGTTGCGCCAGATTCTGCACAGTATCACTCAGCGCCTGATCCATCGGTGACGTGGCATAGGAATACGCAGCACCGTAGTGACGAGGGGGCACGCCATAGCCATACACCGTCGGCGCGTTGCTTCCTTGAGGCGGCGTACTGATCCAGAATTGCGGCTTGGGCGACGCGACTACAGCGTTTTGCGTTTGCGCCAGCGCCTCTGGCATTCCACTCGTGATGCTAAGCAATAAAGCCAGAGTAAACAATGTGACATGGATTAAGCGCATGGGCACAGACTATCACAATGATGCATGAAGCAAAAGCGTTGCTCAGCGTGCCTGTGCGCCGCCAGCCCTGTGTTGACCCAAGCTGGCCACATGTGAACGACGCGAGTAGGCACATGGATCCTCCCCCGATTGCACGCAGAGATTCGCCGTATCCAGCGCCCCAACGACGGCCTCTAGGCAACCGTTGATGTGAAAGCGCATCTGGCCATTCTCTGACGGCGTCGAGGAAATTCTCAGCCCTGCCTCAGGCGGGAATAGCGCCTGAAAGCGTTTTTCAAGCATTTGCTGTGCTTGGCGTGTGCTGAGCCCGTCGCGCATCGAGATCGTGATATCGAGCTGATGGTCATCCTGCTCGGGATCAAGCGAAGGGTGAATGCTTGTTGGATGATAGGACATCTCAGAAGACGGCATTGCCTTTGCGTTTGCCCCAAGCGGCGCAATGAGTGCATTAAAAATACTGGCGAAATCTCCTCTGGCTTCACGTAAACTCGCGGTGATGGCGAGTGGTTGCCAGGTAAAGAGGCGGATTTTGCCCTTCATACCGAGTGGCTTATTTGAACCTGCCACATCAAGGCGATTAATCTGGTTCAGAATCGTTTTGCGAGCAAGATCAGCGCACTCGGCGGTGCGCAAATCCGCCTGAGTGAGGCGTGGCTTAATATTAGCCTGCAAAATCCCGCAAGCAATCATGGTTTCTGCATCAAGCGCACCTACAGAGGTTTCCCGCGGTGATGTTAATTCAACGAGAATCTGGTTGCGGTTGGTATCACACAACATCGTCGTGCTAGCCTGAAAATGTGAATAACGCTCAGCTGGCCTTATAAGCGCCGTAATATCGCCAAAATAAACGGATTGTACGTTGTTGTTGTCTAAGCTTAAACTTTGAATCGTTCTCTCTAGCATCATGGTGCGCCCTTTAAAATTTGGCGGTACTATAGCGCTATTAAGAACCAATAAAAGTGACGTTTGCGTGACATTAACACCTAAGGGGCATACCTAAATATGAATCGCTTTGCTGAAGGTGGCGAGCGCCGCTTCCTTCACCGCTTCGTTCATCGTTGGGTGCGCATGGCAGGTACGGGCGATGTCTTCACTGGACGCGCCATATTCCATCGCCAGCACCGCTTCGGCAATGATGGTGCCTGCGTCAGGCCCAATAATATGCACCCCGAGCACGCGGTCTGTGGTCGCATCAGCAATGATTTTCACCATTCCCTCTGCTTGTCCGACGGCGCGGGCGCGGCTATTGGCCAAAAATGGGAATTTGCCGACTTTGTAGGCAACGCCTGATTCTTTGACCTGTTCTTCCGTTTTACCCACGGTCGCGACTTCCGGCCATGTGTAGACAACACCCGGGATCGCATCATAATTCACATGCCCCGCCTGTCCGGCCATCGTTTCGACGGCGGCGACCCCTTCTTCCTCTGCCAAATGCGCCAGCATTGGCCCCGGGATGACATCGCCGATCGCATAAATACTCGGGATATTCGTTTGAAAATGATGATTCACGGGCAGAAATCCGCGCGCATCTTTGGTGACGCCGAGCGCTTCCAGTCCCAGACCTTCCGTGTAGGGGCGGCGGCCAATCGAGACGAGCACGTAATCCGCTTCCACCGTTTCCGCCGCGCCGCCTGCCGCTGGCTCCACGGTCAGGGTGACGCCCTTGCTGGTCTTTTTCGCGCCGGTCACTTTGGTGCCCAGACGGAACTTCATGCCTTGCTTCTCAAGAATTTTCTTAAATTCCTTGCCGATTTCCATATCCATACCGGGAACAATCCGGTCCAGAAATTCAATCACCTCCACTTCGGCCCCTAAACGCCGCCAGACGGTGCCCATTTCCAGTCCGATATAGCCGCCGCCGATCACCACTAATTTTTTGGGCACTTCCGGCAAATTCAGCGCGCCAGTCGATGACACAATACGCTGCTCGTCAATCTCCACCCCTTTGAGCGGCATCACTTCGGAGCCGGTGGCGATCAGGATGTTTTTGGTGGAGTAAGCTTTTCCGTCGACGCTGACTTCATTCGCACCGGTGATAACGCCGGTGCCTTTCAGCCATTCCACTTTGTTTTTCTTGAACAAAAACCCGATGCCGTCGGTCAGGCCCTTCACCGCATCGTCTTTCTGTTTCAGCATCACGGGCAAGTTAATCTTGCACTTTTCCACCTCAATACCGTATTTCGCGGCATGGCCAATTTCCTCATATATTTCTGATGAATGCAGCAGTGCCTTTGAGGGAATGCAGCCGACATTGAGGCACGTACCACCCAGCGCGCTGCGTTTTTCCACGCAGGCGACCTTCATCCCCAGTTGCGACGCCTTGATCGCGGCTACATACCCGCCCGGGCCAGCGCCAATGATAATGAGGTCAAATGCATCGGTCATGGAAATTCTCACGTGAAAAATGGGACTGCGCCGATATATAGCGGCATCTGAAGCGCTTGCCAAGTCGATTGGCGCACGCGCCTTCATCATTCTGTCACAGTGATTTGCTACAAGCCCAACCATGACACCACTCAGAGGCCTTATGGATCGCTCACACCCGGATTATATTGGAACCAACGCACGCTTTATCAATGCGTTGGATGCGGCAATAATGAGAGATACAAATCTCACAGCCGAGTCTAAGACCAAGGCGCTGACTTCGCTTGCCAGGGTCATCAGCCAGAAATTACAGCCTTTTGATGGCGAAAAGCTTGTCAAAGCGATCAGCCCTGCCGCGCGTGTGGAAACAACTGCCCAAGAGATCGGCGCCATAGCCGCCCATTATGAAATAAAAGCACTCAAAGCGACGAGCGCCAATGCACGCGCCTATCATGATCATATGAGTCATCTCATTCGCCACGCAGCCTACACGCTCACAGAATTCTCATGCGCCGAAATTGAGACGGCGACGCAATCGAGGATTTATGACGCGTTCGGTGATAATGCCACCCATGATGAAGCACTCGCAAGGCGTCTGGCGCAGCGATTAATCTCCACTCAGCCAGTTAAAGCGCTTCCCATGAAGGAGCAGGTCTCTCTGAGAACGTCATTTTTGAATATGTTTCCAAAGAAGGACGCTGAAGCGCCACTTAAGCAAGTGCCGGTCAAAAAAGATGTAGAGGCTGGACAAGACGAGGCTTCGTCAACCGCCGAGAACAGACCGTTTTTAGCGAAGCAACTGGACATGCTGAAAATATTTCAGTCAGCGTGTGTCGAAAAACCGCCAGAAACGAAGGAAGGCGCAAAGGGCGAGCAAGACGTTGAGGGGGATGAGGTAAAAGCCATGTCTGCGGAAGAGCGCGCGGCAGAGAAAAATCGGCGCGCTACGTATCGGGGTTTTAAGTATAATATACAGCTTCTTCTTGATAAATGCCTACCTTCACACCGCACCCAATTACACGATATCGGGTTCTCTTTGGCTAAGGCCAGCGCTTTATTTGAGATGACGCCAAAGGAATTTGACTGGAAAATGCAGGATTTCGTGAAGATATTGCGTGGGCATTCGCTCCTGCTGCCACCTGACTTTTCTGAAAAAGCAGCACGTGGAGACTACCCTGAGATTAACGCAGAGGCCGTCAGCAGAAGCAATGGTTTTGCGACTCAGCTTAATAGAATATCCTCAGCGTACGCCGCGCACGACTCTCGAGTTGTGCAGCTACGCCCGTTGAGTGAGCATCCCTCTGCTAAGCAAGCCGCCGCTGCGGCACCTGAAATGCCCCGTACGAACCGTCCGCGAAGAGAAAGCCGTCCCACTAAAGGAGCAAGATCGTCCCCGTCGCCTTTGCAATCGCAAGATCTATTCAGCGCTGTATGGCGCGCTCTCGAGAAAGATTGCATTAATTTATCACTAAACAATCCTCCCAGGCCACTTCAGACCGGCAT
Source organism: Rickettsiales bacterium (assembly GCA_019749855.1). Lineage (GTDB taxonomy): Bacteria > Pseudomonadota > Alphaproteobacteria > Rickettsiales > UBA998 > UBA998. Next base: position 1,254 of record JAIEPI010000083.1, on the reverse strand, counting down.
ACAACCGGCTGATATATTAATGCTGGCGCAAAAAGAATTCCAAGCACTCATGATTTCCATGCGGCTTTATGCACAGGGAACTGCAATAAAGAAAAACATTGATATGTTTGCAAAAAGAACGACGGAATTGGAGAAGTATTATGTCGCGTATCATCGGGCCGTTAGTAAACTTTCACCAGAACCCCCCTTTGCTAACAATCAAGCAGATCCAAATGCAATGCTGGCGGAAGGCATAAAAGGAACAGACAGTGCTGGGTCGCCAGAAACGCCGAAAACACGCATTACCGAAGGAACGCCCGTTGCGGGCAAAATTGCGGGAGCGTCTCTTGCCAGTGAGGACGCATTAAGGCCCAAAAAGGGTCAGGGTCATGGATAATTTTAACGAACAGCGATGAGTCAGTAGGACAAATTCCCAACTCTCCCACCAACGCTCCTGTTCCTTGGGTTGAGAGGGTCCTTGCAGACGTCGATGCGTTGAGAAAAGGGGGTATTATCGTGACAGTAAAAGATTATGAACGCATCAAGGATTCCCATCGCCCCACGCCGCCGCTTAAAGGTCGAGAGCGTTAAGCGATCTGTTTGACAAGAAAACGCGTGCGCTCAGGCGAATAATCATTGTAGGGAGCGCATTCTACGAACCCAAGGGAGCGATAAAGCGCTAATGGTTTTTCGCCCTCGGTTGTTCGGAATGTATCAAGATACAGCGTGGTAAAACCACGTTGGCGCGCGTCCTCTTCGGCGGCGTTCAGTAAGGCACGGGCAATGCCTAAACCCTGCGCTTCTGGCAACACAAAGAGACGGCGACCCTCTGCCACCGCTGGCCCCAGATGCGGCAAGGGGGTGAAGGAGGCCGTGCCCACCACCTGCCCGTTCCGCTCCGCCAGAAAGATGTGCCAGTATGTTTGCAAATGCGTCTGCAAATGCTGTTGCTGATCGCCGCGCATCAGTGCCTGAATATCAGGCTCAATGGTCTCGCCGCCAAGATCCCAGACGCCAAACGCGCGCAAGGTCTCACTATAGAGCCGCCATAAATGCGCCACCGCCGGAATATGCTGGGGGAACGCCGCTTTAAAAATATGCAAATCGGTCATGAGCGGTGCAACGTGCCGTGGCAACGGATGTTTAATAGATGTGATTTAAAACATGCGCCCGGTGGAAAAATTAGATTTCCAGCAGTAGGCGACGCGGATCCTCGACGCATTCTTTCACGCGCTTGAGGAAGGTCACCGATTCACGCCCATCGACGATGCGATG
>JAIEPI010000205.1 GCA_019749855.1 Rickettsiales bacterium | reverse complement strand
CATGCCGCCCCATGTGCGTTCTTGTGTACTCATGTCAATTCTCCCGTTTTGCTATCTTTATAGGTACAGAATACGCATGCTCTATGACACTTTGATGACGATTGCGTGGCAAATTGAAGAAAAAATACACAAATCGCAAAATGTGCAGGAGATTCACCGGAACGTGAGGTGCCAATCGCCTTGGAACACTGGGTTGCCCAGAAATTTGGAAAAAATTTTGCAGGGCCAATCCAAACAAATCCGAAACATCGAAAAGCATCACGCAAGAACTTTGCAAAAACTAGGCGGAGTCGCCTGTTTCAGCGTCGCGCTTTCTCAATTCCTCGATTTTTTCGGCAATCACCTGTTTGGGATCAATCGGCTGGAAGAACTTGCTCGGATCCGTATTGTACATCTCCGCGACTTTGATCGTCACTTCTTCCGGCGGGGTTTCGCCCTCCGCTGAGACGATAATTTCACCAAATTCCTCAAAATTATAGAGATCAAGGGTGCCGTCACGCTCAGCGCGTTTGAAATTATCATACATGCTGGGCTTCACCGCGACATAACACCAGAACGGCCCGCCATGCTCCATGGTGCCATAAACGAGCATGATGATGCGCGAAATGGAATCGGGATCATAACGGTTCTGCGACTGATCATCGGTCATGCGATACTCCTCATTCAATCTGAGCCTAGACCGACTAAGCCGCTTTTGTCAAATTGCTCATCACAAACTGAAGGATTCCACCGTGATTATAGTAGGAAAGCTCATCGAGAGTGTCGATTCTGCACAAGAGCTGCGTTTGCTGCGTTGCACCATCTTTTCGAGTAATCTCCAGCGTTACCTGCATGCGGGGTTGAATGGTTTCCAATCCAAGTAAGCCAAGTGTTTCAGTGCCATCCAGTTTCAATGTTTGACGATTCTCGCCATTTTGGAAAACGAGTGGCAGCATGCCCATGCCGACGATGTTGGAGCGGTGAATACGCTCAAAGCTCTCAGCAATCACCGCCTTCACACCAAGCAGGCGCGTGCCTTTTGCCGCCCAGTCACGCGAGGAGCCGGTGCCATATTCCTTGCCTGCCACCACAATCAGCGGGGTTCCTTCGGCCTGATAGCGCATGGAGGCATCATAGATCGGCATTTTTTCACCGGTCGGTATATAAATGGTGTTGCCACCTTCTTCACCGCCCAGCATTTCGTTTTTAATGCGGATGTTAGCAAAGGTGCCGCGCATCATGACCTCATGATTACCGCGACGAGCGCCGTAAGAGTTGAAGTCTTTCTTGGCGACGCTGTGCGCTTTGAGATATTCTCCGGCAGGACTTTTCTCAGCGATGTTACCGGCTGGTGAAATATGGTCCGTCGTGATGGAGTCACCCAGCAACGCCAAAATACGTGCCCCCGTGATATTGCCACTGCTTTGCACGGCATCACCGCTAAAGAATGGCGGATTCTGAACATAAGTACTGTCATTGTCCCACGTGTAAGTCTGGCCCTTGGCCGTTTCAATGCCCTGCCACAATGCATCACCCGTAAACACGTCGGCGTAGCGCTTCTTGAATGCCTGCACAGTGACGGATTGTGCAATCACGTCATTGATTTCTTTAGATGTCGGCCAAATGTCCTTCAAATACACCGGCTGGCCATCTTTGCCCGTGCCCAGTGGCTCTTTGGTGATGTCGATCGATAATGAGCCAGCAATGGCGTAGGCCACCACCAGAGGCGGCGAGGCGAGGTAATTCGCTTTCACCAGCGGATGCACGCGGCCCTCAAAATTGCGATTGCCGGAAATCACTGAGGAAACCACCAGATTATTGGCTTTGATGGCGTCTTCGATGGGCTCATGCAGCGGGCCGGAATTGCCGATGCAGGTGGTGCAGCCATAACCCACCAGATTAAAGCCCATGGCGTCCAGATCCGCCTGTAAATTGGAGGTAGCGAGATACTCCGTCACCACCTGTGAGCCAGGGGCGAGGGAAGTCTTCACCCACGGCTTGACACTCAGGCCAAGGGCGTGCGCTTTACGGGCCACCAGACCGGCGCCAATCATAACGCTGGGGTTCGAGGTGTTGGTGCAGCTGGTAATCGCGGCAATCACCACATCGCCATGGCCAATGTCAAAATTGAGACCTTTGGCTGCCACGCGGCTTTCACGCGGGGTGCTGCCGGTGTTCAGGGAAGCAAATCCGTCATCAAAGGACTTCTTGGCGTCACTGAGAACGATTTTATCCTGCGGACGTTTGGGGCCAGCAATGGATGGCTCCACGGAGCCTAAATCTAGCGATAATGTATCCGTATAGATGGTGTCTCCACCATCGCCTTCACGCCACATGCCTTGGGCTTTCGCATAGGCTTCCACCAGCGGTGACATGTCCTCACGGCCAGTGAGGTTGAGGTAGGCGAGTGTTTCACCGTCGATGGGGAAAATACCGCATGTTGCGCCATATTCAGGTGCCATATTAGCGATTGTGGCGCGGTCAGCCAGCGTCATATTGGCCAGACCTTCGCCGTAAAACTCAACGAATTTACCCACGACGCCTTTTTTGCGCAGCTGGTTGGTGACGGTGAGCACGAGATCGGTGGCGGTGGTGCCTTCCTTCATTTTGCCCGTCAGTTTAAAGCCAACGACATCTGGAATCACCATCGACACTGGCTGGCCCAACATGGCCGCTTCCGCTTCAATGCCGCCCACACCCCAACCGAGCACACCCAGGCCGTTTACCATGGTGGTGTGGCTATCCGTGCCAACTAACGTATCAGGGTAGGCGACTGTCTCGCCGTTTTCCTCTTTGGTCCACACAACTTTAGCGAGGTACTCAAGGTTCACCTGATGGCAAATGCCGGTTCCGGGTGGCACCACGCGGAAATTATTGAATGCTTTCTGCCCCCAGCGCAGGAAGGAATAACGCTCTCCATTACGCTCCATCTCCAAGCCGACATTGGTCGCAAAAGAGTCCTTGTCACCATACACATCAACCTGCACCGAATGGTCAATGACGAGATCGACGGGCGAGAGCGGATTAATTACGTCGGGATTTTTATTCTTGCGCGCCACCGCGTCGCGCATCGCGGCTAAGTCCACAACGGCGGGCACACCGGTGAAATCCTGCATGAGCACGCGGGCAGGGCGATAGGCGATCTCATGGGTGGAGGTTCCATTTTTCATCCACTGGGCAAAGGCCTCAATATCCGCTTTGCTGACGGAGACGCCATTTTCAAAACGCAGCAGGTTCTCAAATAGTATTTTCATGGAGAAAGGCATTTTTTCCAAGGCAAATCCTAGCGTCTTAGCCGCAACAGGTAGCGAATAATAGCTGTAGGTTTTTCCACCGGCTTGCAGTGTCATTTTAGACTGGAAGCTGTCGAGGGACTTGTTTTGCATTGTGATTTGCCTTTCAGTTTTACATTGGATGTCAGTCTATCTAACCTACCTATATAGAGTACATGTTAAAAAAAGCACAAAATAATTTTGCGGGGTGAGAATGACGCATCATCTGTTGCAAACAAGTGATACGCTTGGATTAGATTATAAAAACGATCCGGTATTCTCGGATATTGCCTGTGAATTAGGCAAGGGGGAGCTTCTTTTATTATCGGGGCCTAATGGCAGTGGCAAAACGGCATTGCTGGAGGTGTTGGCAGGGCGCCGCCAACCCACAAGGGGCACGGTTGAGTATGCAACACCGATGCCTTCCATATGTTATGTACCCGCTAACAGCACTTTTTTACGTTGGCGGAGTGTTTCATCCGTGCTCAGGCTTTGGGCGAAAACGCACGATACCATGCTGGCAGTGGTGGCGACCATTGAGTATCTCCAGCTTGATTTTTACTTGTCGCAACCCGTGCGTTATCTCTCGGATGGCTGGAAGGCGCGGTTATCACTGGCGAAGCTGATGCTGTCTCCGGCAGAGTTGTGGGCGTTGGATGCGCCCATAGCGCGTCTCGATGAAACGGGCCGCCATATGTTGGCAGGCCTATTGGCCGGTCATCTACGTAAAGGGGGAGCGGCTATGTTAACGGCGATGACTGAGGGTGACATTCAGCCTTGGCTGCCAAAAGACGCAAAAATAATACATATTAATATGCAGGAGGCACTGAAATCCTGAGATCAATCAGCTATGCGCAAAAATGTCCACGTCTGCCCAGCCTGCCAGATCGAGCAGCGCCCGTGCCGGCAGGCAGTCCATGGTTGCGCGTGCCAGCTCCAAGCGGCCCTCTCTTGCCAGCCGCTCATCGAGTTTTTCGCGCAACTGATGCAGATATAGTACATCAGAGGCTGCATAATCTATCTGGTCTTTACTCAGCTCCAACGCGCCCCAATCGGAAGATTGTTGCTGCTTGGAGATTTCAACACCCAGCATTTCCTTGCACAGGTCTTTTAAGCCATGACGGTCAGTGTAAGTGCGGATCAGGCGTGATGCCGTGCGCGTGCAATAAACGGGAGTGAGCAGTACGCCCAGATATTCCTGAATGATAGCTACATCAAAACGTGCAAAATGAAAAAGCTTTTCGCCTGGCTGAGCTAAGATGCGCTTAAGATTCGGGGCGTCGTAACGCGCATGCGGAAAATGCACGAGATGTACATCGCCCCTGCCATCGGACATCTGCACCACGCACAGGCGGTCACGTTTGTTGTTCAGGCCCAATGCCTCGGTATCAATAGCGATGGCGCCTTGAAAGCTCGCCTCAGCGGGCAGGTCATAGAGATGCAAAAAATTTGTGATAAGGCCACCTATGTGCAAAAAGTTATCTATGTTTAAGGGCAATCCTTTTGCAACATCAAGTCAAAAATGGTGATTGCTTCGGGTTGATTTGATTTGAGCAAAGATATTTTTTAAAAAAGTAGAATTGAGAGATTTTGATGAAAAAATTGAAATACATCGCTACGCAGCTCAAAGAGCTTTTGTTGCTGGCGCTGATTGCGCTCACCGCTGTTGCGGCTATTTACGTTACTTTTATTGTTTTGGACCTTCCCTCAGGATTTTTTTCTCAAAGGCCGCTGGTTTCATCAACAATGTATTACAGTAATGGTAGTTACAAAATCTATGACGAAGATTATAAAAGAAGAGCATCAAAATTCCGCTAAATTATGAAGGGTTTGCGCCGATCAGCGTGCAATGGATGTTCCAAGCTGCGATTCCAGTTCCACGATTTTTGCTTCCAGTTCATTGGACTGTTCTGCAAGCTCGGTTAAACGCGTATTTTTATTTAGGACTGTGCCTCTTAAAGAATATAAAGCGGCATTTTTTCTTGCATACTCAGCGCCTGCCTCTTTGTCTCCGGCATTCATTCTCGCTTTCAATGTCACAGTAGTTACACCCCCGCCAGCTTCTAAACTTCCATTACAACCTAGTTGCTGCATCGCCTTGGCAAATGATTCTTGTAACACCCAAAACGGATCGATCGTATTTACAAGTTCATGCGCTGAATGAGATGAGTCAAAACAGTTCTTGAGCATGAAAGATTCATGCTCGGCGCCTAATTTCATTATTCTTATTAATTCACCTTCATAACTGTAGGGTCCTCTGGTTCTTCTGCCAACGTCATGCGAAGCAATGTCAACCGTCACGTTAGCTAATGGATGATCGTTTTGATCTTGGATCATGCTAATCCATTGCTTTTTTGCCGGCTCAAGGCATTCTTCTAGCTTAGCCACAACGCCCGCAATTACTTTCTCTTTATACTCTAATTCTCTCTTATTATAGGCTTCATGTGCTGCTATAATCTGCTCCTCAGAAGCTGTGTGACCTTCGGGAAGGTGATGCAAAAACAACTTCTCGCTTTCCACCGCTTTGACTAGCGCCTCAAGCTGAGCCGTCACCACTTCTTCAACAATTTTATGAAAATAGATGGGCGCGGAGAAATCCCGCTTTTTTAAGGCTTGCAGAGTAGCATGGTAAGGCAGTTGCTCAATCTCACCACGCAACGTCTCTATTTCTGTGCCAGCCTCTCTGATATACACTTCAGTAGTTGAGATTAAACCTTGAATACGTCTGAGAGAACTTTGCGCAGTCGCAAGTTCTTGCCGAATTTTCTCTTTTCGATTTCTTTCTGCGGTTTCTTCTGCAATCCTTGCAGATATGGGTGTAAACGGGGCCATGCTCATCTCCTGTTTTTTTAATGAGCAAGGGTTTAACATAAACAACCGCGTAGAAATATTAAGATTGTGTTAATATATTCATTGTGCAGTCGCTCAGTATTTTGATGTTGTGGATAGCTGGACGACACGCCTGACCGCCATCATACATATAGATGCAAACAAAAGTGGCTACAGGGGATAGATGAAGAATCTATTGAGACAAATCTGGGAATTATTCAAGCTAGGGCTGATGCTTTGGGGAGCATTCACCGCACTCTATGTGCTTATTGTCATTATTCATAACGCCACAAGCGAACCCACCCCTCCACCAGGCGGATGGTATCCGCCTGAGTCGGGAGAAGAAGGTTATAAGGAGTATCTTCAAAACCTGAAAAACAAAAAGCGGTTAAATGGAGTAGATGGCTTGCAGTGACGAGAATTATGTGGGGCCTAAGCATAAATAATTGTCGGGTTACTAGTTCTCCATAGTGGATACAAAACCACTGGAACTACAGAAAGCCCAATCTGACGGGTCTTTAGAGCGAATCAATTGATTTGATTGAAATGGTGCCCAGGAGAAGACTCGAACTTCCACGATCTTACGAACGCCAGCACCTGAAGCTGGTGCGTCTACCAATTCCGCCACCTGGGCACACAGGATGCACGTTCGTATAGAAAACTAGGGGCGCTGTCAATGGTTCGGCATGTGGGTAATGCCAGATAAAATCATTGCTCCATTTGCTGTGGCGGCGTTATAGTCCCGCCCAAAGCCTAATGGATGGAGGTATTATGGTTCATACGCCCAATCTTGTGACTGTGTTTGGTGGCACTGGTTTTGTGGGGACGTATGTCGTACGGCGTCTGCTGAAGGATGGCTATCAAGTGCGCGTCCTGTGCCGCAACCCGCAGGCGGCGGATGCCGGCACCGTGAAAACGCAGGGCTATCTTGGACAGCTTTTCGTAGAGTATGCGGATATCTCCGACCCAAAAACATTAGAAGGCAAGCTGGATGGGTCCTATGCAGTGATTAATCTTGTGGGCGTCCTGTTTGAAAAAGGCGCACAAAAATTCGCAACCATTCATGCGCAAGGTGCTGAAAAGATTTCGCAACTAGCCAGTGCGGCAGGGGCTCGGCGTTTTATTCAGATGTCAGCACTGGGGGTGGAGAGAGCGGCGAAGTCGCGCTATGCCCGTACTAAGTTTTTAGGTGAAAAAGCAGTGCAGCAGGCTTTTCCAGCCGCCACAATTCTTCGCCCAAGCGTGATTTTTGGGCGTGAGGATAATTTTTTCAATCAGTTCGCGTGCATGAGTCGCTTTATGCCCTTTATGCCCGTGATTGGCGGTGGGCGCACTCGTTTCCAGCCAGTGTATGTGGATGATGTGGCGGAAGCATTTTCGGTGTGCCTCAGGCAGGAGTCAACACAAGGCCAGACCTACGAATTAGGTGGACCGGAGATCATGACCTTTCGTCAGATCATTGACTACACGCTGGCGATAACGGGGCGGCATAATGGCGTGGTGAATCTGCCCTTTGCGCTGGCCAGTGCCATGGGGGCCGTGGCAGAGCACACACCCAGCCCTATGCTCACACGCGATCAGGTGGCATTGCTGCGTTATGACAATGTGGTCAGTGAATCGGCGCAGGGGTTTGCATCTCTCGGCATCCAGCCGCAAGCCATTGAGCTGATTGTTCCTCATTATCTTGAGCGTTATAAAAAGCGATCCGCTGCTTAATCTCTGTGCAACATTCTTTTTTTAATACGGCCTGCATGACCCGCACACTTTACCATCTTCCGCTCTCGCCATTTTGCCGAAAAATACGTCTTCAAATGGCAGAAAAGCAACTGGGTGTGGAGTTGATAGAGGAAGCGGTGTGGGAAGGACGCGCTGCCTTCTTTGCCTTGAACCCTGCCGGTGATGTGCCGGTGTTGCAGGAGGAGAACGGGCAGGTCTATTGTGGTGGCTATGCGATCAGCGAATATCTTGAAGAAGCGTATAAGCTGCCAAACCTCATTGGTGAATCCATTGCGGAGCGGTCTGAAATCCGTCGATTAGTCCAATGGTTTGATGAAAAATTCTATGATGAAGTGTCGCGGCCCATCCTTTTTGAAAAAGTGTATCGACGTCTCATGCAATGTGGCTCACCGGACACGGATTTGATCCGTGTGGCCAAAGAGAGCCTGCTCTATCATTATGAGTATATGGTTGAATTACTAGCCGAGCGCACCTGGTTGGCAGGTGAGTTTTTTACGCTGGCTGATATTGCGGCGGCGTCGCATATTTCAGCACTGGATTTTCTCGGTGACATTTCATGGAATCAGGCGCAAGGTATTAAGGAATGGTACGCGCTGGTAAAATCACGCTCCAGCTTTCGTTCCTTGTTGCTGGACCGTGTGCGCGGCTTTCATCCGCCTTCCTATTATGGAAACCCTGATTTTTAGAAGGCTGGCCTGATTTTTAGATGATTGCCTAATGCCAAGCTTAGGCATTTACTCTTTCGGTGATTTGGCCTATGCACTTAGTTTCAAATACTATGTGAGTGATTATGCAGGAAATACTCGTCTACAGTACTCCCAGTTGCCCTTATTGCGTTCGCGCTAAGGGCTTGTTGCAATCAAAAGGTTATTCCTATAAAGAGATTGACGTTTCGCAGGATACTGCCGTGCGCGATGCCATGGTGGTGAAAGCAGGTGGCCGGCGGACGGTACCACAGATATTTATCGGCAGCACGCATGTAGGCGGTTTTGACGATCTCAATGCCCTGGAGCGAGCGGGTAAACTTGAATCACTGGTTATGGCTGCGTGAGCTGCTTGCAGCCGTAGCCGCATGATGCTATCCCTTTGTCATGGAAAAACGACAGTCTCTGCCCTCAAATGACGATCTTGCCCTTGCCAGTGGTCATCGCACACTGGAACAGGAAATCGCCGGACTGAAGGCGGTTTCTGAGGCATTAGACGCTCGATTTACGCAGGCGGTACAACTGATTGCTGGTCTAAAGGGCCGTTTGATCGTCACTGGCATGGGCAAAAGTGGGCATGTGGCGCGCAAAATCGCCGCGACGATGGCCTCCACGGGGACACCGGCGTATTTCGTGCACCCCAGTGAGGCCAGCCATGGCGATCTGGGGATGATCACGCCGGATGATGCGCTGATGATGTTATCCAATTCGGGCGAAACCTCAGAATTAGGCGATATGATCTCCTATGCAAAGCGTTATGCCATTCCCATTATTGCGTTAGTGCGCAGGGATACGTCGATGCTGGTTGAAGCGGCGAATGTGGCCGTGGTGCTGCCGGAAATACCAGAAGCTTCCCCCACTGGCGCGCCAACAACTTCCACCATCATGATGATGGCTTACGGTGATGCATTGGCCATGGCATTACTGGATCAGCGTGGCTTCACAAAGGATGATTTCCGCGTTTATCATCCGGGCGGCAAGCTGGGGAAGAATCTGCTGCGTGTGGCGGATTTAATGCACGCCGAATCAACGTTGCCGCTCGTTGCGCCAACGGACATAATGCGTGATGTGCTGCTCACCATCACACGTCATGCCATGGGGTGTGCGGGTGTTTGTGAGGAGGGTAAGCTGATAGGTATCATCACCGACGGTGATTTGCGTCGTCATATGCAGCCTGATTTGTTGGCTCAGTGCGCACGCGATGTTATGACGCCGCATCCTGTCACCGTCACGGCAAAAATGCTGGCGGTTGAGGCGATTGCTATCATGAACAGCAAATCCATCACCTGTGTGTTTGCATTGGACGCCGAGGGTGTTCCAACAGGATTGCTACACCTGCATGACTGTTTACGTGCGGGCGTGGTGTAGGGCCATGCCACGCTTCACGAATAGCTATATTGATCGCCGTCAAAAGCTACTTCTGGTCCTTGCACGCCGAAGTCGATATGTGCTGTTCAGCAAGATTGCCCTCGGCCTGATGATCACTGTGTTGCTGGGTGTCGTCGTGATTCTGCCTTTAATGGAGGAAGAGGCGCGCATTACTATTGCCGTCAATGAAAAAGGTCAGCAGGCCCAGCCGATGATGATGAATCCCAAATTTCAGGGGACCGATGCCCAGAATCAGCCTTTTACTGTCACCGCGACGCGGGCGTTCCATAAAG
>JAIEPI010000061.1 GCA_019749855.1 Rickettsiales bacterium | reverse complement strand
TTGCTGCGTGCCATGCATCCGCTTTTGCTACAATCTGACGCCGGCCGCGCCATCTTCGTGACCTCAGGTGCAGCTCGCGCTGCCTTTGCCTATTGGGGAGCTTACGCCAGTAGCAAGGCAGGGCTGGAGCTTCTGGTTCGTACCTATGCGGTGGAGAACGCTAAAACATCCATCCGCGCCAATCTGCTGGATCCTGGCGTTGTGGATACCGCGATGCGGCGTGAGGCCTTTCCAGGCGAGCGCGCGGGACATAATCCGGCACCTGAGTCGATCACGGATCTATTTGTCCGTCTGGCCCAGTCAAGCTTTGGAGAAACAGGCATGCTCTACCACGTGTAAAACGTGATAGAGCATGTGTTGAAATCATAATTTAAGCCAAGAAAAAATCACTGCTGGTGAGTGTATGAATCCCGTCCACTGTGATGGCTGAGTCAAGCACACGATCGCCAGTGGTGTCGATCTGAATCACCGTGTGGTCATCCTTTACCGAAACGCGTATTGATGCTTCACCGCCTCTTGCAAAGCTTGCGCCGCCAAAAGCGAGATGCCCTAATGCGGTGAGGTCAATTTTGTCACCTTCAGCACTGCTGAAGTCATAAATGACATCACGTTGAGTGACGTCAAAACGTGTGTCTGTCAAGGCCTGCCACACAAAAACATCGGCACCAGAGCCGCCGTATAATACATCGCGGCCGTCGCCACCGATCAGCGTATCATTGCCAGCGCCACCATTAAGATAGTCTTTGCCCAACTCGCCCTGCAAAAAATCATTGCCATCGTCACCATACAGACGGTCATCACCCGACTCACCCGAGAGCGTATCTTGGCCTTCATCACCATCAATACGGTCATTACCTGCATTGCCATTTAGCTGGTCGTTGCCGATATACCCACGCAGACGGTCATTGCCATTCCCGCCATAAATAGTGTCGTTTTGATCGCCACCGAAGAGGGAATCATCGCCATCGTCACCATACAGGCTGTCATTGCCACCCGCGCCGCGCAAAATGTCGTTACCGTTACCACCATACAACGTATCATTGCCGTTGCCGCCATACAGGCTGTCATCACCATCGCCACCATAGAGCGTGTCGCTGCCACCACCGCCAAAGAGGGAATCGTTACCCTCCTCACCATAAATACTATCGCGGCCACCGCCACCGATAACGGAATCATTGCCTGCACCCGAATAAATAACGTCCTCACCGAGGTTTCCATTAATGGTGTCATCACCAATGCCACCCTTGAGAAGGTCGTTGCCCTCCAGGCCAGAGATCAAATCATTGCCCTCACCGCCATCTAACAGGTCATTATCGACTGTGCCAGTGAGCGTATCGTTTAAGCTGAAGAAGATAAAATCACTCTCCTGCAGGCTGTTGAAACTATAAAGATTATTAGCGCCACCCAACACGAACAATAACGGGCGGGCCGTAATTTGCTGAATGTCAGCGAGAGAACGGATATTGGTGAACTCGCGCAGGTCGATTTTATCGCCTTCTGCTCGGTTAAAATCATTAATGTAGGTACGGCTGTCTGGAGAAACAGACACATTTTTTACCACGAACAGATCGGCACCGGTGCCGCCCCAGAACTGGCTAAACCGTGTGCCAGAGCCAATCAGAGTGTCATTCCCCGCACCACCGAACAGGGTGTCAGAACTACCAACGCCGGTAATCACATCATTGCCATCATTCCCATAGACCACATCGACGTCAGACGTGCCAAAGAGTGTATCGTTACCAGAGGTTCCGTTGATGGTAGTGACCATGGGATCTTCCTTTATGTGAATGAATGATGATTAAGGTAAGTTAACAATAGTTAAGATAATAAAGGCAACTCATTAATTGATTGTTAAAATTTAAACTAATTTAATGCCGCTGGCAATCCCACCCATCAAGTCGCCTATAGTTATGTCATGACAAGTGTATTAGCACTGTTTTATAAAATAAAGCATCTGTCACAAGGCTGTCGCAAAAGCTTCATCATTTCTTCGCAAATAAAAGAAAGGGGGCTTGCGCCCCCTTTCCTATTTTGCAGAGTCACAAGCTTACTTGGTCACATTCAGCTCAAGCTCAACGCGACGATCACGCCACAAGCAAGAGATTTTCTCGTTGCGAGCCATGCCCTCACAGTTGGAGACCGGCGCTTCTTCACCCAAAGCACGTACTTCAACCGCTCCGGTTTTCAGGTAGCCTTGCTTGGAGAGATACTGATGCACTGCCGCTGCGCGACGTTTTGAGAGATTGTAGTTGTAATCATTGGTGCCAATATTATCCGCATAGCCAACAATGTTCACGCTGCCCACCGCACTGGATTGGCCCAGAATTGTGGCAACCGTGTCGAGCTTTGCCGTGGCTGCGGGTGTTAATTCCGCACTATCAAATGCGAAATACACAGAGAGCGCTTCACGGTCAATGACGACATCACCGGAAAGGCAGCTATCCGAATTGCTTTCCCAACGCGTACGAACGCAATTATCAAAGCTATTAGTGACGATGTTACCCTGTCTGTCCTTCACAACATCACGCAGGTCGGCTTGTTGTGCCTGGCTTACCAGCGGCGTTATCATCAAGAAGCTGCTGGCAGCGAGCAGCATGGCGGTCTTTTTCATACTATATCCCCAAAAAATAATGATCTATCTGTCCCACAGAGTTCTACACCCATGATTGGCGGCACCATAGCAGAGCCTCACATCATCAGCTAGCAGATTGGGGTTTTCACAAAAAAAGAAAGGCTGATTTTCCGTAGCTTACCCTGAAAACCTATCAATCACTTGTAAATCCCATGCTGTCAGCCATGAGCGCCTGAATTGACAAAATACGGAGAAATATCAAATAAATTATAAAATTCATGAAATCCACAGAACAGGATTTCGCTGTGGTATAAATATCTCATTGGCCTACGGGTGGTGGCACGACTCGTGTCTTGCTATGATCACGCATGAAAGTGCGATAGCGCGCAACATTCTGATTATGCTCGGCAAGCGTGTGAGCAAAGCGGTGTCCACCCTCGCCATCCGCCACAAAATAGAGGTCATCCGTGGAGAGCGGGTGCAATACGGCACTCAAGGTTGCCTTGCCCGGATTGCAGATTGGCCCGAGCGGCAAACCATTCACATGATAGGTATTGTAGGGACTTGGCATCGTCAAATCATCACGACTCAGCCGACCCACCATTTTGCCCGTTTCCACATACATGCCATACAGTGTTGTTGGATCAGACTGGAGTGGCATGCCCAGCCGAAGCCGGTTAATAAACACCGAGGCGACGTGGGCACGCTCATCACTTACCCCAGTCTCTTTTTCAACCACCGACGCCAGCGTCAGCGCCTCATACGCCGAGCGTAGGGGCAAATCCGCCTCCCGCGAATCCCAAGCCGCCTGCAATGCCTGATCCATCGCCTCACGCATCCGCTCAAGCACGGCCTCCCGCGCTTCACCGCGCAGGAAAAAATAGGTTTCCGGCAAATAGGCGCCTTCCAAAAATTTTAGTGGCAGATCACCCACCAGTGCGGTCTCCGCTTGCAACAAAGCGCCTATCTCGGCACTGATAAGCCCCTCTGGCACCGTGACACTATGAGTGATGGAGCGGCCCTTTACCAGAAGTTCTGTAACGTCATAAGGCGTAATGCCGGCCGAGAAACGATATTCACCTGCTTTGAATCGTGTCTGTTTGCCTTGAAGCGCGACGATCAACTGATAGAGACGTTGATGTGAAACCACGCCCTCTGTCTCAAAAATTTGCGTCATGGAACGAAAGGAGGTGCCAGCCGGAATGTTCAAAATCTTTTCATCCGGCAATGGGCCCGGGTGCTGATAATAATAAACCGCATAAGCGGTAAGCCCCAGCAGCAGGATAAAGCCTGCACAGGACAACATGGCAAATGCCTTGAGCAAGCGCATGGAAATCACTCCAAAAAAAGGCCCGTGTATTGAGTCTAGACGCGTCTGAAAATAAGGGTCGAGTTGGTTCCACCAAAACCGAAGGCATTGGAGAGTGTGATATTGATGGGACGCTGTTGCGCCGTATGCGGCACCAGATTCATATCACAGCCATCGGAGGGATGATCCAGATTGCGAGTGGGAGGGGCCACGTTATCGCGAATGGCAAGGATACTAAAGACGGCTTCAACGCTTCCGGCCGCGCCCAGCAAATGCCCAATCGCCGATTTTGTGGACGACATGGCCACACGCGAAGCATCCGCGCCAAATAAGCGCTTCACCGCGCCATGTTCAATCTCATCACCCATCGGCGTTGAGGTGCCGTGCGCGTTGATATAATCCACATCTGCCGTCGATAGACCTGCTTTTCGCATGGCCATCTGCATGGAGCGGAAACCGCCATCGCCTTGCTCCTGTGGGGCGGTAATATGATAAGCATCACCGGAGAGGCCATAGCCAATCAATTCGGCATAGATGTGTGCACCGCGTTTCTTGGCATGCTCATATTCTTCGAGCACCACCACACCTGAGCCTTCGCCCATGACAAACCCATCACGGCCCTTGTCCCACGGACGTGACGCCTGCTCTGGCGTGTCATTAAAATTCGTAGAGAGCGCACGCAACGCGACGAAACCAGCTACACCGATGCGACACACCGTGGCTTCCGCGCCACCAGCCACCATGACATTGGCATCACCACGACGAATCATTTCAGCCGCATCGCCAATGGCATGGGCACCGGTGGAACATGCGGTCACCACAGCGTGGTTGGGGCCTTTGAAACCATGCTTGATAGAAACCTGACCGGACACCAGATTAATCAATGAAGCGGGGATAAAGAATGGGCTGATGCGACGTGGGCCGCGCAAGCGCATAATTTCACAGGTTTCCTCTATTTTTTTCAGCCCGCCTATACCAGAGCCAATCAGCACACCTGTCATGCATTGATCTTCGTAGGTTTCTGCTTTCCAGCCAGAATCCTTGATGGCCTGCTCAGCCGCCGTAATACCATAAAGAATAAAGTCATCGACTTTCTTCTGATCTTTAGGCTCCAGATAATCGTCGGGATTAAACTGGCCTTTCTCAGTGCCACGGATAATTTCACCCGCGACCTGTGCTGGTATATCGGTGAGATCAAAACCCTGAATACGACGCAAACCGGAGCGCCCCTCTACCAAAGCACCCCACGTCTCCTCAACACCGCAAGCCAGCGGTGTTAAAAGACCAAGTCCAGTCACAACAATACGGCGCATGAAAATCGTTATCTATGAGATGAAAGGGCGAACCAACGGGTTACGCCGCATGCTCTTCGAGATAACTAACTGCGTCTTTCACCGTTTGGATTTTTTCGGCCGCATCGTCAGGGATTTCACAATTGAACTCCTCTTCAAACGCCATGACCAGCTCCACCGTATCAAGGCTATCGGCGCCGAGATCATCAATAAAGCTTGCTTCCGAGGTCACCTTGTCAGCTTCTACGCCGAGATGTTCTACCACGATTTTTTTTACGCGTTCTGCGATGTCGCTCATTTTAATACTCCTAATAATGCTCAAAAAGTGAGCATGGTTAAACTCAACTACGCTGCCAGAAGCAAGCGAAATTCTGTATTGAAATTGCCCTAGCACAGGCCTCACGCTTTGACTAGCCCTTTTTGTAATACTCAATGCCGATGGTAATGCAGCGGCATATCACGCCATCGCATGTGAAATCCTTGTGCTCACGGCCTGTTTTCGCTAAGAGCGATGAAAGTGTGGAGACGTACATGCATTTTCTAAGAACGATTGGAAGAACATTTCTTCGCTTCCTGGAAGCTGTGGGACGGCTGACACTTTTTGCATGGCACGGTGTGGCTTGTGCGTTTGCGCCGCCTTATTTTACACGTCAGATTTTGAGGCAAATGATAGAGATCGGTTATTATTCGCTGCCGGTGATTGGTCTCACCGCTATTTTTACCGGTGCGGTGCTGGCGCTGCAAAGCTATTCCGGCTTCTCGCGCTTTTCAGCTGAAAGCTCCATTCCACTGGTGGTGGTGCTCTCCATTACTCGTGAGTTAGGCCCGGTCATGGCGGGTCTGATGGTGGCTGGGCGCGTGGGCGCGTCCATCGCCGCAGAAATTGGCACCATGCGGGTCACTGAGCAGATTGACGCGTTGGTTACCCTTTCGACCAATCCCTACAAATATCTGGTGTTCCCGCGTATTCTCGCTGGTTTGCTGATGCTGCCATTACTGGTGCTGGTGGCGGATATCATCGGCGTGTTTGGTGGATATGTCGTGAGTGTCAACAAGCTTGGATTTTCCCCTGGCCCCTACATTAATAACACGCTCGATTTTGTCGAAGTACGTGATGTGGTCTCAGGCTTGGTGAAAGCCTCGGCCTTTGGCTTTATTGTGACGCTGATGGGGTGTTATCACGGCTACCATTCCAGCGGCGGCGCACAAGGCGTGGGTGCCGCCACCACCAATGCCGTCGTTTCCGCTTCAATCCTGATTTTCTTTTCCAATTACTTCATCACGGCACTTTTCTTTGGTACGTAAATGACACGCGCAATCAACAAAGTCGTATTCGCCCACTTTACCCAGCAGAGCATGCCATGAGCACTCCCGTCATCGAAACACGTGAACTACGCAAAGCCTTTGGCAGCAAGCTGGTGCTGGATGGCATCAATCTGCGCGTCGAGAAAAGCGAGTCACTGGTTATTATTGGCGGCTCTGGCAGTGGTAAATCCGTTTTGCTCAAATGTATTCTTGGATTGCTGCAACCCGACAGCGGTGACGTGCTCATTGACGGAGTGTCCACCGCCAATTTGAGCACCGACGAGCGCGAGAAGCTGATGGAAAAATTCGGCATGCTATTTCAAGGGGGCGCCCTATTTGATTCCTTGAGCGTTTGGGAAAACATTACCTTTGCTTTAGCGCGTAAGGGACTGACAAAAGAGCAGCGCGTGGCGCTGGCGCAGGAAAAACTCACCGCGGTGGGCCTCAAAGCGGAAACTGCGTTTCTCAAACCCTCGGAACTCTCAGGGGGTATGCAGAAGCGTGTATCACTGGCGCGTGCCATTTGCGCTGATCCGCCGATTGTTTTTTTCGACGAGCCCACCACCGGACTCGATCCCATCATGGCGGATGTCATCAATGATCTGATTGTCGCCTGCACACGGGCCCAAGGCAAAACAACACTCACCATTACACATGACATGGCCAGTGCCCATAAGATTGGCACGCGCATCGCCATGATTTATCAGGGCAAAATCATCTATGATGGCGCCGCTGATACGATCATGCAGAGTGGAAATGATTACGTCGATCAGTTTGTGCATGGGCGCGCCCACGGCCCCATCTAGGCATCTGGAACTTAAGTGAATTCTGATCAGACTATCTGAGCAGGTCCCTTTGCAGCGCCCGTACTGACACGCACGGCCCAAGTTTTGGACTGCTGTCGTAGCTCTGCCAGTTTTTGCATCGCTTCATGTTGCGATTTGACTACATGAATGCCCAAGGCTTCGCGTTGCTGCGGCGACATCTGCTCAAGCAAGCCGCTGAAAAACCCACGTGCGTCGGCTCGGTTTGAGTCACCTGTTTCGTTATAGGGCAAATCCAGCACCACGATATCCTTGCCCGCCATATCGGGATGGCCATTCTGCTTAAGCATCAATAAAGCACCCAGCTCCTGCACGGTGCCTGCGCCACCCGGGAGGATCAGAAAACTGTTGGACTGCTTGATCATGTAACTCATGCGCTCATAAATATCTTTGGCATGAAAATACTGACCGTTCGCATTGATATGCGCGATCATCCCCTTTGGGTCGCTGGCTTCACTTGTTAAAATCGCTTCCGTGCTGGATCCGGCAATAAAGAGGGATTTTCCGGCCTCTTTCACCGCCTCGGCCATATTTAACGCGCCTTTCAGCACGGCACCCATCATGGCGCGGTCGCCGGCACCGTACACAATGCCGTAATCATGCATGGCCAGTGCCGCCCCGGTGGTGTCGGCCAGATCGAGCAGATATTCATTTTTATTGGTCGCCGAACAGAACACGGCCACATTATATTTGCCTGAGGCTTTGAGATTTTTATCATCCAGCGTATGCGGCTCTGGCTCGTCTTGCGGCGTGCGCAACAGGTTCTGCCGGCTACGCTGCAACATGGTCATGGCCGCTTCGAGCGTTCCTACTTCATGAACGAACGTGCGGGTTTGATCTGTGATCATTCCAATATCGCGCAGTTCATCGAAATACGCCAATATCGGGCTCCAGCAGTGGCTCGCCTCGCCCTCTTTCGGATTAAACACAATCAGCGGTTTGTCGCGGTCACGTGGGTGGATCTGGCGTGCGACAATATGCGAAAACAGGGTATAGAGGCGCTCCACAAATCCTTCTTCTTGTCTCTCTGGCGCAAAGGGCATCAGCAACGTGGCATCGGAATGCTGCAAGGTTGATTCAATCGAATGGGCGAGCGTTTGTTTACCGCTAAGAGGCTTTTGCACCTGGTAACCAGACGCTTGCAATGAATCAATTTTCTGCTTCAGCAATTCGCCGACATGGTTATCTACATCACCGTAAAGCGACAGCGTGTAATCCTCAGCGGTTTTCAACTTTGCCTGTTCCCGCAAGGGTGTGCGGCATGCCGTGATCATCCCCTTCGCCGCCTTGCTGCGAGCGCTCATGGAAAGTAAAAAGGCATCCTCATGTTCATGATCCAGTTCGATCTGGGTTTTTTTATCGGGATTGCGTTTATCGATCGCCTCAAGGAAATGCGCCGTGTAGACAACCGTTCCCTTGGCCGCCTGAACCGTGGGGCGAACTTTCATTTTAGCGATTCCGGAAAAAATCTGGAAATCATAGGTTTCAGGCTTCTCCAGATCCAGAGAGGACGGCTGAAGTAAAGGTGCAAGGCCCAGCACACTGGTCTGAATCATTTTGCGATTCGCCGGCCATGTGGTTTGACCGGACGTTTCGCTTGCTTCTCTTGCTTCCTTATCAACGGCGTCAAAGGCGCGGTTCAGATTTTCGAAGAAGGCGCGCTCACCAAGGGAGCCAATGGTTGCCGGTCCAAATTCAGGGCCGATGCCGGTGTCCGGATGTAGCTCAAGATGGCGGCGCGTCCTTTTTTGAAAACCGCGTTTATCAAGATGCTTGAAAACGCGTTTATCTATGGTTTGTAGCCCCGCATCCTCCACCAATATAAAGGCCTTCGCAGGATTAACCTTCATCGCCCTGAGGCGGCGTTGGAATTCAAACGAACGATCCGTCTGCATTTCTCTCACAGCCTTGACGGCCTCACGCATTTTTTCGCTGCAATTACCGGTATAGGTGCCACTTTTTTCTTCCGGACTATTGCAGGGGGTGAGCATATCCATGCGCGCCACCCTGACGCCGTAAGGCTGCATCAGCTTGCGCATTTCTTCGAGTTTATCCCGCGAAGTAGTGGCAAAGAATAAGGTGGAATCCGCTGGCATCGTCATATGCGGCGGCACAAAATCCGGGGTGTCTTGCTCAGAGATTTCACGCACCGGCGCATGAACCCCAAATTGCTGAGAGAGCATTTCCTGACAGGCCTGCTCTGACTCCACCACATGGACGCCCAATTCGGATAATTTTTCTGTCAGCGCCGTCCAGTCGCGTGTCCCGGGCTGGCGCAGACGCGTTGGCATTCCAAGCACATTCTCCAGCGCATCATGCAGACCATCCCAGAAATAATGGTCCTTGTGCCTGCTTAGTTTAGGGTTCACCAGATAGATCGGCGACGGCTTCTGCCCCACGGGCCATTCTTTTGCCGCCTGAATCAGCTTCAGCGCGCTGCGCAGCGTGTAGAGCCCACCGGGCAGGATCACATGCGCGTCACGTACTTCGATCTCCATCGCCGTGGCGCCATTGCTTGGCTTCCGTTGATCCCATGAAATACCGGCGACGCTGACCCGTTTGTCCAGCTGACGCTCTTTTAACCAGCGGTGAAACTCCGTCGCCTTCTTAATGCCCGTCAGCGACAAGGACTGCCGCGAGGTATCAATAGTAATGCTATCAGCAAAATGCTCGGGATCTGAGGAGGAGACGGCGATTTGGTGATCCGGCGC
>JAIEPI010000015.1 GCA_019749855.1 Rickettsiales bacterium | reverse complement strand
GCGGAGGGGCATGAGCGTGGCTCGTGCATTGATCGCGGGGCAGGGCCAATCCGTGACTACATGAAACAGCGCTGCAAGGAGCTGGGTCTCACTGATGTGCGCATTAATGCGGCGGGCTGCCTTGATCGTTGTGAGCTGGGGCCGGTGATGGTTATCTATCCGCAGGGTACATGGTACCGGCCAACGACGCATGAGGAAGTCGATCTCATCATCGCGCAGCATCTACAGGGCGGGCAGGTGGTGGCGCAGCTGGCGATTGCTGATCCGCTGTAATTGTTGATGATGAGTGTCCCTGTTCAATCACAAATCTGACATAATGGGGCTTTCTTCCGCTTCCAATCGCTTGAGCGCATAGAGTGCGTCCAGCGCCTCGCGGGGGGTGAGGGTGTCAGGATCAAGGGACTGCAGCTGTAGCATGAGCGCTGAAGGTTTTGCAGGTGTCTCCTCAAGTGGTGACGCCATGTCTTGTGCACCGGCAAATGCAAACAACGGCAAACTGCCAGTGCTGAGGCCTGATGCCGGATGCTGCGCTTTTTCTTCCAGTTTTTTGAGAATGATCTGGGCGCGATGCAGAACCTCCGCCGGCAGGCCCGCCAGTCGCGCCACATGAATGCCGTAGGAGCGATCCGCCTGACCAGCGGCCACCTCATGCAGAAAAATCACCTCACCCTTCCATTCACGCACTCGCATGGTGTGACAGGAAAGTGCAGGCAGGCTCTCGCTCAACAGTGTCAGCTCATGGTAATGCGTGGCAAACAGGCCGCGGCAGCGCGTGTTGTGATGCAAATGTTCTGCCACCGCCCAGGCAATGGACAAGCCATCAAAGGTGGCGGTGCCACGGCCAATCTCATCAAGAATCACCAGCGAGCGCTCGGTGGACTGATGCAGAATGGTCGCCGTTTCCACCATCTCCACCATGAAGGTTGAGCGGCCACGCGCCAGATCATCCGAGGCGCCCACCCGCGAAAACAAACGATCGACCATGCCAATATGCGCCGATTCAGCCGGAACATAACTACCCATTTGCGCCAGAATAGTTATCACCGCATTTTGGCGCAGAAACGTGGATTTCCCCGCCATATTCGGGCCTGTTAATAGCCACAGGCGCTGCGAATCTGCGAGATCACAGTCATTGCTGATGAATGATTCGCCCAGCGTTCGCATGCGTGCTTCCACCACTGGATGCCGCCCCTTATGGATGTAGAAAGCGCGGCTGTCATCCATCTTTGGTCGGCAATAATCATTCTTTTTGGCCAGAACCGCCAATGCCTGAAATCCGTCCAATGCAGCACTGGCACGCGCCGCTTCTAAAATAGGCTCTGCCTGTGCCTGCACAGCAGCGAGCAGCTCGTCATATAATTCCAGTTCAATCTTCAGCGCACGGTCACCCGCATCCGAAATGTTGCGCTCAATTTCACCCAGCTCCACCGTGCTGTAGCGCAGCGCATCTTTCATGGTCTGGCGGTGAATAAAATGCTCTGGCACCTGCTTTTCATGACGCCGCGTAATTTCAATATAATATCCAAGCACATGATTATGCTTTATCTTCAGCGAGCCAATTCCACATTCATCCGCATAACGCATCTGCATCTGGGCAATCACCCGCCGTGACTCATCACGCAGCACACGAAACTCATCCAGAGCCGCATGGTAACCCGTGGCAATAAACCCACCGTCACGTGCCAGCAACGGGCAGTGATCCTGCAACGCTCGCGCCAGCAAAAGCTCCAGCGCTGATTGATCACGCAGATTTTGCTTCACGCCATGCAGAGCGGAGGGAAGTTGCATGTCCTCACTCTCAAGCATGCCTCTCAGTTGGTTGAGAATATGCAATCCAGCCGTCAGTTGTTGCAGGTCACGTGGGCCACCGCGCTGCATCATCAGGCGGCTCACGATGCGCTCCATATCGGGCAATTGTTGCAGCGTATCATTGATCTTGCCAAGCAATGATGCGCGGGTGAGCAGATATTCCACCGCATCCTGCCGCGCATGAATGGTAGCCAGATCAGTGAGGGGCTGGCACAACCAGCCGCGCAGCAGGCGGCCACCCGCCGCACTGACGGTATGATCAATGGTTGCCAGCAGACTGCCCTGTTTCTCACCCTGTAAATTGACCACCAGCTCCAGATTACGCCGTGTGGCTGCATCAATCACCATGCTGGCATGGCTTGGCTGTTTGCGTGGTGGATCGAGCCGTGGGCGCTGATCTTTCTGAGTAATCAGGATGTAATCGAGCAATGCCCCGCATGCGGCAATCTCAGCATCGTGAAACTCGCCCCACGGCTCCGTACTGGCGACACCGTAAAAACTGATGAGGCGCTGATAACCGCGCTTGGCATGCAGGCTACTATCGGCAATTGGGCTAATGCGGGTGTCCAGCTCCTGTATCACCGATTGCCACTCGGGGCGTGCCATGCTCGATTGCCCCATCAGTACTTCACTGGGCTGCAATCGCGCAAGATCAGACAATACGCGTTCGCTGGAGGTTTCACAGACGCCAAACTCGCCGGTGGTGATGTCGAGCCATGCGAGGGCAAAGTGACCCGCTTGCTGTGCCAGACAGGCGAGATAATTCGAGCGCGTAGGTGACAGCAGCGACTCTTCCGTCAAAGTCCCGGGCGTGACGATGCGCACCACATCGCGCTTGACCACCGATTTTGCGCCGCGCTTTTTCGCTTCCGCTGGATCCTCGAGTTGTTCGCAAATGGCGACTTTAACACCCGCCGCAATCAGTCGCGCCAGATACGCTTCCGCCGCATGCGCCGGTACGCCGCACATGGGGATGTCCACCCCCTCCAGTTTGCCGCGCTTGGTGAGCGCAATATCCAGAATGGAGGCGGCCCGTATCGCGTCATCAAAAAAAAGCTCATAGAAATCGCCCATGCGATAAAACAGTAAATACTCCGGGTGTGATGCTTTCAACGCAAGATACTGCGCCATACCGGGGGAAACGCTCGTCGCATTGGTCGATTCGGCGGCAGGTGAAATGCTCTGTGTGGCTTGCATAGCTGCCTTTTTAGGGCAAAGGCTAAGTGCGGTACAGCCCCTTTTTTATTCCGAATGACACAGAGGAAATGTCACACAATATTAACAATAGATGGAATGAGAATAGAGTATCAACGCACATGTTAAAAGCAATTCAAGGAATTGGAGAACAGCCATGGCACTCACGACGCGGCAGCAATTAAACGCCTTAGAGGAACCTTTGGCTCGCAGTGTTGAACTAAGCGGGGACGGCCCGATTACTGCCATTAGTTTTTCGCATGTTCCCTGTTCGGATCATTTCATAGTGGGCTTGAGAATCAACCCAACACACAAAGATTCAGCGCGAATTGAACAATCATTGGATCGTCGGAGTTTTCCATTGCCTGCTGATCGCGGCGACGTATATCCTGAGTCCTTGCCCGTGAGGCAGGAGCCCCCTGAGATTCTCCATTATGATGCGCCAGCCTTTCATCAGTGCTTTGTTACACTAAAAAATCCGCTGACATTGTTGGGTAAACTTCGAGTGATAGGCGCGTTAAGTCCTTCGCAGGCAGAGCAAGCCATTGCCGCCTTACGTGATCTGAAATCTGAAATGACGAACACCGCGCCAGCGCGTCAGGACCTTACTGAGAGACTAGCGGCAAAAAGAGCTGAGGCTTACGAAGGTTGGGAGCGCTAGTTTTACTCTGCATTGATAGCAAAAAATCTGCGAATTCAGTCTTGCATTTATCATGTGCGTAGCTATGGTAGCGCCCTTGAGGAATGGTGCAAATTCAACATGTTGCACTGCACAATTCCGGTGATTAATCATTATACGTTTGCGGAGTGCCGAGCATGGCCATGGAAAATGAACCAATTTCCGATGAGGAAGCCCTTGAATTTCACATGCGCGGTCAGCCCGGCAAGGTGGCCATTCAGGCAACCAAGCCGCTGATTACACAACGTGATTTGTCGCTTGGTTATTCCCCGGGTGTGGCGGTTCCCTGCCTGCGTATTCAAGCGGATCCTGATGCAGCGTATGATTATACCGCCAAAGGTAATTTTGTTGCCGTGATTTCCAACGGCACAGCGGTGCTGGGTCTGGGCAATCTGGGCGCGCTCGCCTCCAAGCCGGTGATGGAGGGTAAGGCGATTCTGTTTAAGCGCTTTGCTGATATTGACGGCATTGATATTGAAGTTGATACGACTGACGTAGATGAATTCGTCAATGCAATCAAGATTTTAGGCCCAAGCTGGGGTGGCATCAATCTGGAAGACATCGCGGCGCCCGACTGTTTCATCATTGAGCAGCGGCTGCGCGAAGCAATGGACATTCCCGTATTTCATGATGATCAGCACGGCACAGCAATCATCGCGGCGGCCGGTCTGATTAACGCAGCGCACATCACCAAGCGTCCCTTCGAGAGTTTGAAGGTGGTGGTGAATGGTGCGGGTGCAGCGGGTATCGCCTGTCTGGAGCTGATTAAACGCATGGGTGTGCCACATGAGAACGTGCTACTGTGCGATCGGGATGGCGTCGTCTATGAGGGCCGCGAACACGGCATGAACCAGTGGAAATCCGCCCACGCGGTCAAAACAGATGCCCGCACTCTGACGGATGCCCTCATGGGCGCGGATGTGTTTCTTGGGCTCTCAGTCGCGGGTGCTGTCACGCCGGAAATGGTTAAGGGTATGGCTAAAAATCCAGTGATTTTTGCGATGGCCAACCCTGTGCCGGAAATCACGCCGGAAGAAGCGCGCAAGGCGCGTCCGGATGCGATTGTGGCAACAGGCCGCTCAGACTATCCCAATCAGGTGAACAATGTCATGGGCTTCCCCTACATTTTCCGTGGGGCGCTGGATGTTCGTGCACGCGAAATCAATGAGGAGATGAAAATTGCCGCCGCGCAAGCCATTGCCCAGTTGGCGCGTGAGGAAGTGCCCGATGAGGTGCTCTCGGTGTACTCGGGTCGCAAGATGGAGTTTGGCCCTGATTACATTATTCCCACGCCGTTTGATCCGCGCCTTATTTCTACCGTGCCGGTCGCCGTTGCCAAGGCGGCCATGGAAACTGGCGTGGCGCGTAAACCCATCGTTGATATGGACGGTTATCGCCGCTCACTCAGTGCGCGACTGAATCCCACTGCCAATACCATGAGCCGCATTCTGGATCGCGTGAAGGCGCACCCCAAGCGCGTGATTTTTGCGGAAGGCGAGGAAGAAAAAATCATCCGTGCCGCCGCACATTGGCGGGATTACGGCTACGGTACGCCAGTACTTATTGGCCGCAAGGATCGTATTTTAGCGGCGATGGAGCGCATGACGATTTCCAATCGTGATGGCATTGAAATCATGAATGCCGCCCTCTCGGAGCATGTCGATCAGTATGTTGATATGATGTACAGCAAGCTGCAACGTAAAGGCTTCCTATACCGCGACGTCGCGCGCATGGTAAAAAATGATCGCAATACTTTTGCGGCGCTGATGTTACAGGCAGGGCATGGCGATGCGCTGATTACCGGTATCACGCGTGGCTATCACCGCTCGCTGGAAACCGTCTCGCGCATCGTTGATCCTAAACCCGGGCGTTTTCCGTTTGCCGTGTCCATCATCGTGGCAAAAAACCGCACCATCTTTATGTCGGATACCATGGTCAATGAATTGCCGGAGCCGGAAGAACTCGCGCATATTGCTGAGTGCACGGCGGAAGTGGCACGCCATTTTGGCCATGAACCGCGTGTTGCATTCCTCTCATTCTCCAACTTTGGCAATCCGCAGCGTGAAAAATCCAAGCGCATTGTCGATGCGATCAAGGTGATGGATAGCCGTGAGGTCAATTTTGAATATGACGGCGAAATGGGTGCGGATGTGGCGCTGAATGCGGAACTGATGAGCCTTTATCCATTTTGTCGCCTCTCTGGGCCAGCCAACGTGCTGGTGATGCCTGCCTTGCATACGGCAAACGTGGCGTCAGGCCTGATGACAGAGCTGGGCGAAGGCTCAGCCATCGGCCCCATTCTGGTGAATATGTCGCGTCCGGTGCAAATCGTGCAGATGAACGCCTCGGTCTCTGACATCATCAATATGGCCGCGATTGCGGTGATGGAAGTGGCCAGCGACGAAGCAACGGACGGTGAAAAGAAATCACGTGCGCCACGGGCAGCTTAGGGCTTTTTCGGCAATTTTCATTTTCAGCGTTCATTTTCAGCGTTGTAGAATCAGCGTTGTAGAAAACGACGTCGCCATTGCGTTTTTGTGTAATAGGTCGTAAAGAGAAGCCGTTTTCACCTTGTCTTTAGGAGCCTGTGATGAAATTGTCTTTCTCTGTGATGTTCGCCTGCGCTCTGTTTGTAGGGTCGATCTGGATGGCTGACTCCCTACAAGCCGCTCCTGATGCTGCAAAAAAACCTGCGGCGTCAGGGGAAGAAAAGGCCGAGAAAAACCCACTAGAGGCGAAAGCCCCACCGGTGGCGCCTGAGAAAATCCTGACCCAACAATCCACTGACATTGTGCTGGGGCAAGCCACCGCACCGGTGACTATGTTTGAGTATTCCTCACTCTCCTGCCCGCATTGTGCGCATTTCCATCAAAAAATACTCCCTGTATTGCAGAAGGATTTTATTGACAGCGGCAAAGTAAAGCTGGTCATCCGCCAGTTTCCTACCAGTGCCTCGGCACTGCAGGCGGCCTTGCTGGTGCGCTGTTTGCCACCCACGCAAGGGCTGAAGTTCGAGGAAGTCCTGTTTGAATTGCAGGACCGCTGGGCATTTACAACAAACAGCCGCGATGCTTTGTTGAAAATCGCGCAGGTGGGGGGTGTCAGCGAGGCGCAGTTTAATGCATGTCTGGACGATAAATCAGCGGAGAGTGCATTGCTCGCTGATCTGATCTCCGTGCGTGACAATCTGGGTGTGAAGGCCACGCCGACGTTCTTTATTGGCACGGATGAAATTCAGGGCGCTCAGACGCCGGAAGAATTCTCAAAACATATTCAAGCGGCGCTTGCTAAGCTCAAGCCATGAGCGAGCAGCCGCTATCGCCTGAACAAATCCGTGCGCAAGTCGAGCGGATTAAAATGGCCGTCGATCAGCGCGAAATGCCCGTACAAACAGCGAAAACATCCGCCACCCGTATTGCGACGGATGTTATGGTATGTATCGCGGTGGGCATGTTTATGGGCTACTGGGCGGATCAATGGTGGCAGACGAAGCCATGGGGCATTTTGCTGGGTTTGGCGTTTGGTATGGCCGCCGCTGTTCGCAGCGCTATTCGCAGTAATGAAGCGCTCGAAAAAAATGAGAAAACAGAGTCATCCGAATCCTAGTCTTCGCATCGCCATAAAGCTGTAATAAAGGCTGGACAAGCCAGACGTAATCTCCTACACATCTCGCCGAACTTGAGACGGTTTTTTTGACTCATGGCGGAATCCCACGGCCCATTGCATCAATTTGAAGTACACTCGCTTTTTGAGCTGCCCAAGCTCGCGGGTTATTCCATTGATTTTACCAATTCATCGCTGTTTATGGTGGCAGCGGTTGCGGTGATTTACCTATTTTTGACACTGGGTATGCGCCAGCGGGCCATGGTGCCTGGGCATTGGCAATCGCTGGTGGAAATGGGGCATGATTTTATTGCTTCCACCCTGCGTGATACGGCAGGCGAGGGGTCTAAGCCTTTTATCCCGTTTATGTTTACCGTTTTCTTCTTTGTACTGACGGCCAATCTATTGGGCCTGGTGCCGTATTCATTCACCGTCACCAGCCATATCATCGTGACTTTTGCGCTGTCAGCTTTGGTGTTTTTGGGCGTCACTGCAGTGGGTTTTTATCATCACGGTTTGCATTTTCTCAAAATGTTTGTGCCCTCAGGTGTGCCATTGCCGCTGATTCCTCTGCTGGTGCCCATTGAGGTGATTTCGTATCTGGCGCGCCCCATTACGCTCTCTATTCGTTTGGCCGCCAACATGACGGCTGGCCATATTTTGCTTAAAGTCGTCGCCGGCTTCGTCATAGCGCTTGGCATTGCCGGTGTCGTACCGTTGCTGCTTCTGGTCGGACTGATCGGATTTGAAGTATTTATCGCGTTCTTGCAGGCCTACATTTTCACGATCCTCACGTGTGTGTATCTGCATGACGCTTTGCACATGCATTAATCTTTTTTTATAAACCATCGAAAGGACTTCACTATGGACGCAGCTGCAATGAAACTTCTCGCCGCAGGCCTTATGGGCTTTGGCGTACTGGGTGCCGCTATCGGCGTGGGCATGATCTTCAGCGCCTTCCTGCAAGGCGTTGCACGCAACCCAGCGACTGAATCAAAACTGTTCAAAAACGCGCTGATCGGCGCGGCGATGGCCGAGGGTCTGGGCATTGCGGCGTTCGCCGTGGCTGCTGCCAACCTGTTCTAGGCAACCAACGCAGTTTATAGAGATTAAGTACAAAGGTGGAGAGTCAGTCAATGACGCAGGAGTTGCATACCAGCACGGTGCAAGAGCATAAAGCGTCGCCGCAGCTCAACCCCGAGAGCTATGCCTCACAGCTTTTCTGGCTGACTCTTACCTTTGCCTTGCTCTATGTATTGGTGTCGCGCAGTGCGATGCCAAAAATCCAGTCAGTGCTGGAAGCACGGCGCTTACGCTTGTCGCAGGATCTGGCGGCAGCTGAGCGTTTGTCGCTGGAGGCACAGCAAGCGCAACTTTCCTACGAAAAGACAGAGGCGGATGCCCGCTCGCGTGCCAATGACCTCATTGTTGAAATGCAGCTCGCTCAGGAAAAAATGGCTAAAGGCGAGCACATAGCCCTTGATCAAACCCTCGCAAAGAAGCTCTCCGAAGCGGATAAATCCCTGCGCGAACAATGCACACGCATTGAGCGCGATATGGCGCCCATCGCCGAAGAAGCGGCCAGTGCCATCGTAGAAAAAATTCTTGGTAAAAAGCCTGATGCGGCACTTGTTAAAAAAGCGGTTAAAGCAGCGGGTTCCTGACGACACTTGACGTGGGTTGCCTTTCGCCTACATTATAAGACTAGAATTAAATTAGGTGTGATTATGTTTGATGCTGCGTTTTTTGTTGCTGTCGCGTTTTTTATGTTCCTTGCTCTGGCATGGAAGCCTGTATCGCGTATACTCAGTAAAACACTTGATGTCCGAGCCGCGCGCATTGAAGCGGAACTGGCAGAAGCGGTGCGTTTACGTGAAGAAGCGCAGGCCACATTGCTCGCCTACCAGAAAAAGCAGCGTGAGGCGAACACTGAAGCAGAAGCCATGCTGGACGCGGCACGCCAAACCGCTAAGCGATTAGAAGAAGAGGCGCGTATCCAACTCCAGCAGGCAGTGGATGCTCGCATTACGCTGGCGAATGAAAAGATTGCGCGTGAAGAGCAAGAAGCTGTGGCAGCGATTCAGCGCAAGGTCGTCGAAATCGCGGTTGGAGCAGCGCGTGATATGCTCTCTGAGGAAATGAACGATGAAGCCAATGAAAAGCTCATCGCCTTGGCGATCAAGGATTCTGGCCGCACGCTTCATTAAACATGTAATTCAACCATGCAGGTAAGCCCATGCATCGATTGCCTGGATTACTCTTACACTGCAGTGCAATCCTAGGTTTTTCTGCTGCGGTATCTGCCAATCCATGGGTTCAGAAAACGGGTCATGGCATAGCAATTGTAAACGCGGTTGCCTATCGCACCTCGCATAATTTTGATACGCAAGGGGAGCAACAATCGCAGCCCCGTTTCTCAAAGTATGAGCTCAACCCTTACCTTGAATATGGCCTGAGTGATGATTGGACGATCGGCACTTCCTTATTCCTTCATAAACTACAGCAAGCGACAGCAGAGGCGGATCAGCAAAACTGGGGTCTGGGCAATAGTGAGCTTTTCGTACGCTATCAGCTATGGCGCAAGTCGCGCAGCGCTGTCACGCTTGAGCCATTTGGCGCATTGCCAGCATTCTATGCCAACGCGGGGTCGCCACGTGCCGGTCGTGACGAGGGCGATCTTGGGCTGGCGGTGAATGCGGGT
>JAIEPI010000054.1 GCA_019749855.1 Rickettsiales bacterium | reverse complement strand
TAGTGCAGATGGAAATATTATAGCACTTCGTTTGTTTCTTAGGGTCACAGTATCGTAAAACCCTGCTACCAGCGTTGGTATATCATCATTCATCACTAGCAATTGGTAGCGTCTGACTGTAAAGATGGGGGTATGGCCCTGAAGAAAGAAACAGATAAAAAGGCGGCAGCGCCCAAAAACTGGTATCAGGATAAATACCAGACGGTGCTTGTACAGCGCAATGTATTGGCTTTATTCACTATCATTTGCTTGCTGATCGCACTGGCATCATCATTCGCCATGCAACGTATGGCGCCACTAAAGTCCG
This sequence comes from Rickettsiales bacterium, assembly GCA_019749855.1. Taxonomy (GTDB): domain Bacteria; phylum Pseudomonadota; class Alphaproteobacteria; order Rickettsiales; family UBA998; genus UBA998. The sequence goes on along the minus strand of JAIEPI010000054.1, from coordinate 9,674 downwards.
TTGAGCCATTCATTATCCAGATTGATCAAAAATCAGGCTTGACCGAGGTGGTGGAGCCGATCAGCCGTGATCGACTGAGTGCCCCTGAGCAGCTTGATGACTTTTTTTTATGGCGCTATGTCACGGCGCGCGAGACGATTGATAATCTGGATTTGCAATTTCGTTGGAATACGGTGCTGGTGCTCAGCAGTAGCAGAGTCTTTTCACAATATGCGATCGACTCGGATTTAAAGAATCCGGAGTCACCTGCTGCCCAGCTGGCCCAGATTGGCGGCGTATTGAATGTGGAAAACCCGACCATCACGCATCTGTCTGATCCCAAGCGTAAAGTGGCGCAGGTGCGTTTCAATTCCCGTGAGCGCTCGAAAAATAATCCACGCGGCGATCTTTATAATAAAATCGCGACGATAGAATATGATTACTTTAAACTGGAACTCAATCGTGACCAGCGCCTGATTAATCCACTCGGCTTTCAGGTGCTTAGTTATCGCGTAGATGATGAGGTAATAAAGCGATGATACGCATGCTGCTAATTGGCTTTTTTGCCGTTTGTGTTCTGGCACTCTCTCCCGCTGCACAGGCGCAATCTCGGCCTGTGATTACCGACAGTCGTGTCAAAACACTCGTCTATAATGAGAATGATGTCTATAGTGTACTCACCCATTATGGCTATCAGTCTAACATTGAGTTTCATCCCAAGGAACGCATTCAGACCGTTGTACTAGGCGATCGTGTGAACTGGCAGATTATCCCCTCAGGTCGTCGCCTGTTCATTCGCCCGTTGGAAGAGAATCTACATACTAACATGACGGTGGTGACCAGTGAGCGTTCCTATCAGTTTGATTTGCGCTCCAATGCCGGAGGCGCATTAAAAGGTGACGAAGAGCTTGTCTATGTGGTGCGCTTCTTCTATCCGGAGGATAACGCCAAGTCGTTGCCTGCGAATTATGCCAGTGAAGTGCCGGCGCGCTACACACCGCCCCTGATGGCATCCTCCGCATTTAATTATCGCTATAGCTTCACAGGGCCCGACATGCTCGCACCCCGCAAAATTTATGATGACGGTCAAAGCACCACCATTATGGTATCACGCCTGCCGCAGCGCATCTCTGTTCCCACTGCGGGTGGAAAGGAAAGGCCGGTGGCAAGCACTCAACTGCCGGACGGATCGCTGCGTGTAAATATCGTCGCACCGGAACTGCTGCTGCATTACGGTGCAGATCTCGTGCATATTTACAATGAGGCTTACTGAGGCGCACCATGGCACAAACCCCTCCGCCTAACGACCCATTTCTTGCTAACGGTGGCGATTTAACCGATAATGGCCAGGAGGATGATCTGCGCTCTGGGGCGCCTATGATCTCAGCCAAGCCCAGCCGCGTCCTGTTTGTTCTTGGCGGCGCAGGTGCCTTCTTTGTCGTAATTCTTCTTTTGTTGTTTGGCGGGGGCGGCAAGGAAAAAATTGAAGGGGATAAGCGCGCCGCCATTTCAAATATGCAAGGCCAGAACATGGCGCCACCCGTAGTACCTATGGAGATACCTCCCCCGCAAATCACCATGCCGCCCCCCTCTCCACCGATTTCACCGCCTACGGTGGATGTTCCTGTTTTGGAAACGGATTCCGCCACCGAAGAGCAGCGTTTACAGCGTATTCGATCAGAAATGCTGGCTGTTAATAAGGGCCAAGGGCTTTTTGCAGATGATAGCCCCGAAGATGCACAGCAGGCACGTGATGCTTTTGCCAGCACCGATCCCAATCTTGGCTTTGCGAATCGTGCCATTGCGGCATCGGAAGCACCCAAAGTAAAAGCAGGATTTCTGGGCGATCTCAGTGCGATTATCGCTCAGGGTAAATTGATTCATGCCGTTCTGGAAACGGCGATTGATACGACGCTTCCGGGTTCATTACGTGCCATTGTCAGCCGTGATATTTACGCGGAACAAACACGAAACATCCTGATTCCCAAAGGGTCTCGCCTCATTGGCGTGTATAATACGGGTATTTTGCGGGGACAGGACCGCGTCTTTATTATCTGGACGCGCGTCATTCGTCCGGATGGCATTGACATTTACGTCAACTCCCCGGGCGTGGATAATCTTGGCCGCGCCGGTTTGGAAGGCTATCTTGATCAAAAGTACAAAGAGATCTTCACGGGCGCGATTCTCACTAGCGTGATTGCCATTGGAGCCGCGGCTGCCGCAGACAGTATTTCCGGTGGCCAAGATGTACAAACCACCACGAATACGGATGGCAGCTCAACTTCCTCCGGTGATCCCACCTCGTTTGCCACGCTGAATGCTGTGGGCAATATCAGTAATGTTGGGCGCTCGGTGGTGGATGGATTACTGGATTTGCGACCTAACATCACGGTGGATCAGGGCACGAAAGTCAACGTGTTCGTCAATCGCGATCTCTATTTCCCACCCAGCCTCACCAACCGGACATTGATGCCATGAGCATCACGGCTCTTGATACATATCTGCGCCCGCTGAAAGGCCTGTTTGATGAGGAGGGCATCAGTGAAATCTCGATAAATAAACCTGGGGAAGCGTGGATCGAGAAATTCGGTGACATGCATCACCGTGCGCTGCCGGCCTTTGATCTCAACCATCTGATGTCAATGGGGCGGCTGGTAGCACAATCGACCGAACAAACCATCAGTGAGGAAAAGCCCCTCCTCTCGGCAACGTTGCCCGACGGCTACCGTATTCAGATTGTGTTTCCACCTGCGTGCGAAACCGGCAAGGTGGCGATGTCGATTCGTAAACAGACCATTCTCAACTTTGATCTTGAGCAATATGAGGCCATCGGGGCTTTTCAGGGCACCATGGTTCGCCAGCAGGATAATGCGCATGACAAAGAGCTGCGCGAGTTGCTTGATGCCGGGGCGATTCGTGAGTTTATTACCAAAGCGGTCCAATTCAAAAAGAACATTATTATATCTGGTGGTACATCTACGGGTAAAACCACGTTCCTCAACGCGGTGTTGAAAAAAATTCCAGCCGGTGAGCGCGTCATCACCTGTGAAGATGCGCGTGAGGTGATGGTGGATCATTTGCCCAATCGCGTACATTTGCTAGCATCTCGTGGCGATCAGGGTCGCTCGAAAGTAACGATGCAGGATCTCATCGAAGCCTGCCTGCGGCTGCGTCCTGACCGCATTATGGTCGGTGAGATTCGCGGCAAGGAGGCCTTCAGTTTTCTGCGCGCCATTAACACGGGCCATCCGGGCTCCATCACCACCATCCATGCCGATTCGCCGAAGCTGGCCTATGAGCAGTTAATCCTGATGGTGATGCAGGCCGGTCTTGGCATTACGCGTGAACAGATCAAAGAATATGTCGAAGCGGTGGTGAATGTCGTCATCCAACTCAAGCGTGGTGAGAAGGGTAAACGCTTCGTATCGGAAATCCTCTTTAAAGATCAGATTTACTCATGAGCGGATCAGACAAAAAATCAGGGCTTGGCAATTATCTGATGCTCTGCGTCCTGATACTGTTCATCGTTGGCGTCCCGGTCGGTGCGACTTTTGTTGCAGGGACGATTCTGGCCTATAACGACATGTCGGCAAAAATCAAATGGCCGCAAGTGACGCCCACCACCTTCATGCAGTACTCGCGCTACCGCATGAAAACTGAGCGCAGCATGGATAGGAAAATTTATCTGCTCGAGCTGCGAGATAAGATCAGTCAGAATCAGTCCTACTACGCGGCGTATCCACAATATTACGATCAGGTATTCGATCTATCTTTCGATATCAAATATTATGGCCTGCCTGGGGGTGGTGTACTTTTTAGTCTCATCACGCTCTTTCTGATGCGCGCTCCTTTAATGGATTTTCGTCCCTTCAAAGAAAAAGAAACCATCCATGGGGCGGCGCGCTGGGCCACCGAGCCGGAAATTCGCAAGGCCAAACTTCGCGCGAAGAAAGGCATGTTGCTTGGGCGCACCGGCGCGAAAGATTATCTCATTGCCGATGATTTCCAGCACGTACTGCTATTTGCGCCAACCGGATCGGGTAAAGGGGTAGGCTTCGTGATTCCCAATCTGCTGTTCTGGGAAGAATCACTGGTGTGTCATGACATCAAGCTCGAGAATTATTTACTCTCCAGCGGTTATCGCCAAAAGAAGATGGGGCAGGACGTTTTTGTGTGGAACCCAGCCGATCCGGATGGAAACTCGCATTGTTATAATCCACTCGACTGGATTTCCACCAAGCCCGGCCAGATGGTCGATGATGTGCAGAAAATCTGCAATCTCATTTTACCCGAGCAGGAATTCTGGCAAAACGAGGCACGCTCACTGATGCTGGGGGTGATACTTTATCTATGTGCGGTGCCTGAAAAAGTGACCTCCTTTGGCGAAGTGGTGCGTACCATGCGCTCCGATGATGTGGTGTATAATCTGGCGGTGGTGCTCGATACGATTGGCGGGCGTATCCATCCGGTATCCTACATGAACATCGCGGCGTTTCTGCAGAAGGCCGACAAAGAACGCTCCGGCGTGATCTCCACACTAAACTCCGGCTTAGAGCTCTGGGCCAACCCATTGATTGATGCCTCCACCGCACGCTCAGACTTTGACTTGCAGCAGCTCAAGAAAAAGAAGATGACGGTGTTTGTCGGCGTGACGCCGGACAACTTGCAGCGCCTTGAGCCGTTGCTGAAGGTCTTTTACCAGCAAGCCACGGACTTCCTGACGCGCCACATGCCTAAGCCAGATGAGCCGTTTGGTGTGATGTTCATGATGGATGAGTTTCCATCACTGGGCGAAATGCCTCAGTTTCAGGTCGGTATCGCCTATTTCCGTGGTTATCGTGTGAAATTGTTCCTGATTGTACAGGATACGCAGCAGCTTAAAGGCATTTATGAAGAAGCGGGCATGAATTCGTTCCTCTCCAACTGCTATTACCGGATCACCTTCTCTGCCAACAACATCGAAACCGCGAATATGATCTCGCAATTGGTGGGCAACAAAACAGTGACGCAGGAATCCTACAACAAACCGAAATTCCTTGATCTCAATCCAGCGTCGCGCTCGCTACATGTCTCAGAAGCACAGCGCGCCTTGCTGTTGCCGCAGGAAGTCATTCAGCTGCCGCGTGATGAGCAGATTATTCTGGTGGAATCCTTCGCGCCGATCAAATGTAAGAAACTCTTTTACTTCAAGGATGATTTCTTCAAGAAACGTCTGCTGCCGGAAATTCCGATTCCACAGCAGGAACCCTACGATCCGCGCAAAAAGAAAGAAGCGCCACCGCCGCCACCGGAGCCACCGGCAGCCGCGGCACCACCACCACCACCGCCTCCACCGCCGGAGCCGTATCAGGAGCCAACCATGGCACAGCCTTTGGCTGCCGTGCCACCGCCGCGGCCTGCAGCCCCACCACCCCGCCCTGAAGACGAGGGTGACGGGGGAAGCAATAACCCGTTTGGCTAAATTATCCGTTTGTACTCTAAATGATGATTGCCTGGCGGCTTAAAAGCATTGCGGCTCTGTATGCTGCAGAAGTCCTGCGATTCTAACACCTGCTTGACTCTGCGACGACAGAACCTGATAACGCATATTCACCAGCGCCCACCGCCGATGTTCACCTGCCCGTTGCCGCTTTGAGCACCCCCTCGGCCTGGCGGATTCCAAAGGCCTGGTGTGTGCGGTGAAGGAAGATTACCACAGGCTGCAGGATTTGCTGAGCATACACCCAGAATCAGCTCTTCTTGTGTGGGTCTACGAGGTGGCTGAGCAGCCGACATGCCTGGATCCAGCGGCTCATTGCCAAAATCAATGGTTGGACTGCAATCTGGTCGATTTCCAATCACCGATGGATGTGGAGGGCGACATGTTTGCGGAATATCGGCTTGAAGTCTGATGCCACCTGTCCTTGCAGGTCGTCCGTCGGGTTGAATAGCAAATCCTCCTGTCCTTGGAGGCTGGCCATTAGAATCAACGCGACTCTGAATGAGCTCAACGCCAGACGATGATAATGCTTCAGCAGCTTCTTGAATACCGGGTAATCTTGGGGCCATTTTTATCTCCTTTTTATTAATAAACTTACAGTTACTATGTCATTTGGGCTCCAACACTCAACTAACGCCCACGGATCACTCCCACGACATTTTGTGTGTTACTACCACCAACCGCGCCATGCCCGGGCGTAGCGGTCGGAGGGGTGACAAAGCAAGCGGCAGGATTCTGCTCACACTGAATCTGCGTCGGATGCTGATAATTATTGTCTGCGCCCGTCGAAGAGCCACTCAATAATCTCTCAAGTGCCGCCCGCCTACGCGCCTCTAACTCTCGTGCCGTCGCCGTATCCGCACCGTTCACTCTTCCATCAGGAGTTACACGATTATTGTTCCCCATACGCTCGCCATCATTGGCTGGAATAATACCATTCGCTGCCAATAACTCCTGCATGGCAGCATCAGTAGGGATTCGCGTAACCATCTGACATCTCCGTATTGGTTAATAAATTTACTATACCCCATCAATATGACGAAATGATGTCAACAAAGTATTAATTCTAAAACATAGTATTTGCTGAAACTTTACTTACCACCAAGGGCGGGCAGCGGACGTACCCCACTTCGCGCTTGGATGACCCCGTATTCTGGGCTATGACACGCGCATGACGAACACACACCCCATCCATTACCGCTCGACACGAGGCGAAGCCGCTGTGCTTGGCTTTGAGGATGCGGTGCTCGCCGGACTGGCAACCGATGGTGGCCTGTATGTGCCTGAGCGCCTGCCTGAGATAGCGCCACATGTGATGGCTGGTTGGGCGGGCCTGCCCTATGCGTCACTCGCCTATGAAATACTGCACCCCTTTACGCAAGGCGCGGTGCCGGATGACGTACTTCACGAAATGTTACATGAAAGCTATGCTGGTTTTCACCATCCCGCCACCGCGCCGCTCAAGCAAATCGGTAGCAATGACTGGCTGCTGGAGCTGTTTCATGGGCCAACACTGGCGTTTAAGGATTTTGCGCTACAATTTTTGGGGCGACTGATCGAATTTTTTCTGGCGCGAAAACAGGCAAGCGTCACGGTACTGGGTGCTACGTCCGGCGATACCGGCTCAGCGGCGATTGCAGGTTGTAGAGGCCGCGCGGGCGTCTCCATCGTCATCCTCTACCCGCATGGCCGCGTCTCCGAAGTGCAGCGCCGCCAGATGACCACGGTGGCCGACGCCAATGTGCATTGTCTGGCCATAGAGGGCACGTTTGACGATTGTCAGCACATCGTCAAAACATTGTTCGTCGATCAAGCCTTACGAAACGCGAATCCGCTGGTGGCCGTCAACTCCATCAACTGGATGCGTATTCTGGCGCAGGTGGTCTATTATTTCTATGCGGGTATCGCACTCGGGGCACCAGCACGCCGCCTTGCCTTCAGCGTACCCACCGGCAATTTTGGTGATATTTACGCAGGAGAATTAGCACGGCGCATGGGATTACCCATTGAGCGGCTGCGCATTGCCACCAACGTGAATGATATTCTGACGCGGACGTTACAGCGCGGCGCTTATGAAAAGGGTGACGTCGCCCAAACCTTATCACCGAGCATGGATATTCAGATTTCCAGCAATTTTGAGCGGCTTTTATATGATCTGCATGACGGCGACGCCAGCGCGGTCAAATCACTGATGGATAATCTCAGCCAGTCTGGTCGCTTTACCTTATCACCCCCGGTGCTTGCGCGTCTGCGCCAGCATTTCGATGCCGCCGCGATTGACGACACACAGACGCTGAAAACCATCGCCGATTTGCTCGCCACCAGCGGTGAGCTGATTGACCCGCATACCGCCATCGGCGTTGCCGCCAGCCGTATCAATCGCCCAAGCGCTGATGTCGCGATGGTGTCATTAGCTACCGCCCATCCGGCGAAATTCCCTGATGCAGTCCAGCAAGCCACCGGCGTGCACCCTGCCCTGCCCCCGCATATGCAGCCAATGATGCAGGCACCAGAGCGCTTTCACATTCTTCCTGCCGAAGCTGAGGCAGTGAAGGCCTATCTTCTGGAGCATCGGGCGTGAGCTATCAGCTACGCACTCTGCCCAATGGCCTGCGCGTCGCCACCGAGCGGCTGGAAGGTGTGGCCACCATCACGGCGATGGTCACCGTGGATACCGGCTCACGTGATGAGCAGGCGGGCGAATATGGCATCTCGCATCTGCTGGAGCATATGGCCTTTAAAGGCACCGCCACCATGAATGCTCGCCAGCTGGCGGAAGCATTCGACGATATTGGCGGGCAGAACAATGCCTACACCTCCGCCGATCAAACCGTGTATTACGCCAAAGTCATGGCGCAGGATGGCCCCTTAGCGCTAGGAATTCTTGGTGATATTCTCACCCATTCGACGATTGATGCCATCGAGCTGGAGCGTGAGCGCGGCGTGATTCTGCAGGAAATCGCCATGCATGCCGATATGCCGGAAGAACGTGTCGGCGAGTGGTTTCAAGAAGCGGCATTTCAGAATCAACCCCTTGGCCGCTCGATTCTTGGCACGGCTGAGAGCGTCTCCGCCATGACACGCACGCAAGTGTTAGAATATATGCGACGCGGCTACGGGCCGCGCCATATGGTGCTCACTATTGTTGGCGATCTGTCGCATGACACCATGGTTGAAGCGGCCTCGCAGCACTTTTCAAATCTTCCTGAGGCGACAGGCCCACTGCGTACACCCGCAATCTATACAGGCGGCGAACGTCGAGAGGAAGGTGACTTCGAGCAGGCACATCTGATGTTTGGCTTGTGCGGCCTGTCTTATGAAGATGATGATTATTATGCGCTTCAGTTGATGAACACCATATTGTGCGGCGGTATTTCGTCACGTCTGTTTCAGGAAGTGCGTGAGATTCGTGGTCTCGCCTATAACATCCAATCCTTTGCCTATTCATTTGATGATATAGGGACTTTTGGAATTTATGCCGCCACGGCCCCGCATCAGGTGCCTGAGCTGGTGCCGGTGGTGGCCGAGCAATTACTTAGCCTCACCCACCGCGTCAGCGAGGAAGAACTACACCGCGCCCAGAAACAACACATTGCTGGCTTGGCCATGGCACGGGAGAGCACCTCATCAGTGGCGGAGTGGATTGGCCGCCAGCTATTGGCGCATAACGAATACCGCGCCATCACGCAGCTCACCCAGCAGATCGAGGCCATCACGGTAGCTGACATTCAGCGTGTGACACAAAGATTGCTGAGCATGGGGCCACTCAGTGTGGGGGCTTTGGGGCCGATTTCACAATTGGAGCCTTACGATGCGATCCAGCAACGTTTTGCTGTCTAACCATGTCCCTGCCCCCCACCATCACGCCAGCATCGCTTCATGAGCGAGTCGTCGCCGAGGGTGAATCGGGCCGTCTGGATGCCTATTTACGTGATCATCTGGCGGATTTCTCACGCAGTCGCCTGCAACAGCTGATTACTGAGGGATGCGTCACAATCAATGAGACCATCATACGGGACGGAAATAAAAAAGTGCGCTCGGGTGACCGCTTAGTCCTGACGCTTCCGGCATTAAAGCCTGCCACCATGCAGGCGCAACCCATGGCACTGGATATTGTGTATGAAGACGAGCATTTGCTGGTCATCAATAAAGCGGCAGGCCTCACGGTGCATCCTGGCCCGGGCAATCCTGATCTTACCTTAGTCAATGCCCTGCT
>JAIEPI010000201.1 GCA_019749855.1 Rickettsiales bacterium | reverse complement strand
TTTTGAATGTCCAGAGGCTCAAAACGCAAGGAGGCGGCGAGCGTGGTTTCAAGCAGCAGCGCCTGGCTTGCTTCGCTATCGTCTGGCAACGGGGCATGCGCATGCACCGTTTTTAACATGGCTTCGATGGTTTCCTCAGCAACGCCGTGATGGATAAGAATTTGTTCAATATCGCGCACAATATAATCCGGCATCGAGCGTAAAGTCTTGGGAGCCGGCGGCGATGAAGATGCAGGCCCGCTGTCGAATGATACCACTGTATCAGATTCGGGAAGATCGTTTTCATCCTCTTCCTGTGCCACAGTGACGGTGACGCCTTTGCCCTTGGGATTTCGGCTAGTGGCAACAATCACCGCGTCGCCGCCGATTTCCTCACGCACCATGCGCATGGCATCTTGCATATCTGCTGCGGTGATGGTTCTCAGGCGCATGATGAGCCAACTATTGTTTCAGGTCGTAATAAGTCATTTGTCATCATATCTGACCCAACGTCTTAATACGAGCTTTGGGGTGAATCTCGTTTTGTGACATCACCACGGTGTTTGAGCGGAAGCGTTCCACAATGGAGCGCACATAAGGACGAATCGTCGGGCTGGTCAGCAGCACAGGAATTTCGCCTTGTTGCTGTAACTGGTCGAACTTGGCGCGCACTGCCATGATAAAATCCTGAATCTTGCTGGGTGCCATACTCAGTGTTTTATCCTCACCGGTACCGGCGAGTGATTCAACAAAGGTTTGCTCCCATTGCGGGGAGAGGGCAACAATAGGAATGTGACCCTGTTCATTGCTCGCGGCAAAGCTGATCTGGCGTGAGAGGCGACTACGCACATGCTCAGTCAGCAAGGTGAGGTTTTGCGTGGCGCGTGAGGCCTCAGCAATGGCTTCAATAATGGTCGGGAGGTCACGGATGGACACCATCTCCGCGAGCAGATTCTGCATGACGCGCTGTACACTATTGACGGTGATTTGTGAGGGAATGGTCTCTGCGATCAGTTTTTGATGATCCTTGCCCATATCATCGAGCAATTTCTGCGCTTCCGCATAGGACAGCAATTCTGAGATATTCTCTTTCAAAACTTCGGTTAGGTGCGTGGTGATAACCGTCGGAGGATCGACGACGGTAAGATTGCGGAATAAGGCTTCCTCACGGTAATTATCGGAAATCCACATGGCGGGAAGGCCAAAGGTTGGCTCAACGGTGTCTTCACCTGGCAGTGTAATTTTATTGCCGCTAGGATCCATGACGAGCAGCATGTCCGGACGGATATCACCGCGCGCGCACTCCATTTCCTTAACCTTCACCACATAGGTATTGGCGGGTAACTGCATGTTATCCTGAATACGAACGGGGGGCATGACAAAGCCGAGTTCTTTGGCAATTTGCTTACGCAATGCTTTGATTTGCTCAGTGAGGCGGTGGCCTTTTTGATAATTGATGAGTGGCAGCAAGCCATAGCCTAACTCGAGGCGCAGGCTATCAATCAGCATGCTGCTTGCCACATTATCGTCACCCTGCGCCGCCTCTGCCTGTCCGGACTGGCCACTGGAAAGCAGGCCACCACCACCCGCCATTCCGGGCTTGCCACGTGCACCTGCTGCTTGAGGGCCATCAGGATTGGCAAGCTTAACTGCTTTCCATGAGGTCCAGGCAACGAATGCCATCCCGCTGGAGAGCACCAAAAACGGGGTGGCAGGGATGCCAGGTAACAGCGCAATCATGAGCAGCAGAAACGACGTCACGCCCAGTGCGGTGGGAAAGCGAGAGAGCTGACCCAGAATGGCTTTGTCAGCGGAACCCAGAGTTCCTGATTTTGTCACCAGCATACCAGCAGCAGTGGAGACAATGAGGGCGGGGATTTGTGTCACCAGCCCATCACCAATGGAGAGAATGGTGTAAGTTTCCAGCGCTTCCTTGAAACTCAGCTCATGCACCAGCATGCCGATGATGATGCCCGCGACGAAATTAATGAAGGTAATCAGCAATCCGGCAATGGCGTCACCACGCACGAATTTACTCGCACCGTCCATCGCCCCAAAAAAGGTGCTTTCATCTTCCAGTTCTTTACGACGCGCCTTGGCGGAATCTTCATCAATCAGGCCAGCGGATAGATCCGCATCCACGGCCATTTGTTTGCCTGGCATGGCATCCAAACTAAAGCGCGCCGAGACTTCAGCAATACGGCCCGAGCCTTTGGTAATCACCACGAAATTGATGATGGTCAGAATGGCAAATATAATAAAACCAATGAGTACATTGCCACCAATAACGAAGTGCCCAAACGCCTCAATGACCCGTCCCGCGGCGGCGGTGCCCTTATCCCCTTCACTTAAAATCAGGCGCGTGGAGGCAATGTTAAGCGAGAGTCGTAGCAGCGTTGAAACCAGTAGAATCGTTGGAAAAGAACTCAGATTCAGAGGTTTTTCAACAAACAAAACCGTCATCAGAATCAGCACCGAAATGGTGATGGAGAATCCGAGCAGCAGATCGAGCAGCACCGGAGGAATCGGCTGGATCAAAACGGTAATGATACCCACAATGCCCAGCGCGAAGAAAATATCGCTGCGGCGCAGAGCGCTTTTGGCGTTGGCCTGAAAATTAGGCATGGAGAACGTCAATGCGCGTGATTCAGCCATGCTTATAGCCCTTCCACTTCGCCATATTGTTTCAGCTTATTGCGAAGAGTGCGGATCGAAATGCCCAAAATGTTCGCTGCATGCGTACGATTGCCAAGACAATGATCAAGCGTGCGTAAAATCAGGTCTTTTTCTACCTCGGTCACGCTGCGTCCTACCAGATGCGAAATTTCGTCCGCCGGAATAGAATAAGCAGGGCCTTGCACTGTTTCCGGTGCGCTATGTGGCGGCTGGGCGCGCGCGGGCATTGCCGTGCTCACCGTTGGTTGCTCAGTGGCAGCAGGCGGTAGCGATCCATAGGCAGAAATAAGTGGCAACATGACGGCTTCAGCTTCAATAACGCCGCCTTGCGCCATCAATACCGTGCGGTGCATGATGTTTTCCAGCTCGCGCACGTTACCAGGCCAGGGATAGGCTTTGATTTTTTTAATGGCATCCGGCGTGAATTTGCGCGTTGGCAGGCCATTAGCCTTTGAGTATTTCTCCATAAAATGCTCAGCCAGCAATGCTATATCCTCTAAACGCTCACGCAGCGGGGGCAGGGCCACATTGATGACGTTCAGGCGATAGTATAAATCCTCACGAAACAGCCCCTTTTGGATTGTCTCAGGCAAGTTACGGTTTGAGGTGGCTAAAATGCGGATGTCGATTTTCACTGGCTTGCTGCCGCCGACACGGTCAATTTCCTGTTCCTGAATCGCGCGCAGCAGTTTGGATTGCAGTTTCAAATCCATTTCACTGATTTCATCGAGCAGCAAAGTGCCGCCATCGGCCTCCTCAAACTTACCAATGCGACGATTCAACGCACCGGTGAAGGCTCCCTTTTCATGTCCGAATAATTCAGACTCAAGCAAGTTTTCTGGAATAGCTGCGCAATTGACCGAGACAAACGCATTGCCGGAGCGTTTGCTTTTTTGGTGCACATAGCGGGCGATGACCTCTTTGCCGGTACCGGATTCACCGGTAATCAGCACACTGGCGTCTGATGGGGCAATCTGATCCACCATGCGCATGACGGCCTGCATCGCTGGTGACTGAAATAAAACATTGCGATTTTCTTCGGTGACGGCTTCTAAAACGGCGGCGATTAATTCCTCATCAGGCGGCAGGGGAATATATTCCTTGGCACCGGCACGAATGGCGCGCACCGCCGCTTCGGGATTCGCTTCAATACCACAGGCCACCACTTCAATCGTGATGTGATCCTGCGCCAGCATCCTAATCAGGCGGGCAATGTCCTCATCCACCTGAATCATGATGAGGTCTGCGCCTTGGCCTTTGCACAGCATTTCCACGGCTTCATCGACGCCCGCCACCTGCACCACTTTTGCACCGCGAGCACGCGCAATACGCGTAGCAGCGCCAATCTGGCCGTCAAGATCACCGATAATCATCAATCGCATGGTATGGACTCGTCTTCGCCGCTATTTTTTGTCGCCTTTGATAATCTCCGTCATGGTGACACCAATCTTATCTTCAACCACCACCACTTCACCGCGTGCCACCAGACGGTTATTCACATAGACGTCGATAGGCTCACCGACTTTCCGGTCCAGCTCCACGACAGCACCGCGTCCCAGTTTCAGCAACTGGCTCACCTGAATGGTGGCTTTGCCGAGTACGACGGACACTTGAACCGGAATGTCCTGCACGGCATCAAGCGAGATGTTCGAATCATCTCCGTCGCCAAGCATGCTTGCAATATCATTATCAGCCATGAGATTCTCCTATGATGTGGAATGATCGGTGGATGGGGCAGGTAAAGGCTCAGAAGCATGAGTGGGGTAGCTTTGGCCTTGATTTTCCTGTAAAATATTTTCGATGCTGCGCCAGATTTCATCGGCACTGACTTCCGCGTGGCCATCTTCCCAGTGCAGTTTGGCATCGTGCAGTCCCAGTGTATGATTGGCGCGTACTTCTATGTGGCCTTCATAGCCAGACTCAAGGCGCATTTGGCGCATGGTTTCCTCAATAATTTCAAGCAATTCAGGATGCACAATGATGATGAGGCGCGGCTGGCGCAACAAAATAGGCATGCAGCGCGCCACAAGGGAATCAAACAAGGTGGCGGGGTAGTATTTGAGTGCGGTATGACACACATGCTTAGCCACCGCGAGGGCTAACGTGGAGACGTTCTTTTTGCGCTCTTCTAGCTGAGAGGCATAGAGTGTTTGTGCCTGTTGCAGCTGTTGCAGCATGGCAGTGCTAGCCAGTTGGGTTGCATCAACACGAGCTGTTTGTTCATTGGTGACTTGTGCACGACCTTCTTCAATTCCCCGCATGCGTCCGCGCTCCATGGCCTCGGCAATCGTCCTGTCGAGCTGCTCCTGCGAATAGGTGGGGGGCGGTGGGGGCGCCTCGACTACAATAGTTGGCTCTTCCACAACAGAGATAGATTCATGTGCTTTGTAAGGATGTGCGAAATCACGCAACGCGCCAAAATCAAAGCGGGAAATTTCTATGTTCTGGCCAGCCGTGCTCATATGTTATATCGCTCCTTAGTAAACCAGCTGATCATCGCCACTCGAATCGGCAATGATAATTTCCCCTTTGGCGGCGAGGTCTTTTGCCACACCGACAATGTACATCTGTGATTCATCAACATCTTTCAGGCGTACCGGACCCATGCCTTCGATGTCTTCTTTGAGAATTTTGGAGGCGCGCTCAGACATGCTGCCAAAGAATAGATCTTTGATGGTATCAGACGCACCTTTGAGAGCAGTAGCGAGTTTTTCTTTGTCGATGGTGCGTAGCAAGGATTGAATGCCCTGGGTGTCGATCTTCGCCAGATCCTCGAAAGTGAACATCAAGGCGCGGATGCGCTCCGCAGATTCACTGTTGAAGTCTTCCAGACGACCCATGAATTTTGATTCAGTGGCACGGTCAAAGTTATTGAAGACTTCTGCCATCATTTCATGGCTGTCACGGCGTTGTGTTTTCGCCAGGTTGCTCATGAATTCTACGCGCAGTGTTTTCTCAATGCCTTCCATCACCTCTTTTTTGACTGCTTCCATCGAAAGCATCCGCATAATCACTTCCATGGCCAGCTCTTCAGGCAACTCGGTGAGCACTCGTGCCGCGTGATCAGGCTTAATCTTAGACAATACCAGCGCAATGGTTTGCGGGTACTCGTTCTTCAGGAAGGAGGCAAGAATCTCCTCGCTGACATTGCCCAGTTTATCCCATGTGGTGCGACCTGCGGGGCCACGGATATCCTCCATGATGGAATCGACGCGATCTTTGCCAAGCGCCTTGAGAAGCAGACGCTCAGTCGTATCGTAAGTACCGATAATAGCGCCCGAGGCTGACATTTGCTCAGTAAATTCAAGAAACAAACGCTCAACAGTCTCTGATTTTATGCGCCCCAGTCCCGCCATGGTGCTGGAGATTTCTTTAATCTCCTCGTCTTCCATCATTGAGAGGAGGCGTGTGGCGTTCTGCTCACCCACCGACATCAGAAAAATCGCTGCTTTCTGTGTGCCCGATAGTTTTCGGTACTCTTCGCTGGTGGTGAGGTCTTTACCTGCCATAAATCAGTCTCCGCTTACACTGGGTGCCTAGGAATTATTCTCAACAAACGCCCAGCCGCGAATCACTGACATGGCTTCGTCTGGGTGTGTTTCAATCAATTCATTGATCTTTTTCATCGTCGAGGATTTGATGCCACCATCCACACGGTCGATGGTAATCAGCCCCTCGTCTTCCTCACCACTGAAGTCTGACAAGCGGGCGGTCATGCTGGGGCCACCCAGAAGAATGCGCTTCATTTCCTCTTCTTCTGTTTCGGCCTCGCTGTTGGTTGAAATAGCGCGTGACACCAGTGGGCGTATCACCAGCAGGATGAAGAGAATCGCCACACCCCCCAATACCAACGTCTGAACGATACCGGAGAGGTCCTGTTTGAGGAAATCAAGTGGGCCTTCCTCGAACACATTCGCTTCACGCGCAAACTGCATGTTGATGACATCCACTTTGTCGCCGCGTGCCTCATCATAACCAACCGCAGAGCGCACCAGTGATTCCAGTTGCTGGATTTCCTGCTCAGAGCGTGCGGTGTAAACCTCGCTACCCTGATCATTTGTTATGTAAGTGCCATCCACCAGCACCGCAATTGACAGGCGATTCACTGTGCCTGTTTGCTTAATATGGTTTTCAACAGTTTTTGAAATCTCATAATTGGTGGTTTCATCGGTGCGCTGACGCTGACTCTCGGTGCCCAGTGTGCCTTGATTCTGCTGTGCATCCGGCAAATTCTGTCCCACGGAGACATTGTCTTTCTGATCTTTCTCCGATGATTTTTCGTTTTCTTCGATGCCTTGAATCGAGCGTGCCACCTGGCCTTCGGGATCAAAGGTCTCTGAGTTGGTGACCACACGATCAAAATCAATATCCGCATTGACCTCAGCTTTGACGTTTCCGGTGCCGAGCGAGCGTTCCAGCAAACGTTCGATGGTGCTTTTGAGTTTGTTTTCGTAGCTAACGCGGAATTCCTGTGCGTTGGCAGCCATCACGTCTGGATCATTTTCATCTTCAACGCCGCGAGCCAGCATGTTGCCGTTTTGATCAATAATGGTGATGCGTGTTGGCTTCAGGCCCGGCACAGCCGTTGCCACCAGATGCTTGATGGCGGCGATCTCATTCTTGTCCAATTCGGCAGCTCCTCGCACTTTGAGGGCAACAGAAGCGGTGGGTTCCGTTTTTTCACGAGTGAACAATTCGCGTTTTGGAATGACCAGATGCACACGCGCCTGCTCAACCTTTGACAGCGAACTGATGGTGCGGCCAAGCTCCCCTTCGAGCGCACGTAATTTATTCACGTTGAGGACAAAGTTTGAGGTGCCCAGCGATTCTGATTTATCAAAAATTTCATAGCCGATCATGCTGCCAGCCGAAGGCATGCCAAGCTGCGCCAGTTTGACGCGCATCTCCTCTACTTTATCGGCTGGAACCAGAATCTGTGAGCCACCCAGCGCCAAAGTGTAGGGCACATTGGCTTTTTCAAGTTCCTGTACAATGGCGCCGCTCTCTTCGAGGGAGATATTTGAATAAAGAGGCGCCATCAATGGTGAGGAGGCATTGACTGAAAGAAATATAAAAAACCCTATGAGGAAAAGCGCAGTCGCCGCGAGTGCGATCAGCTTCATCTGGCTCAGTTCGCGGAGTGATTGCACCATTGCGTTCATGCCGGGCCTCTTTTTATGTTTTCATCATTTGATTTTTGCATCATCCACCATAAACATTAAGAAAGCGTTAAGTTGGGGCAAAATTTACCTACCTCGATATAAAAGCATGCTAAACAGGTGGATACAATGTAAATATTTCATAAGTGTGCGATAAAAATGATTGATTTTTCTAACTGCAATAGAAACAAGGGAAATTTTTTGCACTGCATCATCTGTGTGCTGCTGGATGGTGTCTACAGACATTGATCATCAGCGGAATGGAATGATGCGTCCATAGATGCGCACTATCAATTTTATAGCCTTAATCAATTGTACTCATGCGTGTGCGTTGCTATGGTCGTGGAAATTTTTTATTCGTGAATTTTTATAAAGGTGGAATTTTTTATGCGGAAAAATACGTGGTTGAGGACTTCAGCGTTAGTGTTGGTGACGGGGGTGGTCTCGAGTTACCTTGCCATTCATTTTAACTCTGGCGCATCTTTGCCTGCCACTGAAGCATTACCTGCCGCCACCAACGTAGTGGCAGAGGTGCCGCAGACAAACACGTTGAAAACCAACCAATTCTGGTGGCCGCAACTGCTCGACCTCAGCCCGTTACGTCAGCATGGTGTTGAATCGAACCCCCTTGGGACATCTTTTGATTATGCGCAGGAATTCAAAACGCTTGATCTTGCCGAAGTGAAAAAGGACATCAACGTGCTTCTCTCCACCTCGCAGGATTGGTGGCCCTCGGATTATGGCAATTATGGCCCTTTCTTCATACGTATGGCATGGCACAGTGCCGGCACATACCGCACATCCGATGGGCGTGGTGGTGCGGGTGGGGGGCAACAGCGCTTTGAGCCGCTCAATAGCTGGCCGGATAATGCGAATCTGGACAAAGCACGGCGTTTGCTGTGGCCAATCAAGCAGAAATATGGCCGCAAAATTTCATGGGCGGATTTGATGGTACTCACCGGTAATGTGTCGCTCGAGAATATGGGTTTCAAAACCTTCGGCTTTGCCGGTGGTCGGCGCGATGACTGGGAGCCGGATCTGGTTTATTGGGGGCCTGAGAACACATTTCTCGATGATAAGCGCTATAGTGGTGACAGAAAGCTGGAAAAACCGCTGGCCGCCGTGCAAATGGGCTTGATTTATGTGAATCCCGAAGGCCCGAACGGCAATCCTGATCCGTTAGCCGCCGCCAAAGACATCCGTGAGACATTTGGCCGCATGGCCATGAACGATGAGGAAACTGTAGCACTGATTGCCGGTGGACACACGTTTGGCAAAGCACATGGTGCGGCAGCGCCCTCCGAATGCGTCGGTGTTGAGCCTGCGGCTGCGGGCATCGAAGAGCAGGGGCTTGGCTGGAAAAATAAATGTGGCAAAGGCCATTCTGAAAACACCATCACCAGTGGGCTGGAAGGGGCGTGGTCGGCGACACCCACCGCGTGGAGTTCGCAGTATCTCGACAATCTCTATGGCTTTGAGTGGGTGAAAACAAAAAGCCCTGCAGGCGCCACACAATGGACTCCGAAAGACGGTGCGGCGGATGGAACGGTTCCTGATGCCCATTTGAAAGATGTGACGCACGCGCCGATTATGTTCACTACGGATATCGCGTTGAAAGAGGATCCAGCCTACCGCGAAATTTCTCAACGTTTCCATGAGAAACCGGAGGAATTCCAGCTGGCTTTCTCCAAAGCGTGGTTTAAGCTCACGCACCGCGATATGGGGCCGCGTAGCATTTACATCGGCTCGGAAGTGCCCAAAGAGCCATTGCTGTGGCAGGACCCCGTGCCTGAGGTTGATCACGCGCTCATCAATGAGCAGGAAGCAGACACACTGAAAGCGGCTATTTTAGCGTCGGGTCTGAGTGTCTCTGATCTGGTAAAAACCGCATGGGCATCCGCATCCAGCTTCCGTGGTACGGACATGCGTGGCGGTGCCAACGGTGCTCGCATTGCGCTAGAACCCCAGAAAAACTGGGCAGTGAATGACCCTAAAGAGCTGTCACATGTTCTTTCGGTTCTTGAGAAAGTGCGTCAGGAGTTCAATGGCACGCTGAGCGGTGGAAAGAGCGTATCTCTCGCGGATACAATTGTTCTGGGTGGTGCGGCGGCGATTG
>JAIEPI010000105.1 GCA_019749855.1 Rickettsiales bacterium | reverse complement strand
CCAGAGAATACAGAAATGGCGGAGATCGTGATGCCTGCGGTAGCCGATCTTTCTGCTATTGCGCTGGCACATGAGTCACTACAGCAGGGTTTGCAGCGCACGCGCATCGAAATGGATGCTGCCATCGTTGAGCGTATCAGCACAGCCTACATCCAACTTTTACTGGCAGCGCATGCCGCCGCCCAATTGGCAGGTAAGGAAATGCGAATTATTCGCTCCAGCGAAGCGCTGCAAAATGCCTTTGCAACACTTGGCTTACACGAATCTTACAAGGAGATGACCTCTCATGCTTAAGAAAGCACTGACCGTTGATGATTCTCGCACTATGCGCGAAATGGTGGCCTTCTCTCTGAAATCCGCTGGCTTTGAGGTAATGGAAGCTGAGGATGGGCGCGATGCGCTGAAAGTGCTGGGCGCCAGTAAAGTGGATGTCATCATTACCGATCTGAATATGCCTAATATGGATGGGATTGAGCTGATTCGCGCGTTGCGTGCAGATTCAGTGCATAAATTCACGCCTATTCTCATGCTGACCACGGAGAGTGATGGCACAAAAAAAACACAGGGTAAGGAAGCCGGTGCTACCGGTTGGCTGGTGAAGCCATTTAATCCTGAGAAGCTGATTGAAACCGTTAGGAAAGTTTGCCCCTGATGGTCTCGCTCGATCAATTCCGTCAAACCTATGTCACCGAATGTTTTGAGCTGCTGGCTGATATGGAGCAGCGACTGCTGGGTTTGGGCGAATCCGGAGCCAATACCGATGAGCTAAACGCTATTTTTCGTTGTGCGCATTCCATTAAAGGCGGCGCGGGTGCCTTTGGTTTCGATCGCGTTACTCATTTTACGCATATCTTAGAGACACTGCTCGATGCTATGCGGGAAGAGCGCGTGGAAGCCAGCCACGCCGCCATTGAAGCGCTGCTGCGTTCAGTGGATGTGGTCACGGCGCTGGTGCGCTCCGCCAATGAGGGCACTGAGCTTGAGGCGGATTTTGGCTTGGAATTAGAGGTTGAGCTGAAGGCCCTTGCCGGTATGGAGGGCGGGCAGTCCACGAAGGTGGCCACATTAGCAAAATCTGTGTCTGGTATGGACGAAAAGCGTTTTGAAATTCATTTCTCACCGCATGAAAATCTGTTTATTACCGGCAATGATCCGCTGCTGCTTTTGCGAGAACTGGCTACCTTGGGCTCGCTGGAGATTTATCCGGATATGTCGGCCTTGCCGCCACTTGAACATCTGGTGCCGGATCATGCATATCTGCGTTGGAAAATGCTGCTTACAACACAAAAAGATCAGGCGGTAATTGCGGAGGTTTTTGAGTTTGTTGAGGATGAATGCGATCTGAAAATCAATGAACTCATCGTAGAAAATCACGCTGATTCTCAAGAAAAGATTGAGCATAAAGCATCGGGTAAATCGGGCGCAACCAAAGAAGCCTCAGGCAATGCTTCGGCGGCGGTCAGCTCCATTCGTGTTGATCTGGAAAAGGTGGATCGTCTGGTCAACATGGTCGGTGAGCTGGTGATTACGCAGGCCATGCTGCAAGCGCAAACGCGTGATTTGCCCATTGACCGCTTTCCCGATTTATTGCGCGGCGTCGATGAATTGGCGCAACATCCACGCGAGCTGCAGGAAGCCGTGATGGCGGTGCGTATGCAGCCGATTAAATCTATCTTCTCGCGCATGCCGCGCATTGTGCATGATATTGCCTCGCAGATGGACAAGGACATCCGCTTGCTCACCACCGGTGAGGATACCGAAGTGGATAAAACCATCATTGAGCAGCTGGCCGATCCATTGACCCACATGATTCGTAATGCCGCCGATCATGGGGTGGAACATCGTCAAAAACGTATAGAGACAGGCAAGAATGCGCAAGGCACAATTCGTCTGCATGCGTACCATCAGGGTGGCAAAATTGTGCTTGAAATCAGCGATGATGGGGCCGGTCTCAACCGAGAGCGAATTTTGCAAAAAGCCCGTGAAAAAGGACTGGTGGCCGCCGATGCATCCCTCAGCGATGACGAGATCGATCAGTTGATTTTTCTGCCAGGGTTTTCAACAGCGGAGAAAGTCTCCAACATTTCCGGCCGCGGTGTGGGGATGGACGTGGTGAAACGCAACATTGCCAGCATGGGCGGCACCGTACATTTGCGCAGTCGCCCGGGCCTTGGCTCCACCTTTACGGTTTTCCTGCCACTGACACTCGCCATTCTTGATGGCATGATTGTGCGGGTGGGTGCGGAATTCTACATCATTCCGATAACCAGCATCATTGAGACACTTCGCCCCAAAGCAGGCGAGGTACGTGCGGTGCCAGGCGATCATGATGTGATGAACATTCGGGGCGAGTTTGTGCCCGTGCTCTATCTGCATCGTTTGTTTGCCGTGCGTGGTGCCGAGCGTGATCCCAGCCGTGCATTGATTGTGCTGATCGAAAGCGGTCAGGAAAAACTGGGGCTGGTGGTGGATGAGCTGGTGGGGCAGCAGCAGGTGGTGATTAAGTCGCTTGAGGCCAACGCCGATCCCATGCCGGGTATCTCAGGTGCGACGATTCTGGGTGACGGAAAAGTCTCACTGATTTTGGATGTTGCCGGTTTAAAAGCCATTCATACGCCTCACCTAGAGGAACAAGTCGACGAACAAGCCGCATAGGAGTCTGCCATGGAACATGTCACATCAACTACAGAGCACCCATCCATCGCTCATGCGGCAGATGGTGAGCTCTTGCAGTTTCTAACCTTTACGGTCGCCGATTCTGAATATGGCGTTGATATTATGTCGGTGCGAGAAATCAAGGGCTGGGCGGAGATCACACGTTTGCCAAACCGGCCCGATTACATGCGTGGCGTCATGAATTTACGCGGCGTCATTATCCCTATCTTTGATTTGCGCTGTCGTTTTGGTCAGGGCCAGACCCACGCAGATGAAAAAAATGTCGTCATTATTTTGGCGGTGGAAGAGCGCATTATCGGAATTCTGGTGGATACTGTCTCTGATATTGTGCATATCAGCCGCCCTGAAATAAAACCGGCGCCCAGGCAGGACGAGAATGCTTTAAGTGAGCGCTTCATTGATGGGCTGATTGCCATGGATAATCGCATGGTGGTGCTTCTGCAAATTAATCAGCTGTTCCGTCATGATGAGGTTGATACTGGCGCCGGGGTCTTGCATTCCAGTGACTCCCATGCCGGATAATGTTCGAGAGTTTGAGTTCAGCGACGCCGATTTTCGCTACATCGCGGATTTTGCGCGCGCCAAAGTGGGCATTGCTTTCTCACAGCAAAAAAAAGAAATGATTTATTCACGGCTGTCTCGTCGGCTGCGCGCATTGGATTTAAGTGATTTTGCCGAGTACCGAAGTTTGCTTGAGAGCAAACAAGGGATTACTGAAATCGAGAATCTGGTGAATGCAGTGACGACCAATATCACCAGTTTCTTTCGTGAATCGCATCATTTTGATCATGTGGTGAAAACCGTGGTTCCAGAGATTATCGCCTCGGGCGAGCGTCGCATGCGCTTCTGGTCCGCTGGTTGCTCCATGGGCATGGAGGCCTATTCTCTGGCGGCGAGTCTCGCTTCAGCGGTTCCTGATGTTGCGCAGTGGGACATCAAAATTCTCGCCACTGACATTGATACGAACGTCTTGGTTACGGGTAGGGAAGGGATCTACGATGAGCAACAACTCAGCAAAATTCCTCCTGCACTTGCCAAAAAATATTTTACCCATCACCGCGAGCAGGAACAAATGGAAGTGAGCGAGGTGCTCAAGCGGATGGTGTCGTTTAAACCGCTGAATCTTCTAGAGCCTTGGCCGGTCAAAGGGCCATTTGACGCCATTTTTTGTCGTAATGTCGTGATTTATTTCGATAAAAACATTCAACGTAAATTGTTTGAGCGTTTCTCCCAACTGCTGAAGCCACAAGGTTGGCTCTATATTGGTCACTCGGAAAATTTGTTTAATGTCAGTGATGCGTTTGAGCTGCTGGGTCGCACCATCTACCGAAAGCGCTAACATGACCTATCAGCGACGCAGTGAAAAAGAATCCTTTCAGGCCGGCGATTTTTTCGACAAAACGCGGCGATATTTTGACCATAACCTTGAGCTGACGGTGGTGAAGCTGATTTCCGGTGACTGGTATGTGAGCACTGGCGGAGAGATGCTGGTTACCATACTCGGCTCATGCGTCGCTGCCTGCATCCGTGATCCCATCAGCGGGATCAGCGGCATGAACCATTTTCTGCTGCCGGGTGATCTGGCGCGCGAGGTGGATGCCAGTGATGCGGCACGTTACGGTGTGCATGCCATGGAGCAACTCATCAACGGCATCATGAAAAACGGCGGACGCAAAGACCGTCTGGAATTGAAGCTTTTTGGTGGCGGAAATGTGCTCAAAAACTCAGCGATGATTGGCAGTAAAAATGCCGCTTTTGTTCGTGAATTCGCGCAGAAGGAAGATCTGCGAATTGTTTCCGAGGATATGGAGGGCGAATGGCCGCGCCGCATCCATTTTTATGCCGATAGCGGCAAAGTGCGCGTGCGCCGACTTCAGCGTCAGGAAGACATGGAAGTGTTGAGGGTGGAGCGTGAGTACGAAGCGCGCCTGAAGCAAAAACCAGTGGAAGGCGATGTGGAGCTGTTTTAATGACAAAACGAATCAAAGTTCTGGTGGTTGATGACTCTGCCTTTTACCGCACATTATTCAGCGGCATGTTGAGTGCACAGCAGGATATTGAAGTGATTGGCTCCGCCAGCGATCCCTTTGAGGCCCGCGAAAAAATCAAGCAGCTGAATCCTGATGTGCTGACGCTGGACATTGAAATGCCACGTATGGACGGCATTAGCTTTCTCGAAAAAATCATGACACTGCGGCCCATGCCGGTGATTATGCTGTCTTCGCTGACCCAGAAAGGAGCGGAAATTACCCTGCAAGCCCTCTCCATTGGGGCGGTGGACTGCTTGCTGAAACCATCAGATCACCTTGATGAGGCGGAGCTGGAGCGTTTCTCCAGGCTACTCTGTGAGCGTGTGCGTATGGCGGCATTGGCGCGTATCAGTCATCCCTCATCACTGCGTAAACCGAACGAACTCTCGCCACTGCCCACGCGGGAAAATGCGTCGATTCAACTGATCGCTTTTGGCTCATCCACGGGTGGTGTGGAGGCGCTGAATAAAATTCTACCCAGTTTTCCGAGCAATATGCCGCCGATTGTCATGGCGCAGCATATGCCAGCGGGCTTTACGGAGAGTTTTGCGCGCAGGCTGCATGGGTTATGCTCGGTTAAAGTGCGTGAAGCGGAGGACGGAGTGTTGCTGCGCCCTGGCATCGCCTGCTTAGCGCCAGGTGGCCGGCATCTACGCGTCGAGCGTAATCATAAGGGGGAATTGGTCTGTCGGGTGGAAGCGGGGCCCACCGTCAGTGGGCACTGCCCATCGGTGGATGTGTTGTTTGAGTCGGTGGCCACTGCGCTCGGTGCAAAAGCGCTGGGCGTGATCCTCACCGGCATGGGCAGCGATGGTGCCGAGGGTATGCTGAAGCTACGTCAGGCAGGAGCCTACACGCTGGGCCAGAATGAGGCGAGTTGCACCGTGTGGGGCATGCCGCGTGCTGCCAGCAAGCTGGGCGCGTTGTGCGCCGAGTTGGAAATCAACCAAATAGCGGCTGAAATCCACCGGCTTTGCAGTCAGTAGATGCAAAAATCTAGGCTCGCTCCAGGCGGATATCCACCTCGCGGTCAACATACGTCCATTCCTTACTGGCGCGTAACGTGGCCACCAGTTGTTCGAACGCATCTGCATGCTCCGGCGCGTACTCAAACCAGGTGAGGAAATCAAATGGCTCGCCAATATCATGACAATGGTGCAGCTTGCGCGCAATCGCTGGCAAATAAGGCAGGCTGTTTGCGGTGTGATGTGACTGGGTTTCAAAAATATCGCGGCGTTCTTCCTGAGACAAGGCCCACCATGCTGCATTTTTGCGAATGGGGATGAGTGCGGCGCGGGTGGCTTCGGGGCGATCCAGTCCTGACTGTTTTGCTAACAGCTCAGCCTTTTCGCTGTTGGTCACATAGCGGGTGTTGCTGGAGACTCCTCGCAAAGACCAGACGGGCGCGGTGGATGTCGAAGCGGGGGCATGGCTGAGAGCAAGATGCGATGCCGTATTCAGCCCTTCACCCGTGACCGGTGTGACGCTGCGGATTCGCCATTGGCCGTTGTTGCCGGCCGTGAAATAAGTGAGACGTTCACCAAGATTAGAAATCGTATCCATAGAAACCTTTGTTGTCGAATGAGTGAATAAAGATTTTTTGGTCGCAGCAAAGACCTTTGGCGCTGTAACCAAGGCCAATGAACTTGCAGCAAACTGCAGAAAGTGACGACGCGTAATGCTCATAAAAATTCATAATTTCAGTTTGTTTAATGGCATTGAACGCAAAGGTCTAGTGCTGTGGATATTTTATGTGTCGGCAGCGGGCACAGACAGAGGAATGAGTCACTTTAAAAACTTTCATTATCGTGGATGAAGATAATCCTTCTATAAAAAACACACGAAAAAAGTTTGTAGTATATCTATGAATAAATGATCAGCCAGTTGACTTAAAGGATAAAAGCATGAATTCGCATCACGCCCATCATGCACTCAAAGTGCCGCAGGTTACGCTGGCGTTCTGGATGATCAAAATCCTCGCCACCACGCTGGGTGAGACTGCAGGCGATACGGTGTCGATGAGCATGAATCTCGGTTATTTAGTCGGCACGGCGATATTTTTGAGCGCCCTCGTCGTGCTGGTGGCTATTCAGATTCGAGCCACCCAATATCATCCATTTCTTTATTGGGCGACCATCATTGCCTCCACCACCGCCGGTACAACGATGGCGGATTTTGCTGACCGCTCGTTGGGGATTGGCTATCTCGGCGGCTCATTGCTGTTGTTTATGTGTGTAATGGCGTCATTAGCGCTGTGGTATCGCTCACAGGGGACAGTGAGCGTTGCGAGTATCAAAACACCAAAGGTTGAGGCATTCTACTGGGTGACCATTACGTTTTCACAGACGCTCGGCACGGCACTGGGGGACTGGATTGCCGATGCGGGGCTTGGCTATGATGGCGGCGCACTAGTATTTGGAGCCATGTTAGCGCTGGTGGGCATAGCCTATTATCGCACCCTTATTTCACATGTTTTGCTGTTCTGGATCGCCTTCATTCTCACGAGGCCACTGGGCGCGACCATCGGTGATTTCCTCGATAAACCCGTTGCGCAAGGAGGGTTGGACATAAGCCGCCCGATGGCGTCAGCCATTCTCGCTATGCTGGTCATGATTGGCGTCGTGCTTCAATCGAAGAGAGAATCACGCGTGGTGCCATGAAATAGGGCTAGTAATGCGCCAAAAAAAATTGGTTGCGGGGGTAGGATTTGAACCTACGACCTTCAGGTTATGAGCCTGACGAGCTACCGGGCTGCTCCACCCCGCGCCAAGGAAAACGCTTTGGTTAAGCACACTGCGACAATACCGGTGCGTCGCAGGTGGAGTGTGTGTTTAGGCGATTTTGGCGGCAATAGCAACCCTTGAGTTGGAAAAACGCAAGCGCGGCGCGGGCGACCCTTCCGGTCATTGCGCAAGAATGGTTGTCTGTGCGCTCACTCACAAGGAGATAGCATGGCATCCATCGTTCTCAGCGCGGCTGGCGCTGCCCTCGGCTCATCGATCCCCGGGGTGGGGCCGGTGATAGGTAGCATTGTCGGGCGTACATTAGGCAGCGCACTGGGGGGCGCCATTGATGATGCGGTGTTTGGCGTGCCCACCACCGCGCGTGAGGGCGCGCGTCTGGCGGAGCTGAGTGTGCAGGTTTCGACCTACGGCAAAGCGCTAGTTTCACTTTTTGGCACCGCCCGCATGGCGGGAAACATCATCTGGTCACGACCCATTCAGGAAACCGCCACCACATCCACCACGCGCAGCGGCGGTGGCAAAGGCGGCGGTGGCGCCCGCAGTTCATCCACCACCTACAGCTATTCCGTTAGTCTGGCCATATCGGTGTGCGAAGGGCCGATTGACGCAGTGCTGCGCGTTTGGGCTGACGCCAAGCAGCTGGATCTGTCGCAGGGGACGTATCGCATCCATAAGGGCGAGGAAACGCAACTGCCTGACAGCTATATTGAGAGCTTTGAGGGAGCTGGCAAAGTGCCGGCCTATCGCGGGCAGGCTTATCTGGTGATTGAGGATTTTCCGCTCGCTGATTTTGGTAATCGGATTCCAAACTTCACCTTTGAAGTGAAGCGCAAGTCAGTGATGGCGGATGTGCAGGGTTTGCCCGTTGAGAATCTCGTGAAATCGATGATCATGATTCCAGGGGCTGGTGAGTTTGTTTATGATACGTCCATTCAACAAAAAATCTCCGGTGAAGCGGCGGGCACGCAATTTGCGCAGCAGGGACTCACCCAACCGATCAATCAACATACGCCGGATGGCACGGCGAATGCGCTAGTTTCATTGCAGCAACTGAAAGAAACCTGCGCGAATCTGGAGTGGGTTGCGGTGGTGGTGACGTGGTTTGGCACGTCGCTGGATGCGGCGGCGTGTGAAATTTTGCCTGCGGTTGAGTATAAAGCAGGGGCCAGCACATCGCCGGAGTCATGGAGTGTGGGTGGCTACACGCGCGCGAATGCTCGGCAAATGACGCTGGAAAACGGTTAGCCGCGCTACGGTGGAACACCGGACGACCAAAGCCTGCTGCGCTACATTGATGCGTTAAAAGCGGCTGGCTATAAGGTGTTGTTGCTGCCGCTATTCTTCATGGAAGTTGCCAATAAGCCGTGGCGCGGGCGGGTGACGGGGACGGCAACGGCAGTCGATAATTTCTTTGGTAAAACAAATGGATATAACGCATTTATTACGCATTACGCGAATCTATGCGCGGGCCGTATTGATGGCTTTGCCATTGGCTCCGAGATGATCGGGCTGACCAAAGTGATGGGCACGCCAGCGGGGGTGTTTCCCGCGGTGAACCGGCTGGTAACGCTGGCTGGCACCGTGCGCAGCATTTTGGGGGGCAGCGTGAAACTCACCTACGCGGCGGATTGGTCGGAATATCACCATGAAGCCAATGGCTGGTATAATCTTGATCCGCTTTGGGCCTCGCCGAACATTGATGTGATCGGCATTGACGGGTATTTCCCGCTGACCGACGAACCGCAATCGGGCATCACCCTTGAGAAAATCATGGCTGGCTGGACCTCAGGTGAGGGGTATGACTGGTATTACACCGATGAGGCGCGAACGCAAAAAGCGCCACTCGCACCAGCCTATGCGTGGAAAAACATCGGATGGTTCTGGTCGCAACCGCATGTGAATCCCAATGGAACAACAACCGCATGGGTGCCAGCTTCCAAGAAAATATGGTTCACGGAATATGGATTTCCGAGCGTAGATGGCGCCACCAATCAGCCAAATGTGTTTTATGATCCCAGCAGTAGCGAGAGTTTTTTCCCGCGCTTTTCGCGGGGACAGGTGGATTTTCGTGCGCAGCGTCTGGGGATTGCCGCTACTGAGGCTGTGTGGGGAAGTTCCAGCATGGTGGAGCGCCGCTTTCTGTGGACATGGGATGCGCGGCCCTATCCGTTTTACC
>JAIEPI010000024.1 GCA_019749855.1 Rickettsiales bacterium | reverse complement strand
AAAGATGAAGGTGGCCGTCACACGCCGTTCTTCAGCAACTACCGTCCGCAGTTTTACTTCCGCACGACGGATGTGACGGGCGCGATCAAGCTGCCGGATGGCACCGAGATGGTGATGCCCGGTGACAACATCTCGCTGGAAGTGCAGTTGATTGCACCGATTGCGATGGATGAGGGCCTGCGCTTCGCGATCCGCGAAGGTGGCCGCACCGTCGGCGCTGGCGTCGTTGCTAAAATTATCGAGTAGGCAGAGGACACCATTATGATGAACCAAAAAATCCGTATTCGCCTTCGCGCGTTTGATCATGAGATGCTAGATCACTCCACCAAGGAGATTGTCAGCACCGCAAAGCGCACGGGTGCCCGTGTGCGTGGTCCAGTGCCGATGCCGCGCCGTACCAATCGTTTTACGGTGCTTCGTTCGCCGCACATCGATAAAAAATCGCGCGAACAATTCGAAATTCGTACGCACAAGCGTTTGATCGATATTGTCGATGCAACCCCGCAAACAGTGGACGCGCTGGGCAAGCTGGATCTGGCCGCCGGTGTGGATGTGCAGATTACGGTGATTGGTAACGCGTAATATTACGAGAATATATAAAGAGGGCTGGCTGCGGCTGGCCTTTTTTATATCTAAAATACCGCAACTTAGATTTGGCAAAAAAAGATAAGATTTTTGCTTGCATCGCTTTGCCAGTGCGGTTATACATCACGCCCTGCCGCATGGTAGGGATTAGTTAGCAAGCATCGCCTATGAACCCTGAGAGTCAGGGTTCCTCTGGGTAGGAAGGAACAAGCAGATGCGTACGGGTGTCATTACGAAGAAGCTCGGCATGACGCAGGTGTTTACCGAAAACGGTGAGCGCGTGCCAGTCACGGTACTTCAAATGGACAATGTTCAGGTTGTCGCACATAAAACCAAAGAAAAAGACGGCTACACCGCTCTGCAAATCGGTTACGGCGAGGCGAAAGCCAAGCACGTGAGCAAAGGCATGCGCGGACATTTTGCCAAATCCAAAGTGGCTCCCAAGCGCAAGCTGGTTGAGTTCCGTGTGGCGGAGAATGCGTTCGTTGAGGTGGGCGCGGAATTG
Organism: Rickettsiales bacterium; assembly: GCA_019749855.1. Taxonomy (GTDB): domain Bacteria; phylum Pseudomonadota; class Alphaproteobacteria; order Rickettsiales; family UBA998; genus UBA998. The sequence continues at coordinate 8,296 of JAIEPI010000024.1, read as the reverse complement.
ACCGTTGAGCATTATGTGGGTGGCCAGTATGTTGATGTGATTGGTACGAGCAGAGGCAAGGGTTTTGCCGGTGTTATGAAGCGTCACAACTTCCGCGGCTTGGAAGCATCGCATGGTGTATCCGTTTCGCACCGCTCGCATGGTTCGACCGGCCAGCGTCAGGATCCGGGTAAGGTATTCAAAGGCAAGAAAATGGCCGGCCATTTAGGTGCCGAGCGCGTGACAGTGCAGAATTTACAGATTGTTTCCACGGATGTTGAGCGTGGATTGATTTTGGTCAAGGGTGCTATTCCTGGCGTTGATAACAGCTATGTTCTGGTCAATGACGCCGTCAAGCGTGGCCGTCCGGCGGAAGCGCCTTTCCCAGCAAGCATTAAACAAACGGCGAAAGCAGCAGAAGCTGTTCCCGTCAACGAAGCTCCTGCAGCTGCTCCTGAAGCAAGTGCAGAGGGCGGCGAACAATAGGTGAGGCAGCAGTCATGAAAGCTAAAGTGATAGCAATGGATGGTAAGGCCGCCGGAGAGATTGAGCTCAATCCTGCGGTTTTTGGTCTCACCCCACGCCGCGACATTTTGCAGCGCGTTGTTGAATGGCAGCGTGCAAAGCGTCAGGCAGGCACGCACGCGACCAAGGGGCGTAGCGATGTGAGTGGCACCACGAAAAAGCCTTGGAAGCAAAAAGGCTCCGGTAAGGCGCGCGCGGGTTCGCGTCGCTCCACGCAATGGGTCGGTGGCGGTATTTCATTCGGTCCCGTGGTGCGTAGTCATGCGTATGACCTGACCAAAAAATTCCGCAAACTTGGCCTCCGCCATGCGCTCTCAGCCAAACAGGCGGAAGGCAGCTTGATTATTCTTGAGGGCACCGCAGTCGCAGATGCCAAAGCCAAGGGCCTCGCTGCGGCAATTACCAAGCAAGGCTGGCAGAAGCCGCTCATTATTGACGTCACTGTTGATGTGAATTTTGCACTCGCTTCGCGTAACATTAAACATGTAGACGTGTTGCCGCAGGTTGGCATCAATGTTTACGACATCCTTCGCCACAAAGAGCTGGTGCTCACGCGGGCGGCGGTTGAAACGCTGGAGGCTCGACTCGCATGAACGCCGTAGCTGCAAAAAAAGAATCTGTGAAAAAAACCGCCCCTAAAAAAACGGCGACAAAGAAAGACAATGTGAAGGGCAAGGTTTCTAACTCGGCTCTCTACGACGTCATCTCGCGTCCTGTGGTAACGGAAAAATCGACCATGGGCAGCGAACACAACAAGGTCACCTTCAAGGTGCGCACTGATGCGACCAAGCCGTTAATCAAGCAAGCGGTTGAGGAGATTTTTGGTGTCACGGTTGTCAATGTTAACACGGTGAGCATCAAAGGGAAAACCAAGCGTTTTCGTGGTCTTCCTGGTCAACGCTCTGACATTAAGAAAGCGGTTGTGACCTTGGCTCAGGGCCAAACGATCGACCTGACGGCAGGAGTACGTTAAGATGGCATTGAAAAGCTATAATCCCATTACCCCTAGCCAGCGTGAGCTGGTGCAGGTTGACCGTTCCGGTCTGTGGAAGGGCAAGCCTGTCAAGGAATTGACGGAAGGTCTGACAAAGTCGGGTGGACGTAACAATCTTGGTCGTATTACCGCGCGTCGTCACGGTGGTGGTCACAAGCGTCGCTACCGCATTATTGATTTCAAACGTAATAAGTTTGATATCTCTGCGACCGTAGAGCGGATTGAATATGATCCAAACCGCACCTCGTTTATTGCACTCATCACCTATGACGATGGTGAGCAGGCCTACATTATTGCGCCACAACGTTTGAAGGCCGGTGACAAGGTCATTGCTGCCGACCGCACTGATATCAAGCCAGGCAATGCGATGCCGCTGAAGAATATCCCAATCGGCACCATCATTCACAATGTGGAAATGAAGCCAGGTAAGGGTGCGCAGATTGCGCGCTCGGCGGGTGGCTATGTCCAATTGGTGGGTAAAGACTCGGGCTATGCTCAGCTGAAGCTTCGCTCCGGTGAAGTCCGTATGGTGAATTCTGAGTGCATGGCCTCCATTGGCGCTGTGTCCAATCCTGATCACCAAAATATCAATGACGGTAAGGCCGGTCGCTCGCGCTGGAAAGGGGTTCGCCCCGTTGTGCGCGGTGTGGCGATGAACCCAATCGATCACCCGCATGGTGGTGGTGAGGGACGTACCTCAGGCGGTCGCCATCCGGTGACGCCGTGGGGTAAGCCGACCAAAGGTAAAAAGACACGCTCGCCTAAAAAGCCGAGCACTAAACTCATCATTCGCAGTCGCCACAAGGCGAAGAAGCGTTAATAGGAAGGAAGCCGTCATGCCGCGTTCCGTTTGGAAGGGTCCATTTTTCGATGCCTACCTGCTTAAAAAGGCAGAGGAAGCACGTGCATCGGGTCGTAATCAGATCATTCAGACCTGGTCACGCCGCTCAACGATCATCCCGCAGTTTGTTGGGCTGACCTTCGGTGTTTATAACGGCAAAAAGCATGTTCCCGTGCTGGTCGCCGAAGAAATGGTTGGCCATAAATTAGGTGAATTTTCTCCTACCCGTACCTACACTGGTCACGGCGCTGACAAAAAAGCTAAGAAATAGAGCAGGTAGAACATGAGTAAGCAAGCCCGTCCCCGCAAGGAAAGCGACAAGGAAGCGAAAGTGGTGCTCACCCGCCTTCGTACCAGCCCGCGTAAGCTCAATCTGGTCGCGCAGATGATTCGTGGCATGAATGTGAATGATGCGCTCACGCAACTGACATTTTCTCACCGCCGTATTTCCGGTGATGTGAAGAAGGCGTTGCAATCGGTGATTGCCAATGCGGAAAATAACCACCAGCTTGATGTCGATAGCCTCGTGGTAAAAGAAGCATTTGTCGGAAAAAACATGGTGATGAAGCGCTTTCATGCCCGCGCGCGTGGCCGTGGTGCACGTATTTTAAAACCGTTCAGCAATCTGACGATTATTGTTCGTGAACAAGGGGAGGCTGCATAATGGGTCAGAAAGTCAATCCAATCGGGCTGCGCCTTGGGATTAATAAGACGTGGGATTCGCGTTGGTTCGCGGCTGGCGATGATTACGCCAAGCGTTTGCACGAAGATATTAAACTTCGCAAATATCTAAAAGAGAAGCTGAGCTCTGCGGGTGTTAGCAAAATCGTTATTGAGCGCCCATCCAAGCGCGCTAACATCACGATTCATACCGCGCGTCCTGGTATTGTCATTGGTAAAAAAGGCGCCGATATTGACAAAATTAAAAAGGATCTTGCCGTATTTACGGGTGATGAGGTGAACCTCAACATTTTAGAAATACGCAAGCCTGAGATTGATTCAACGCTGGTGGCTGAAGGCATCGCGCAACAGCTTGAGCGCCGTGTCGCTTTCCGTCGTGCTATGAAACGTGCCGTTCAGTCGGCCATGCGTCTCGGTGCTGAGGGTATCCGTATTAACTGCTCAGGTCGTTTGGGTGGTGCTGAGATTGCCCGTATGGAATGGTACCGTGAGGGTCGTGTGCCACTTCATACCTTGCGTGCGGATGTGGACTATGGTATAGCCACCGCCCAAACTACGTACGGCATCATCGGCGTGAAGGTCTGGATTTTCAAAGGAGAGATCCACGGAGTCCAGGAAACAGAGCAAAATACAAAGGCGGCCTAGCCGCAGACACTCAGGATTGCATGTTGCTGCAGTCGTGAGGAATAAAGCCAAAGCAACGTATAACACGTAACTAGGAACCAACAGTATGTTGAGCCCGAAGAAGACAAAATATCGTAAGGCCTTTAAGGGCAAAATTCATGGTAACGCCAAAGGCGGTAGCCAATTGAATTTTGGTTCGTTCGGCCTGAAAGCGCTCGAGCCAGAGCGTATTACAGCGCGCCAGATCGAAGCGGCACGTCGTGCACTGACGCGCCACATGAAACGTGTTGGCCGTGTGTGGATCCGAATTTTTCCGGATGTGCCGATTACGGCCAAGCCAGCTGAGGTTCGCATGGGCAGCGGTAAGGGTTCGGTCGAATACTGGGCAGCTCGCGTAAAGCCGGGCCGCATCATTTTTGAAGTGGACGGCGTGACTCGTCAGGTAGCAGAAGAAGCATTTGCACTGGCTGCGGCGAAGCTTCCGGTAAAAACAAAATTCGTCGCCCGTGTTGGTGAAGGAGAAGTATCATGAAAATGGAAGATATCCACGCCAAAAGTCAGGACGAAATAAAAGACCTGATTGGCTCCCTGAAGCGCGAGTTATTTAACCTGCGTTTCCAGCAGGCAGCGAGCGAGACATTTAATACAGGCCGCTTTTCTGAAGTGCGCCGTGACATTGCGCGTGCCCGCACCGCGATGACACAAAAAATAAATGGGCAGCCAGTTGTACCTGCCAAGAAAGCTGGTAAAGCCAGCACCAAGAAAACCAAAGCGGCATAAGTCGTAATAAGGCCCAAACAAGGATAAGATGTTATGCCTAAGCGTATTTTGACAGGAACAGTGGTCAGCGATAAAGGACAAAAGACGGTCATCGTCAATGTCGAGCGTCGCATTAAGCATCCGCTCTACAAAAAGACGATTCGTCGCTCAAAGAAGTATGCCGCGCATGACGAAAATAACGTGTTTAAAACCGGTGATGTGGTTCGCATTGTCGAGTGCCGTCCGATGTCTAAGTCTAAGACATGGGAAGTAATGGAAAAAGTTGGCGCATAAGCCAGATACTCAGGAGAGACGACCATGATACAGATGCAATCCAGACTCGAAGTCGCCGACAACTCCGGTGCGCGTGAAGTCATGTGCATCAAGGTGCTCGGTGGCTCCAAGCGCAAAACCGCAGGCGTAGGCGATGTCATTGTCGTTTCTGTGAAGGACGCTATACCACGCGGTAAGGTGAAAAAGGGCGATGTTCATCGTGCGGTGATTGTGCGTACGCGTTTTGATGTAAAGCGTCCCGACGGAAGCGTCATTCGTTTTGACAAGAACGCCGCCGTGCTGATTAACAAGCAGAACGAGCCGATCGGCACGCGTATATTTGGACCGGTGGTGCGCGAGCTGCGTGCACGCCAATTTATGAAAATCGTTTCGCTCGCACCGGAAGTGCTGTAAGCGACGCCAACTGATATAGGAACAGACCCATGACCGCGCCAAAGATGAAAATCAAGAAAGACGATGAAATCATCGTGTTGACTGGTAAAGACAAAGGTAAAAAAGGCAAGGTCCTTCAGGTGATGCCGAAGGAGTCGCGTTTGCTGGTTGCTGGCATCAATCAGGTGAAGCGTCATACCAAACCAAGCGTCGGTGGTAATGGTGGCATTATCACTAAGGAGGCCTCCATCCATGTGTCAAACGTGGCATTGGTGGACCCCAAAGATGGCAAGCCAACACGCGTTGGCTACAGCATCCAAAAAGATGGCACTAAAACTCGAGTGGCTCGCCGCTCAGGCACAACGATTAACGCATAAGGCACGCGGAACAAATTTATGTCACACGCACACGCAGAATATACCAAGACTGTTCGCCCCGCTCTTAAAAGCCAATTCGGTTATAAGAATGAAATGCAGGTTCCACGCATTGAGAAAATTGTCCTCAATATGGGTGTGGGTGAAGCCGCGCAGGATTCTAAGCTCATTAACGGAGCGGCAGAAGAACTGACGCAAATCGCTGGCCAGAAAGCAGTCATCACGCGAGCGAAGAAATCAATCGCTGGTTTCAAGCTACGTGAGAACTCTCCCGTGGGTGTGAAGGTGACGCTGCGTGGTAAGCGTATGTATGAATTCATGGATCGTCTGGTCTATATTGCTATGCCACGTATCCGCGATTTTCGTGGACTCAACGGCAAGAGCTTTGATGGCCGTGGAAACTACGCATTTGGTATTAAAGAGCATATTATTTTCCCAGAGATCAACTACGATAAGGTGGAAAAAGTACGTGGTTTCGATGTGATTATTTCGACAACTGCGCGCACCGATGATGAAGCAAGAGCGCTTCTCAGCGGTTTCAATTTCCCCTTCCGTAATTAAGAGAGGCACCCGTGGCTAAAAAAGGCATGATTGAAATCAATAACCGCCGCGCTCGCATGGCCAAGAAGCATGGTGCTAAGCGTGCGAAGCTGAAAGCGATGGTGATGGACAAAGAGCTGTCATTTGAGGATCGCTTTGCGGCGCAAATCAAACTGGCGGAACTGCCACGTAACAGCGCCAAGAACCGCTATCGCAACCGTTGCGAGTTGTCAGGGCGTCCGCGCGCTGTCTATCGTAAATTTAAACTGTCACGTATTGCATTGCGTGATCTTGGATCGTTCGGTTTGTTGCCGGGCCTGATTAAATCGAGCTGGTAGGAGATACACTATGGCGATGAATGACCTCCTTTCCGACATGGTAACACGCATACGCAATGGTCAGCGTGCGCGTTTGTCCAAAGTACAAGCACCTTACTCTAAGCTTCTGGCGAATGTTTGTGATGTGTTGAAGCGCGAAGGCTACATTCGCGATTGGTGTGAGCTCGAATCCGCCCCCGGGCGCCGCATGCTGGAAGTGGAACTAAAGTATCATGAAGGTGAGGCGGCTATTAAGGAGATCACGCGTATTTCCAAGCCTGGGCGCCGTGAGTATTCGCCTATTAGCGATCTGACGCCTTTTTATAATGGTCTTGGTATTAAAATTCTGTCGACATCTAAAGGTGTGTTCTCTGATTTTGAGGCACGTCAACAGAATGTCGGTGGCGAAGTCCTTTGCCGCGTATTCTAGGAGATATAGTCGATGTCACGTACAGGTAAACTACCCGTTCCGGTTCCAAGCGCAGTCACAGTGACTCTGGCGCCTGAGAAAATCACCGTGAAAGGCAAGCAGGGTGAATTGTCTGCGGCGCTCACTCAGGATGTCACCGTTACTTTTACCGATGGTAAAATTACGGTGGCTCCAGCGAATGATACGAAGCGTGCACGCGCTATGTGGGGTACCATGCGCAGTATCATTGGCGGCATGGTGCATGGTGTGAATGAGGGCTTTGTTCGCCGCCTTGAGATTCTCGGCGTCGGCTATCGCGCGGCGGTAAATAATAATATTCTGGCGCTTTCGCTTGGATACAGCCATGAAATCCGCTATGTGATCCCTCAGGGCATTAAAATTGTAGCGACCAAACCAACATCTCTTGAAATTACTGGCGCTGATAAGCAGCGCGTGGGTCAGGTGGCGGCAGAAATTCGCCAGTTGCGTAAGCCGGAGCCTTATAAGGGCAAGGGTGTGCGTTACGATGACGAGCGCGTACGTCGCAAAGAAGGCAAGAAGAAATAATTTAGTTACTGATACATGGAGCCGTATAATGGCAACTATTAAAGCATTATTTGACCGTCGTCGTGAGCGTGTGCGTTATGCACTGCGTCAGAATGCGCGTGGCAAAGTCCGTCTCAGCGTTTTCCGCTCGGGTAAGCATATTTACGCGCAAATCATTGATGATGCGCAGGGCCGCACACTGGTGTCAGCCTCAACTGTTGATAAAGATATCAAGGGCATCGTGACTAAGCCAAGCACCATTGACGCGGCGAAATCAGTCGGCAAACTGATTGCGAAGCGTGCACAGGATGCAAAAATTGAAAACATCGTGTTTGATCGCGGTGGCTACCTCTTTCACGGTCGGGTTAAAGCGTTGGCTGATGCTGCACGCGAAGCCGGACTGAAATTCTAATACAACGGGAACAACCTCATGGCTCGCTCAGAACGTAACGAAGAACAATCCGGCAACGAGATGATCGACAAATTAGTGTCGATCAATCGCGTGGCAAAAGTGGTGAAAGGCGGCCGTCGTTTTGGCTTTGCGGCACTGGTGGTTGTGGGTGATGGTAAGGGTCGTGTGGGCTATGGTACCGGTAAAGCCAAAGAGGTGAGCGATGCCGTGACGAAAGCCACGGATTCAGCGCGTAAAAAAATGATCCGTGTGCCATTGCGTGAAGGTCGTACGCTTCACTTCGATACTCGTGGCCATTTTGGATCTGGCAAAGTCATGCTGCGCGCCGCTCCTTCGGGTACTGGTATTATCGCCGGTGGTCCAATGCGTGCCGTGTTTGAAGCGCTAGGTGTTCAGGATGTCGTGGCAAAATCGACAGGCAGCGCCAATCCACACAACATGGTAAAAGCCACGTTTGATGCGTTGAAAACGCTGCATGCGCCACGTGACATTGCCACGCGTCGCAGCATTAAAATCAGTGACCTGATCTCGCGTCGTGAGCACGCGCATGGTCGCCCAGTAAAAGCCTATGACGAAGAAGCGGGAGAATAATCATGGCCAACGCAAAAACATCCGCAAAGAAATCATCC
>JAIEPI010000048.1 GCA_019749855.1 Rickettsiales bacterium | reverse complement strand
ATCGCCTTCCGCTATCCGCGTGGCGAAGGCGTGGGCGTCGCATTGCCAGATCGTGGCTCAATACTGGAGATTGGAAAAGGCCGCATCATTCGTGAAGGTACTCAGGTGGCGTTTCTGTGCCTCGGCACACGCCTTGCAGCTTGCACACGTGCGGCTGATATGCTGGAAGCCGATGGCATTTCAGTCACGGTGGCCGATGCGCGTTTTGCCAAACCTTTCGATAAAGAACTGTTGCGTCGCTTGCTGAAAGAGCATGCGTTGGTTGTTACCGTCGAGGACGGCAGCATTGGTGGATTCGGCGCACATGTGACCGCTTATGCCTCCAATGCGGGATGGCTTGGTGCAAAATCACAGCTACACTCGTTGACACTCCCTGATTACTTCCAGGCACAGAACAAGCCTGAAGTGCAGTACGAAGAAGCGGGAATGGGCGTGGCGCAGCTGATGGATTATGTGAAGCGCCATCTGGGGGCTGCACCGTCTATTGCTCTGGCAAGCAACAAGAAAATCACGAAATAACCATCATTCTTCTTCTCGAGGATGACCCATGACAAGCGCATGCGCTACAGCCAGTGACACGGCGGCTGCACGGCTGATTGTTACTCATGAGCCCGCGCTTTATGCTTTCGGCATGCGTTACGCTTGTACGCTCGGGCGCTCTGGCTTTTCGTCCACCAAGCGCGAGGGTGATGGGGCAACGCCACTGGGATGCTTCCCGATTATTGAAGGCTATTACCGTGCGGATCGTCTCGAGTGCCCCCGCACAGCATTGCCCATGCACGCAATCACACCTGAGATGGGCTGGTGCGATGATCCGCAGCGAGTTGAGTATAATCAGCGGGTCAGCCTCCCCTTTGCGGGTTCGCATGAGCAATTATGGCGTGAGGACCACTGCTATGATTTTTTTCTCGTGATTGGCTACAATACACCCCACACCAAAGCAGGCGCTGGTAGTGCCATTTTCATTCACTTGCCGCATGATGATGGGCGAACCACCGCTGGCTGTATTGCTTTACAGAAGGATGCTTTACTGGCATTGCTGCCGCATCTTTCCACCCAAACAACCATAGAACTCGGCGTCAACGCACCAATTAATTACCACCCATAGGCATCACAGTGATGGATATCGAATTTATCAAAACGGCCTTCCTAACGCTGTTTGTCGCGGTAGATCCGCCAGGTCTGGCACCTATATTTCTGGCGCTGACAGCGTCGATGAGTCCGCCCATGCGCCGTCATACTGCGTGGCGCGCCGTGATGATTGCTTTTTGCATTCTTCTGGCCGCCGCGCTCGGTGGGCAGCGCCTGCTGCATGCGCTGGGCGTGGGCATCCCTGCGTTTCGTATCGCTGGTGGGCTGCTGTTATTCTATATTGCTGCTGAAATGGTCTTTGAGCGACGCGCACCACGCAAAGCACATTCAGCGGAATCGACCGTTGCTAAAGAGCACGCGCAAAACATTGCCGCATTTCCTCTCGCCATTCCTTTGATGGCCGGCCCAGGCGCAATCACGGCGACCATTCTGCAAGCCAGTCATGCCAATGGTGAGATTCTCAATTATCTGGGCCTGACGCTGGTGCTGGCCGCTGTGATTGGCTCATGCCTCGGTGTTTTTCTGCTGGCCAGTCCCATTGACCGGTTGCTTGGGACCACGGGGCGCGTTGTTCTCTCACGCCTGCTGGGTGTATTGCTGGCGGCAATGGCGGTGCAGATTGTCGGTGACGGTATTTTGGCATTTGCACACCCCTCGGCGTGATTCTTGCTTGTGCGCGGCGACAGGATTGCTATACGTCACACAAACTTAGCCACAGCAGGGATACCATGGAACAGCTTTCTTCACGCATTGCGCGGGCATGGGATGCCCGCTCTGACATCACCCCTGCCACGCAAGGCGACAGCCGTGACGCCGTGGAGCAAGTGCTCGCCGCTTTGGACGCCGGTGAATTGCGTGTCGCGGAGAAAACAGCCAGCGGATGGAAAACACATGAATGGATCAAAAAAGCGGTGTTGCTGTCGTTTCGTTTGAACCCAATGGAGCGCTACAGCGGTGGCCCTGCCGCAACCGGCACATCCACCAGCTGGTATGATAAAGTTCCCTCAAAATTTCAGGGTTGGAACGACGAACAATTTCGTTCGGCTGGCTTTCGCGCGGTGCCAGGCGCGATTGTGCGTCGCTCTGCCTATATCGGGCGTGATGTGGTGTTGATGCCTTCCTTTGTCAATGTGGGCGCCCACGTGGGTGATGGCACCATGATTGACACCTGGACGACGGTGGGCAGCTGCGCACAAATCGGCGCCCATTGCCATATCTCTGGCGGCGTCGGCATCGGCGGCGTACTGGAGCCATTACAGGCCAATCCAGTGATTATTGAGGATAACTGCTTTATTGGTGCGCGCTCTGAGATCGCCGAAGGCGTGCTGATTGAAGAAGGTGCCGTCATTTCAATGGGTGTCTATATCGGCGCATCCACCCGTGTGATTGATCGTGATACCGGCCAGATTTACAAAGGCCGCGTCCCCGCTTACTCGGTGGTTGTCTCGGGGAGCTTACCCGGAAACCCGCTGCCAGACGGCAGTTCAGGCCCATCGCTTTATTGTGCCGTGATAGTTAAGCGGGTGGACGCAAAAACCCGTGCCAAAACCGGTATCAACGACCTGCTGCGAAACGTCGAATAAACCCGACGCTTTTTTCAGGCGCTTACTTCAGACGCTTACTTCACGGGCAATGGGCCTTTGTAGTTTTTCAGCACATCATGCGTTAAGCGCAGCTGTGTCATCAGGTAGGGTGCGAAATGATAAGCCCAACCTTCCGTGCGCGCATTAATGGCCGCCGCCTCCTGAGTGACGGGCTCCGCGGCACCGTCAGTTGTCGTAGCAGTGACAACCACCCAGCGATCCGTCGCCAACTCGCCTTCCCCATTGAAGCGAAAACTCAAGACCAGCCCGTCAAACGTTTCCATACGCGTCACATCGGCACTTGAGGCAAGCACATCTGCCGCAGGAATCACATCGGTCAGCATCAAATGCGAAAACAGGCGCGGCGTGGTGCTCAATTGATAGGTGATACTGTCATTGGTCTCTTTCATGGCCGGTATCAGTTGAAACGGCTCGTTCTTGCTTCGGCGCTCCACGTGTAATGCAGGTTGGCTCCCCTGCTGAATCGTCACACGCTGGATGCGATCAGGCGCCACATCCAGCACTTCCTGCCGCACCCAAAAGGTGGCTTTTGTTTGTAGCGAGAGCGGCGTATCCATCGTCCAGGTCTGGTCCTGAGACGCAAACCTCAGATACGTCGCCTGACGCCGCTCAGAGAGCCTGCCGATCAATGCGTCCGCCACCACGGTCTTGCCCGCTAATAGCCGTATATGAGTGGCGTGCTCCTGATCCAGTCCCAGCTGTGCGTGGTTCTCCGCGCGCGCTGTTTTCTGCTCAAGCAGGCGGCTGGCGCTTAACTGGCGTAGCAATTCGCGAAAGCGCCCCATATCGACGGGATAATTGGATTTTTGCGGCAACACCCATTGCTTATTTTTTCCCCGCATTAACGTCAGCTTTTCGCCACCTGCCGATAGCGTTAGTTCGGTCAGCTCACCCAGTGATTTTTTCAACGCCGGAAACACCAGACCCTGCGTTTTGGCTTCCCACTGCGCCTGATTTGATTGCACCAACGACCAGCCAGTCAGCACAAGACCGAGCGTAATAAGTGATAGAAGCAGCGGTGTACGGTTCATGCGTGCCATATCGAGTCCTTAGTGACGCTTCATGCCGAGGCGGCGCGGAAGCCAAAAACCTAGCAACAAAACGCATAGCGGTATCAGTCCAATATGGATCAACTTCAAACGCGAGCCGAGCGCTTCAATCTCATGCCGCAGATCATGCTGCACCGCACGTAACTCGCGACGAGTATCCACCATAATGCCACGAAATTTCTCCAGCTGCTCTTGTTGTTGTGCGCTGAGCAACGCCTCGCCACCTTCTTGCGATTGCAACTGACCTAATTGCGTCTCCAGCGTGCGCAGTTTTTCACGCAAGCGCTCTTCCTCCTCACGGAAGCGTGACTCCGCTTTCGTGCGAATCGCATCAACACGCGTGAATCGGCGATCATCCGTCGTGCGCGTTCGCAGACCAAACAAGGCGGAATTGCCACTAAGATAATCAATCGCATTGAGCAAAAATGCGCCATTATCAGCGCTGGGAGTTGTTAAACTGCTGCCGAAAGCTTCCTGTTTTTGCATCCAGAATCCATCGCGTATGAAATCCGTATCCGCCACCACAATAAATGTCGCGTCTGCCTGAGATTCCTTGAGCTGTTCGGTGGGCGCTGTGGCGGCATCGATCGCTGCAGGCGGTTTATCAAAGGCACTGTAGAGCTTTCCCTCAACGCGTGCAGCCAGCATCAGCGGATGTTCGGACGGCAGCATATCATCCATGAGAATGGTGGGATCCTCTTTGGCAAACATGAGTTTAATCTGCTCTATCTCAAAGGATTGCGCTCCGGTGGTAATCAGTGGGGTGATGGTGGCGGTGGCCCCTTCGGTTTTCTCAAGAATACCGACGGTCGGCATGATCATGGTATTGAGATCAGAGGTGAGGATTTCATGGGCATTAAAGTTGGGTTTCTTCAGCAGCAACCAGGTCACGTTCGGCGCAGAGCCTAGTGCCGAGACACGATCGGATGCGCCCACACGGATGGCGGCGTCCATATCGCCCGCCACATATTTAGCCTTCATGCTCAGGCCCCATTTGCTGAGCAGCGGCGAGAGATCAGACGTTTTTTCGGCCACATCGTCCAGCTCAGTATGAGGGTCAATTAAAAACACTGCCTTGCCGCCACGCATCATGAACTGATCAATGGCATATAAGGTCTGATCGCTGATCGGGGCGGGATGCGCGACCAACAGAACGCTCACTTCCGGTGGAATCGCGTCCGTCTCGTTTTTCAACACTTTAACGTCAAAAAACTCCTGCATCTGCTGATAAATGGCCCATGGCCCCTGCCCGGCCATCAGGCTTTGCGCCGTACCATTCATGGGCAGCCAGCTGAGAATGCCAAGCGTGGCTTTCTTTTTATTGGAGAGACGATCAATCATCCGTGTGAGATCATACTCAATAGAGGACTGACGTTCCGGACTAAAAAAGGCAATAGACTGAATCTCATCCACGGCATTGGTGATGGAAAGCCCAAAAAACAGCTTGTTTCCAGCCGTGTCAATCGGCACACCCTGCACCCCTTGCGCCACCGCCAAATCCTCGTTTTCACTGAAGGGTTCCGGATCAATGATTTCCAGTTTCAGTCGCCCGTTGGAGCGCGCCGCATACTGCTTCAGCATGCCTTTCATCCGCGTCGCGTAATTCTGGATAATCGGATACCCATTCGCAGCTTTTTCACTATAAAAAAGTCGCGCGGTTAATGGCTCATCAATGGCGGATAGCACGGCTTGCGTTCCGCTTGATAGCGTAAAGAGATGATGCTGTGTTAAATCGAAGCGGCTGGATTCCAGCAACCGGTTCGCCACCAGATTAATGGTTACAAAAATGACCACAGCCATTAGCATGGTGTAAATCATCGTTCGACGTGGCGAGAATAACTGGCTCATAAGGTTCCTCACTCTCGCTTTGCTTCCACCACCAGCCAATTCAGGCTCAGCCAGAACAAGATGAGGGTGACCAAATAAAACAAACTGCGGAACTCAACAATGCCTTGCGAAATATCAGAAAAATGTGTCAACAAACCAAACAGGCCAATGGTTTCAACAATGGGTTGCGGCAACCATGCTTCAAAAAAGCTTAGCACCAACTGAAAGCCAGCCAAGGTAAAGACGAGACACGCCGTCACCGTCACCACAAAGGCAATCACCTGATTGCGAGTGGTGGCCGAGAGACAGGCCCCCATCGCCAAATAGCCGCCCGCTAGTAACAGACTGCCCAAATAACTCGCTAGAATAACCCCATTATCCGGTTTGCCCAGATAATTCACCGTAATCCATAGCGGCATGGTCAGCACCAGAGCCAGCGTCGTAAAGCACCAGGCGGCCAGATATTTTCCCAGCACCAGCTGCCAGGATGGCAGAGGCAGAGTCATCAATAATTCCAGCGTGCCAGAGCGGCGCTCCTCAGCCCATAGCCGCATGGTGAGCGCCGGCACTAAAAACAAATAGAGCCATGGATGCCAGTTGAAAAATGGCGCCATATCGGCTTTTCCACGTTCAAAAAACTGATCAACATAAAAGGGGAATGCGTGGCTTGCGACGAGAAAAACCACCAGAAAAACATAGGCAACGGGCGTTTGAAAATACCCCAGTAATTCACGCTTAAATACTGCATTGAGTCCGTGCATTAGTGTCTCCCCGCGCTGGAAGCAGCGAGTGCGATGAACACCTCATCAAGACTGCCACGATCCGTCTCCAGCCCTTCAATTTTCCATTGCTGCATGTGAGAAAGCTGGCTTACTTCCGCAATATCCACATGGCGCGCGGTGGGAAATAGGCGATATTCGCAATGTTTATCATCGCAGTTGATGCGCTCCACCGCTCGTACCGATGAAAGCTTTAGCAACTGTTCTTTTACCTTTTCAGGTTCCACCCCGCGAAGCAATAGACGGAGCGTGCCGTACAATCGTGAACGCTCCAGCAGGGCCAGCGGCGTTGAATCACTGACCAGTCTTCCGCCAGCAATAATCATGGCGCGTGTGCAGACCGACTCAACCTCCTCCAGCAAATGCGTGGATATAATAATCGCCTTATCCTTGGCCATCACCTGAATCAGACGTCGCACTTCCTGCTTTTGCAATGGGTCCAGACCGTCCGTTGGTTCATCGAGAATCAACACCGGCGGGTTATGCAAAATCGCCTGCGCCAGACCGACGCGTCGCTTGAAGCCTTTGGAGAGCGTTTCAATGGATTGGTCAATGACTGATTCCAGCTCCAGCTGCGCAATAACCATGTGCATGCGGTCGCGCAATTGGCCGCGTTTCATCCCCCGCGCCTGACCAAAAAACGTCAGCAACTGGCGGGCGGTCATATCGGAATATAGCGGCGCGCCTTCCGGCAAATAACCGATACAGGCTTTGGCTGCCAGCGCATCTTCTTCAATGTTAATGCCCTGAATATGGATGGTGCCCTGCGTCGGTGTGAGAAAGCCGGTCAGCATGCGCATCGTCGTGGTTTTACCGGCCCCGTTGGGACCAAGGAATCCCAGCACTTCGCCTTTTTTAACCATTAGGTCCAACGCATCAACAGCGATCATATCGCCGAAACGCTTGGTCAGACCCGTTGCTTGTACCCAAATGTCAGCCATCGCAAAGACGTCCCCTACACTGCATGCTATCTAGCAAGCTGTCGCATGAAGTCAAGTCACGGTCGTGTTTCAGTTTGAATTAACTTGTCATTCCAGCGCAGGCTGGAATGACACAGCTTCCCTCTCCCTCACTGAGGGAGAGGGCTAGGGTGAGGGTGTCCTTCAAGAGTCTTCATCTGTGACGCTGACCTTCAAAGAAGCTTCAGCAGCGGAATGGAAGGTGCCTTTTACTACCCCTCACCCGCGCACGTGGTGCGCACCCTCTCCCCTTAAAGGGGCGAGGGTTAGCGCTCACTGATAAGGCGACGCAGTAGCCCGTCACATCCCTGCTCAATCACCGTGAGCACCTCATCAAAGCCGGCTTTGGGGCCATAATAGGGATCAGCAACCTCTAACGGCGAAAGCACGCCACCATAGGGTAAAAACAACTGCACACGGTGGTGATGCTCGGCTGGCACCATGTGCTTCATGAAAGCCTCATGCGACCGATCCATCGCCAGCAGCAGATTAAAAGAGCAAAAATCATCTGACACAAGCTGGCGTGCTCGTAAGTGAGCGAGCGGATAACCGCGCGCCGCTGCCGCCGCACAGGAGCGGGAATCAGGCGCCTCGCCGATATGGTAACCATGCGTACCCGCGGAATCGATCTCGAGATGCTCTGATACACCCGCATGCTCTGACTTAGCGCGAAGGACTGCCTCTGCCGTCGACGAGCGACAGATGTTTCCCGTGCACACAAATAAAATGCGTAAAGGGGGCTGCATGGTTAATTACTCTTTGCTTGAATGTAAGAACGAACGCTTCGCGCGCGCCTGAAAGCGAGCGGGATCATACGTGCCCAGCACGGATTGCTCCACCGGTGTTGGCAGCTGGCATATCGCTGCGGCCAGTATTTCTCCTCCCAGTGGCCCGCTCAGCGCACCACGCGAGCCATGCGCCAGCGAGAGGTAAAGCCCCGAGACATCTGCGTCAACGCTACTCGGCGCCGCCCCGATGAGCGGCAGTCGATCAGGACTGGTCATGCGGTGGCCCACCCAGCCACTCAGCGCTGCAGTTGTCGTATCCATGACATTCAGTGCCGGCATTATTTCGCCAAGCTTCCCGATATTCTCCGCATGCGATGCGGCGGAGAGTTCTGATGAACAGTCGCCGCGATCAAACGTGGCACCCAACCAATGATGCCCCGAAGCATCCGGCGGTGAGAGATACCCGCCATAGCCGAGCGGCAGGCGCTGTGCTTTAAGCGGTTCGCTGGTGGGCAACCGTGTCAACTGACCACGCACCGGCACGAGTGGAAGTGTGAGAAAGGGCAAGAGTCTCAGCGCCGTCGAGCCGCAGGCAACAATGACATGCGATGCATTCATGATGCCACAATTCGTCATGAGAAGCCACCCATCGCCAGTTTTTTCTAAACTTTCAACGCCGACCCCATTGATAATTTTTATGAATGGATGTTCAGCCATCTTAAGCACTAAGTCAGGCATGGAAATCAGCTGACTATCTGCAATAAAAAGCCCGCCATGTTTGATGGTTATTCCCACACGCTCTGACAGCTCCGCCGCATCACACGCGCGCATCACCGCTTCAGGCATGCCGAGTTGCGCAGGCAGCGCGGCCCAGCCTTCTGCGTCACGTTTGCCGCGTTGATTCTTAGCTATCTGCATCAAGCCATCGGACGCACTGGAGGGTAGCCAGCACCGCCGCAGATGGTAAAGCGCCGCCCAATCTGCACGCGCAGCGGCCGTCCACTGCTTTGCCAGACGCGGAAATAACATCGCCGCCGGAGTACCGCTGCCCCCCATTGCCAGAGCTGACCGCTCCTCCAGAAGCGTCACCTGCACCCCGCGATCCGCAAGTGCGCGCGCCACACTTACCCCTGCAATGCCCCCACCAATTACCGTCACATTCGCGGGTTTAGACGCGGGAGCCGCATTGACACCCGCTTTTCTGGCAATGGTCATGTGGCGCTTACGTCCGTAACCCGCCACGCGCTCCACTGAAAATCCCGCCTCTGCTAAACCCTGACGCACCGCTGCCGCAGCTGAAAAGGTGGAAGCCGTGCCGCCTGCCGCGGTTAATC
>JAIEPI010000059.1 GCA_019749855.1 Rickettsiales bacterium | reverse complement strand
GCCAATCGAGCTTAACTCGTGTTTGATGCAAATACCCGGCCACAAGCTCTTTCTTTTCGCCGAGTGCCACATCACCGCTTTCCTTAACAACGCCATACGCTTGCCGGTAAAACTGCAATCGACTCACCGCCTCGCGTGCGCTATCAGTCATGAGCTTGAGCGCATCTGCATTCATCTCGAAATCTTCTTCTTCGAGGAACTCGGCGCCATTATTGACAGCGCCAATGGGCCCCGTCAGATCGTGACACAATCGGGTGCATAATAATTCGGCAATTAGAAAAGAATCCTGCATGGGTCACCCAGTGTCTAAAATTACGCTACTCCATTGTGTTCCAATCTAGCGGCAACTTTCTAAAGATTTTGTAAATGAGGCCCATTTAAAATTTCGATTCGGCCAATACCGCCTAATGATGACGCAAAAAAGTCAATGTCTGAGCATCACTGCGCGAAGCATCAAAATGATAATTGCCCGAGCTAAAATCTTTTAGGCCCTCGGGCGAGTCCACGCGTTGCCGTATAATGAAATCAGCCATCATGCCACGTGCCTGCTTTGCGTACAGCCCCAACGTTTTTGGCGCAGCGCTTCCCTTCTGATCGAGGAAAGTAATATCAACCAGCGGGGCCGACAAGACGGCGGGCTTCACCACCTTAAAATACTCCTGCGAGGCCAAATTCACTACTAACCGGCTGGAATGTGTAGTTATAACGTCATTGATGGCTTGCGTGACCTTCATCCCCCAAAAAGCGTATAAATCCTTACCGCGCAGATTTTTAAGGCGGGTGCCCATCTCAAGACGATAAGGCTGCATGAGATCTAGGGGCCGCAATAGTCCATACAGCCCGGAGAGAATACGCAGATGGGCATTGGCGTAATCCAGATCCTCCCTGCTGTAGCTGTCCAGTGATAAGGGCTCATACACATCGCCCTTAAACATAAAAAGTGCCGCTTTGGCGTTGCCCACATGAAAGGGCGCGCTAAATGATTGATACCTAGCCACATTTAGTTCGGCCAGCTTATCGCTGATGCCCATCAACTGCATGAGTTCGCTCACGGAAAAACCCCTGAGCTGCTCAATCAGCAGTGCCGAGTCATCGAGAAAATCGGGCTGCCCCATCATAATAGGCAGAGTCACTGGCGTTTCATCAAGGGTTTTGGACGGAGACAGCAAGACCAGCATCAAAAATCCGTGCAACGTCCATTGCGCTCCCAGTCACCATAACGGGTCGGCTCAAGCCCTTTGGGCCCGCCATGTTCTTTAGTTGCACCCAAGGATGACTCAGCCAGCTCAATGGCGGTGTCATCATCCGTTGTTTGCGATTTGGCGGGGGTGGTGCTATCTGTGGGTGTCTGGGACATACCTCAGAACATAATCACATGCTAAGCACTTGTCTATGTCCACCTCTCCTGCCCTCACCTCGCGCGCACTCGCCCTTTCTGTGTTGGAGCAGATTGTAGCGGGCAGAGAGCTGGATGCCGCATGGTCATTGGCCAATGCTCACTCAACGCTAGATGAGCGTGACCGCAGCTTTGCGCGCACACTGGTGATGACGACGCTGCGACATTTTGGCTCGATGGAAGCGCATTTAGCGACCTATGTCAAAAAGCGCCCTCCACTGCGCGCACAACTTATTCTACTTCTGGGTATGGCACAAATGTTGTGGCTTGATACCCCGCCACATGCGGCGGTGGATACGTCAGTAACGCTTGCCAAAACACATGGCATGACAGCGGCGTCCGGCATGGTGAACGCGGTACTCAAGCGAATCGCACAATCACGCGAAACGGTGAAAAAAGCCTGTAAACCAGAAGATAATCTGCCGGTATGGTTACGCAAGTTACTCGTGGCGGCCTATGGCAAGGACTGCGTCAAGCAGATAGCTGAGGCGCATCTAGTGACGCCGCCACTTGATCTATACTGTCGTGACGCGGACAGCAGAGCGCACTGGCAACCATTGCTGGAGGCCACGCTGCTACCCACGGGAAGCATGCGTCGTGACCTCGCCAGCAACGTAACGTCGCTGGCTGGCTTTGCCGAGGGTGCCTGGTGGGTGCAGGATGCGGCCTCGTCATTACCCGTGGCCTTGTTTAGCTCGCTGAGAGGAAAACAGGCTCTGGACCTGTGCGCGGCGCCCGGAGGAAAAACACTGCAAATGCTGGCCGCTGGGGCACAGGTCACCGCCGGGGATCGCTCAGCGCAGCGATTGGGACGCGTGCACGAAAATCTGCAGCGTATGCAGCTCAGTGCCCATGTCGTGGAGGCGGATGCGCGCTCCTTCGCCCCTGAATTTACCCCTGATTGCATCCTGCTGGACGCACCCTGCACCGCCACCGGAACGCTGCGCCGCCATCCCGATGTAGCACGTCACCGAACACCCGCAGACATAACCGAGTTAACGGCATTGCAGATAGTGCTGCTGGAGCACGCATGGAGCCTGTTGGCGGCAGGTGGCGAGCTGGTCTATTGCGTGTGTTCGTTGCTGCCACAAGAGGCAGAACATCACATAGCACGATTCCTTGCACAGCATGCCGATGCACAGGTTTACCCCATCGACGTCGAGAAACTAGGCATTCCCAACGCATGGATAACACCAGAGGGTGGTCTGCGCACATTGCCATGCTACTGGCCAGAATATGGGGGACTTGATGGTTTTTATGCCATTTGTGTCAAAAAAATATCCCCCAATTAATGCGACTCAGGCGACCTCTGCCAGTGGCATTGCAATTGATGGGGCGCATCGCTATCTTGGCAAAAATAATTATGCTAAGAAACATGCATGACTCCTACAGTTAAAATTGCTCCCTCTATTTTGTCCGCTGATTTTGCCGCGCTGGGCGCCGAAGTGCGCGCCATCGATCAGGCGGGAGCGGATTATATCCATGTGGATGTAATGGACGGCCATTTCGTGCCAAATTTAACCATTGGCCCTGCCGTTGTTAAGGCGCTGAAGCCGCATACCAGCAAGCCACTGGACGTGCATTTGATGATCGCGCCGGTCGATGCGTTTATTCAGGATTTTGTGGATGCGGGCGCCGACATCCTGACCGTTCACGCAGAAGCGGGGCCGCATCTGCATCGCACGTTGCAAACTATCAAATCGAAGGGCATTCGCTGCGGGGTGTCGCTGGTGCCAACCACCCCTGCCTCGGCCCTTCGGTATGTCATGGATATGGTGGATCTCATTTTAGTGATGACGGTGAATCCGGGATTCGGCGGTCAATCCTTCATCCGCAGTCAGCTTCCAAAAATGACCGAGATACGCGAGATGATTACGCAGAGTGGCCGCAGCATTGATCTTCAGGTGGATGGCGGGGTCAACGCCAATACCGCACGTGAATGTATTGCCGCTGGTGCGGATGTTCTGGTGGCGGGCTCTGCCGTCTTCACGGGCGATGCCAGCACGTATGCCGCCAATATCAGGGCGCTGCGAGGCACGGCATGAGTGAGGACGAATGGTTATCCTTACGGGCTAAGACCCACGCGACGGCGCTACAGGATTTCATCGCAAACCATACATCCCCTTTTACCCAACTCGCTGAGCGACTCACCCAATGCTTCCTTGATGGCGGAAAATTGCTAGTATGTGGAAATGGCGGCAGCGCCTGCGACGCCATGCATATCGCCGGTGAATTTGTCGGGCGCTTCATCCGCGAACGTCAGGCTTTGCCCGCGATTGCTTTGTCAGCCGATAGCGGCATGCTCACCGCCATTGGCAATGATTACGGCTTCGAGCAGATTTTCGCCAGACAAATTGAGGCCTATGGCCAAGCTAATGACGTGTTAATTGCATTGTCCACATCCGGTCAAAGCCCCAATGTTCTCAAAGCGCTGGCGGTTGCCAAGCAGCATCAACTACATACGGTGCTGCTCACGGGTCGCCGTGGCGAAGCGATGACAGGCGTTGCCAATGATCTGTTTGTGGTTCCATCGAATGATACCGCCTGTATTCAGGAGGCACATATGTTCCTGCTGCATGCGCTTGCAGAGCGTGTAGAAGCAGCCATCGCTGAGAGGACACTTTGATGTCGCCGCTGCTGCAGTTACGTTTCGCATGGCTATGGCTAACCGCCGGACAGCCCAGCATAACGCGGGCACTTCGCGGTCATGACAGCCCCACCAACACACGCTGGCCCAACAACAACATCATGGGCAAGAAACTTCTCAAGCGTCGTTTTGTCTTTGCGGGCTGCGATGTGGAAATGGCAGGGCGCATCGCCTGGCACGTTGAGAGTGCCAATGAAGCCTGGCACCGCGACTTATACAGTTTTCGCTGGCTCGAAGATATTGCCTCCACGTCGAATCCCAAAGTGGCAGCGAGCTTTGCCCGAGAATTCATCAATAGCTTTATTCTTGAAAAGCAGGACCTGTTGCCTAGCGCCTTTGCCATGCAAACACTGGGAATTCGAGTGGCGGAATGGTTGTATTATCGTCGTTTTCTGATGAAAAGCGGCAGTATCCGTTTCCAGCGTCGTTTAATACGATCACTGATTACAGACATCCGTTACATGCAGCGTTATCTGGCAAACGCAGAGCCGCCAGACGCACTGATGATGATCAAAGGGCTGATAGCTGCCTCGATCAGCCTTCCAATGCTGCATCTGGATCGAAGAGCGTATTGTGAGCAGCTGGAAAACATCCTGGATGAGCTGATCCTGAATGATGGCATGCACGTCTCACGTAATCCTGAGGAGCATTTGCATATCCTGCGTCATCTCATCGAAATGCGTGACATGCTGTTGCTCATTGGTGAAGAATCGCTGGGCTTGGATGCGCATATCATGGCGATGGGCAGTTCCCTTCGATTCTTCTGTCATGGTGATGGCAGGCTCGGCCTGTTCAATGGCGCCCTGATGGAGGAGCCGCATTTGATTGCACAGACGATCAGCCGATCTGATAATGGCGAGCCCGTCCCCGCGCACATGGATGCCTCAGGCTTTTTCCGGCTTGAGCGCGGCCACGCGTGTATTTTAATGTGCGGCCAGCCGCATCGTCCTTTAGCGTTAAGTGCTCCATCCATGGGAAGCTTTGAATTCAGTGATGGTCTGGAGCGATTTATTGTCAATTGCGGCGGATACCGTGGCACCAGCACTACATGGCAAGCCGCATCCGTCATGCCAGCGGCACACACCACGCTCTCTCTTGAGGCACGAACACTCCCTATTGGCTCAGTACCACAGCGCCCCTACCAGCTGACGGATGATGAATTGCCCACCATCAAGCCCGATGCATTTCTTAATGATGGCTCACAGCATATTGCCCGCACCTCGCGTATGGTGAGTATCGCACAAGCGGACGGCATGCATGAGCGTGAATTAAGGCTCAATGTGAGTGGGCAGCAATTCAGCGGCATGGATGTGTTTCGATTGTTACGCGCACAATCTGATGGCGAATTAAAACTGAACCTGCGTTTTCATTTGCATCCGGACATACGTTGCCAGCGGCAGAAAGACGGCACGATTTCATTGTCTTCGGTGGGCGGCTCGGTCTGGTATTTCACCAGCACCATGCCAAAAGCCACCCAGATCGAAGAAAGCGTATATCTCGGCTACTACGGTAAGCCGCAGAAAACCCTGCAAATTGTTATCTCAACCGACATCACCACCAAGGTGACAGAGTTTCGCTGGTCTCTCACGCGTCAAGTTGAAGCGCTTTAAAAAACATTGTTCGTTTTTTATCAATTCATGATGTTCTCTTTATGTGCCGTGACCTATTAATCGGGCATGGGTTAATTAAATTTACCCTCGTTACTCATGAAAAGGAATCTTACTATGAACGAGAAGAAAAACACCATTCTCATCGTGGATGATGAACCTCAGATTCGCAAATTGCTGCAAATCTCTCTCGAGGGAGCAGGTTACAAAGTGGTGGAGTGTGACAATGCAAATGAAAGTATCCGGTTATCGGCCTCGGTAAAACCGGAAATGATCCTGCTGGATCTCGGCCTACCCGATCGCGACGGCAAGGAAGTGATTAAAGAAGTGCGTGGGTGGACGCAGTTACCGATCATTGTGTTGTCCGTTCGTGACAATGATGACGAGATCACCAAGGCATTGAATTTGGGTGCCGATGATTACGTAACCAAGCCCTTCAATCCCGATGTGCTTCTCGCTCGCATCAACGCGAACCTTCGCAAAGCCGCGACTAAAGAGGCGGGAGAGCCAGAAATTCGCAATGGCAAAATCCGCATGGATTTAGTCCGTCATGAGGTTTTTCTGGGTAATGAAAAAACATTCTTTACGCCCAAAGAATATGAGCTTCTACGCTATTTCCTCAGCCATCGCGGAAAGATGCTCACCCACAAACAGCTTCTCAAGGATGTGTGGGGCCCAGCGCACAGCGAAGACATGCAATATCTGCGCGTTTACGTGAGTCAGCTGCGCGAAAAGATTGAGGATAACGCCTCAGATCCTGAATATATTATAACTGAGCCTGGCATTGGCTACCGCATGGAAATCATTGAGCAGCCATCAAATGCTGCATTACTCAATGGTAGTGATGAGTCACGTCAAGCTGCCTCAGCGTAACAAGCTACAATAGCTCGCATTAAAGCATGGCTCCCAAAGCGGGGGCCATGTTTTTTTGTATGAATGAGGTACCCACCCCATGAATCATCAGTCACATTTACCGATTTTATAAGGAATGGCACATTGATGATTTGTCACCTACGGTGAAGGCAACTGGAGGTATCCATATGAAAAGCTCACAACGCATCATTCTGACTATACTTGGATTTATTGTTTTGTTCGCTGGTGTTTTGGCAATGGCTTACGGCCTTGCGCAAAATGCTTTATCACAGAACCATACTACACCGATGTTAACCATAGTATTGATCGGCGGCAGTGTGTTTCTGATTATCACGCTAGTGCCGCTTTATATGCTCAAAAAGCTGAATAAACTCTCACGAAAAGTAGAGCATGACAACTCGCGTTTTGACCTGCGCCGCCTGACAGAGCATCAGGAACGCACCATCATCAAGTATGATTGAATTTAGCCAGTAATTCTTATATATATTAGACAATACGGACTACATGGAGAGACTGTGCCATCCAAACTTTACTCATGGCTGCCTCTCCCTCGTGCTTCTCGCCGTGAGTTGCGCGTGCTTGTTATGGCCATACTATCTATGCTTCTAGTCTCCTGGCTCTCTGCGCTACCCGTGCAGGGGGATGCCATGGATTGGTACAAGCAACTCAAGCGGCCAAGTTTTACGCCGCCAGGGTGGAGTTTTAGCGTCGTCTGGCCCATTCTCTATGTATTAATGACCATCAGTGCGTGGCGTATCTGGCTTTTGCGGCATAATGAATCGGTGGGCCCAGCGCTCCTCACCTTTTGTGTTCAGTTAGCGATAAATCTCGTCTGGTCCTATTTGTTTTTTGGTCTGCGCTCACCGATGCTTGGTTTTGCATGGATCATCGTGTTATTGCCGCTCATTATGCTGACGATTTTACAGTTTGAGAGACATTCAAGAGGTGCGGCGCAATTGCTGCTGCCTTACCTCGCCTGGACAGGTTTTGCCATGGTTTTGGCCTATAAGATATGGCGTTTGAATTAGTCACTGAGCGGTTTGCTGTCTCGTTCTTTTACCACCATTTTTTCCTGCATCACATCAAGCAAATCATCCATGATGAAGGGCTTAGTTACATAGGCAACCGCGCCACGTGTAAATGCTGCATCACGCATGGCGATGTCTTTACGAACGGTCAATACGATGACTGACGGCGGATGATTGGGGCCAGAACAGGAGAGAATTTCTGGTAAAATATCCAGACCATCACGATCAGGCAGGCCGAGATCCAGCACCACCATATCCGGCCTCACGCGCGAACATAACTCAAGACCGTCATGCGCATTCTCCGCCTCACTAAAAATGGCGCCCTGCCCTTCAAGGGAAATACGCAAAAATGTCCGAATGGCCGGTGCGTCGTCAATGACAACAATATGCTTGCTGTTAAAAATCATAAAACATTGGCCATTGCTGCAGGATAAACATGCCGTACCCGCGAAAAATTAAGTGCGAAGATCGCGCCACCCTCCGAATGGTTGGTGATCGAAATTGACCCCTCCTGCGCATCAATAATTTTTTTGCTGATGGCCAAACCCAATCCTGTTCCGGCCACCAAAGAGTCCTCCATTTTAAGCCGTGAATATTTATCAAACACCATTTCGTGCTTTTCCTCAGGAATACCTTTTCCACGATCACGCACCTCTATGCAGAAGCCTTGCTCCGTCGTGAACATACTGATGCTGATTTCACTGCCCTTGGGGGAATATTTAATCGCATTGTCGAGAATATTCTGCATCACCTGCTCGGTCATCATCACATCAACCTCGATCTCAATTGCTTCTATTGAGGGCTGTATTGTTACCACCCGTCCATCCAGTCTTTGCCGCATGCGTTTTCGCACGCGCAGCAGCAATTCAATAGGATCCACCCATTCTTTTTTGAACGTCACATTCCCACTCTCTAAGCGCGACATATCAAGAATATTTGTGATAAAACTATCGAGTCGCTGCGCTTCCTCGAAAGCAGTTTGCGTCAGCATTTGCAGACGCTCCTCTGGTAGTCTGTCACGCATGCTATGATAGACACTGAGTGAACCGATAATCGATGCCAACGGTGTTTTTAAATCATGTGAGACCGAGGATAGTAACATCGAGCGCAATTGCTCGCGCTCGTCATGCAACTTGGATGCCTCGATCGAGCGTGCCATTTCGACACGCTCAATAATCGTGGCGCAATGATCGGCCAAAGCTCCAGTCAGTCGCCCAAAAGAAACATCCACGTGACTGTGACGCGGCACTTTAAACCCCATGACCCCCACATCACCATGATGTGTGACCATCGGTTCAAAGCGCCAACTGGTGTGGTAGCGGTCTGGTGTACCAATGCCTGTTGTTTTCTTTTCTCGCCATGATTGTTCCAGTGCTTTCTGTGTTTCATCAGACATCTTCATATCGTGAGGAAACACGTGTTTAATCAGCTCGCGATTGAGAACAGCAGGTAGAAAAAATGCCAGATCCATCTCAAGCATTTCACTCAGAGTGCGATGAAGAATCTGGATAGCCTCATCCATCGTTTGCGCGTTATTTGTCAGGCGGTTGATTTGAAAAAACGCCTGCGATCTTCGCTCACGAATGCGCGCATTTTCACTGTCCCAGCGGCTGGCCGCACCAATCAGAGATATTACCAGAGCAAGGGCGAAGAAAAGGCTAAGATTCAGTAGGTCATTGACGGTGCTTATCTCGAAAGATTGATATGGGGCGGTGAGATCGGAAGAGCA
>JAIEPI010000152.1 GCA_019749855.1 Rickettsiales bacterium | reverse complement strand
ACGCGCGTGTTGTCTGCCATTCAAATGATGGAAGTGTGTGAACCCTATATCCGTCGTCGTGCCATCCGCCATATGGAGCATGGGCGCGTCATTATTTGTGCGGCGGGAACGGGCAATCCCTTTTTCACCACCGATACCGCTGCGGCACTGCGAGCGAGCGAGTTGGGTTGCGATGCGCTTCTCATGGGCAAAACAGTGGATGGTGTGTATAACGCTGATCCCAAAATTGACCCCGCCGCCACGCGCTATGAATCCCTCACCTACTATGATGTTCTGGCGCAGGACTTACGCGTGATGGATGCCTCAGCCATCGCGCTTGCCCGTGACAATAACATCCCAATTCTGGTTTTTTCCATCCATCAGCCAGGCGAGTTTGCGCGAGTTTTATTGGGCGAAGGCCATTACACCACCATCAAGGACACAAAGTAGGAGTTGTTGTATGATCGATTTTGATGATCTCAATCGTCGTATGGAAGGCGCCATCAATGCGCTATCTCATGAGTTCAGTGGCCTGCGTACGGGGCGCGCCTCGGCTGATCTTCTTGATCCCGTGCAGGTTGAGGCCTATGGCTCGGTGATGCCACTAAATCAGTGCGGGACAGTCTCTGTACCCGAGGCCCGCATGCTCTCAGTGCAGGTATGGGATAAGTCGCTGGTGAAAGCTGTTGAAAAAGCCATTATGAGTGCTGGTTTGGGATTAAACCCAATGTCGGATGGGCAATTAGTGCGCATTCCCTTGCCTGAGCTGACCGAAGAGCGGCGGAAAGAGCTGGTGAAAGTGGCGTCACGTTATACGGAACAGGCGCGTGTATCGGTTCGTAATGTAAGACGCGATGGCATGGATCAGTTAAAGAAATTAGAAAAAGACGGAAAAATTTCCGAAGATGAATTACACGATCGCTCAGAGCAAATTCAAAAACTGACCGATACCAACATCGAAAAAATTGATGCGATGATTGCGCAAAAAGAAAAAGACATTCTCAAGGTCTAAACGTAAAAAATATGCCTAAGGCAATTGCCATCATGACAACAACAGATTCGATGCCCACAGAGACAATACTTGTGCGGCCAGTTTCTGGCGCACCTCTTAAAGTGCCACATCATGTTGCCCTGATTATGGACGGAAATGGGCGGTGGGCACGCGAGCGGAACCTTCCGCGCTCGGCAGGTCATAAGCAGGGCGCCGAGGCATTGCGCAATATCCTTCTGGCTTGTCCGCGTATTGGTATAAAGCATCTGACGGTTTATGCCTTTTCCTCCGAAAACTGGCAGCGGCCGCAAACGGAAATCAATGATCTTTTCGGATTACTGAAATTTTATCTCAAGCGTGAACTGGCGTTAATACAGGAAAATGGAATCCGCCTTCGTGTTATTGGGGAAACAAACCTGATACCGAAAGATTTACACAAAATCATTTCTGATGCTGAACAGGCAACCGCATCCAATCAGGGGTTCGATTTTACCGTGTGCTTCAGCTATGGCGCACGTCAGGAATTGGCTAATGCCGCTCGCTGCATGGCCAATGATGTGTTTTCAGGCAAGCTGACCCCGCAGGAAATCACGTCGGATATTTTTGAAACCTATCTCTATACTTATCCACTGCCCGCGCCAGATTTGCTAATACGCACCGGTGGTGAAAAGCGGCTGAGTAATTTTCTACTCTGGCAATCAGCCTACACAGAGCTCTATTTTACTGATACATTGTGGCCTGATTTCACTGAAACCAGTTTTTTAAATGCCTGCCATGAATTTTCCTACCGTGAGAGGCGTTATGGCGTCACTGAGTGAGATTTGGTCACGCTTCGACGCGGGCAATGAATTACACAAGCGTATTCTCACCGGAACAGTGCTGGCATTTTCAGTGCTTATACTTTTGCTTCTGGGTGGCCCCTTTTTTGCAGGACTCATATTGCTGTGTGCCATGCTGATGATTCAGGAGTGGAATGAGTTGACGCAAAATGAGTCACGCCGTTTTCAACTGGCTGGCTATGCCTATGTTCTTTTACCGTGCCTTTCCTTATTGATGCTACGCACCTTAGTGTTCCCTGATTTTGCCGAGCTGGAAGCAGAAACAAGCCCCCTTCCCGTTTTGCATCTCTTGTGCATTGTCATTGCCACCGACGTCGGTGCGTTTGCTGCTGGACGCATATTGGGCAGGCACAAAATAGCACCCGCGATCAGTCCGTCTAAAACATGGGAAGGGTTGGCCGGTGGCGTTTTGGCAGCTGGAATTATCAGCATGAGCTTCGCGCCTTTTCTGGTGTTTCCAACATCGACACTCTCTGCATTGCTGCTTGGAGTGGTTTTGGCCATCATTTCGCAAACCGGTGACTTCTTTGAATCCTGGCTAAAGCGTCGTGCCGGCGTCAAAGATAGCGGCCATTTGCTTCCTGGGCATGGCGGTATTCTTGACCGTGTGGATGGGCTAACATTTGCAGCACCTTTTTACCTCTTTACAGCCATCCTTGGTGGCGGGATCTCTTTGACATGAACACTACCTCACACCTAACGCTCGCACACACCGCACAGCCACGCACCATCACCGTTTTGGGTGCTACAGGCTCCGTTGGCTCCACCACATTGTCGCTGGTCAGGCAACATCGGTCGCTCTATGCGATTGAAGCGCTAACAGCACAAGACAACGTGGAGGCGCTGATTGCGCTGGCGCTGGAGTTTGCTCCTTCATTCGTGGCAATTGGAAATCCAGCACATCATGCACGCCTCAAAGAGGCGCTCGCGGGCACCTCCATTGCCACGGGCTCAGGCCCACAGTCACTTCTGGATGCGGCTGCGCGTCCGGCCGACTGGACCATCGCCTCCATCATCGGTATAGCTGGCTTACGTCCGACACTAGAAGCCATTCGGCGTGGCGGTGTCATCGCACTGGCAAACAAAGAGTCACTGGTGGCTGCAGGCGCTCTGGTGATGCGTGAGTGCGCGCAGCATAAAGTCACCTTGCTGCCAGTGGATTCTGAACATAACGCCGTCTTTCAGCTCATCGAACATGCTAAATCCCCGCCCATCAAAATCACCTTAACGGCCTCTGGTGGCCCGTTCCGTCAATTTACCAAGCCAGAGCTTGCCGCCGTCACACCGGCGCAGGCAGTGAAGCATCCTAATTGGTCAATGGGTGCCAAAATATCCGTGGACTCTGCCACGCTCATGAACAAAGGGTTAGAGCTGATTGAAGCGCAGCATCTCTTTGCCTTGAATCCAGAACAGTTTGATGTGCTGGTACACCCGCAATCCATCATTCATTGTCTGGTGCATTATGAAGATGGTGCGGTGTTGGCGCAGCTGAGTCATCCTGATATGGCCGTGCCGATCGCTTTTGCTATGGCATGGCCTTCACGCATGGCCACCGCGTGCAAGCCACTGGATCTGGCAGCGATGGGCAGACTTGATTTCGACTACCCAGATGAGGATCGCTTCCCTTGCTTGCGACTCGCGCGCTCAGCCATGAAGGCCGGTGGTGATGCGCCGCTGGTGCTCAATACGGCGAACGAGGTGGCGGTAGCGCGCTTCCTCAATGGCGAGATTTCGTTTCCTGATATTGCGACCATGATTGAACATGCCATGGCCATCAGCACAGGAAAAACACCGCAATCGCTTGAGGAAGTCATTGAAATAGACCATACTGTGCGCTCAAAACTCTCAGAGTCCTGTGGTCTATGATGGATATAATTCTCCCCTACGCGCACATGGCACTGGCGTTTGTCCTGATCCTCTCAGTCATTGTATTCATCCATGAGTTTGGACATTACCTCGTAGCGCGACTATGCGGTGTGCGAATCACTGATTTTTCCATTGGATTTGGCCGCGAAATTTTTGGCTTCCATGATCGCCACGGTACGCGTTGGAAATTCAGCCTGCTGCCGCTAGGCGGTTATGTCAAAATGTTCGGTGATGCGAGTGAAGCCAGCACCTCGAAGAGTGAACAATTGAATCTTATGAGTGAGGCTGAGCGCAAGGTCAGTTTTCACTATCAGCCATTATACAAAAAAGCCTTCATCGTCACGGCGGGCCCGTTATTTAACTTTATCCTGACCATTGGTATTTTCACGTTTTTTGTTTTTACCAATGGTTTGGAAACCACCGAGCCATTGGTGGGTGATGTCATTGCCGAGTCTCCTGCTGCGGCCGCGGGGCTGCAATCCGGCGACCGCATTTTGCAGGTGGATGGAAAAAAAGTGGCGCGCTTTACCGACATTCCTCTCCTCATCATTACCAATGTTGGAAAGCCAGTGCGCTTACTATATGAGCGCGATGGTGAACCCAAAGAGGTGATGCTGACGCCGCAGATCATTGAAGAATCCGACGGGCTGGGCAATATCTCCAAACGCCCCCTCATCGGCATTAAAAGTATGCGCATGACATTTGAGGATGTGGGAGTGGTGCGCGCGGTGGGTGAATCAGTAAAAAAGACATGGGATCTGAGCTTGCTGACATTTGATTATATCGGTCAGCTTGTAACCGGTCAGCGCACACCGGATGAGCTCAAAGGCCCAATCGGCATTGCTAAAATGTCGGGGCAAGCGCTAGAAAAAGGCTGGATGACGGTGTTGTGGTTTATGGCACTGTTGTCAGCCAATCTTGGTCTCATTAATTTGTTTCCCATTCCGCCACTCGACGGCGGTCATTTGATGTATTATATGCTACAAGCGGCACGCGGGCGCCCCATGGCTGAGCGTTATCAGGAGATGGGCTACCGCGCTGGCTTTGCGTTAATACTGATGCTTATGGCATTTACCATTTACAATGATATTCGGCAGTTCTAAAAGGGAGCCTCTTTTTATGTTACGTACTTTCATTCTGGCAGTGTTTGCCTGCCTTTTTTCACTTACCGCAGGAGCGCAGGACTTGGAAAATACCCTTTACCTCGAATTAAAAGACGGCATGGTGGTGATCGAAATGCTGCCTGAAAAAGCGCCCAAGCATGTGGCGCGAATCAAGGAGCTGGTGAAGCAGGGCTTTTATGATGGCACGGTGTTCCATCGCGTGATTGATGGTTTCATGGCACAAGGCGGTGATCCAACAGGCACGGGTATGGGTGGCTCTGGGCAGCGTATTGCGGCGGAATTTAATGATCTTCCGCATGTGCGCGGTGCTGTTTCCATGGCGCGCTCATCCAACCCTAATAGCGCGGACAGCCAGTTTTTTATTGTGCTGAAAGACTCCAACTTCCTTGATGGTCAATACACAGTGTGGGGCCGCGTGATTCGTGGCATGCAGTTTGTGGATAACATCAAAAAAGGTGATAAAAACTCCAATGGCACGGTTGAAGATCCTGACAAGATTGTCTCGCTGCGTTTAGGCACGGATGCCGCGCCGGTTCCTGAAACGGATGTCAAACCTGCGACCCATTAGACCGTTGTTTATTTCACGTGCGCGTTGATCTCTTTGATTTTTCGCTACCGGAAGAATTGATTGCCACGCATCCTGCCTCCCCACGTGATTCGGCGCGTTTGCTGCATGTGGATGAGTCCGCATTCCATGACCTGCAGGTACGTGATGTAACCTCGCTGCTTCGTGCAGGGGATGTAATGGTTTTCAATAACACCAAAGTCATCCCTGCCCGTCTGTTTGGAAGGCGCGGCACAGCAAAAATTGAAATCTTGCTGCACAAGGAAATCATACCCACGCGCTGGCAGGTGTTTGCACGACCAGCCAAGCGCTTATCTGTGGGTGATAGCCTTTTTATTGCTGATGATTTCACCGCCACGGTCATTGAAAAATTGGATAATGGTCAGGTGATTTTGCAGTTTAATACTGCTGATCAGTCAGAGTTCTATATGCGGCTCATGGCGTATGGTGATATGCCACTGCCTCCCTACATTAAACGCCCTACACGGGCCTTACCCTCTGACGTGCGGGATTATCAAACCGTGTACGCTGAGCATGAAGGCTCGGTGGCCGCACCCACGGCGGGTTTGCATTTTACCACACAGCTTTTGCAAAACATTGCGGCGATGGGTGTGCATATCGCTTACGTCACCTTGCATGTCGGCGGTGGCACATTTTTACCAGTGAAAGCTGATGATACCTTAGCTCATGTTATGCATAGCGAGTGGGGTGAAATCACGAGTGACACCGCAGCGATGATCAATGCAGCGCGTCAGGCTGGTGGTCGCGTGATTGCCGTGGGCACTACCAGCATGCGATTGCTGGAGAGTGCTGCCGACGAGCAGGGAAATCTCGGTGCGTATCTTGATGAAACGGCGATTTTCATCACGCCAGGTTATCACTTCAAAATGGTGGACTGCCTGATGACCAACTTTCACTTGCCGAAATCCACCTTGTTCATGCTGGTGAGTGCTTTTAGTGGACTTGCGCGAATGAAAGCGGCTTATGCTCATGCCATGAAGCATTGCTATCGCTTTTATTCCTATGGCGATGCCTCTTTTCTTGAGCGCATAGAGGGTGATTTACCATGAGTCTGTCCTTTACGCTTGAGGCACAATGCGGACTTGCCAGAGCAGGCACATTACGTACAGCGCATGGCGAAATTCCAACCCCCGTCTTCATGCCGGTGGGCACCGCCGCCACCGTCAAAGCCATGACGCGTGAGATGATTGAAAGCACCGGCGCGCCGATTATTCTGGCCAACACCTATCATTTGATGTTGCGGCCTGGGGCTGAGCGCATGGAGCGTCTCGGTGGATTGCATGAATTTATGCAATGGAAAAAGCCAATTCTGACGGATTCCGGCGGTTTTCAGGTGATGTCACTGGGTGATATCCGTACCATCACTGAAGAAGCGGTGACGTTTCGTTCGCATCTGGATGGCAGCGCCCATGTGCTGTCGCCTGAGCGCGCCATGGATATTCAGCACAAGCTGGATGCCACCATCACCATGGTGCTCGATGAATGCACGTCCTATCCGGCCACGTATGAGCAGGCACAAAGATCGATGGAACGCTCGATGCGCTGGGCCGCTCGCTGCAAGGATTCGTTTATCCCGCGCGCGGGATATGGCTTGTTTGGCATTCAGCAAGGCAGCATGTATCAGGATCTGCGCGAGCAATCGGCGCGCCAGCTTTTAGATATCGGCTTTGATGGCTATGCGATTGGTGGACTGGCCGTTGGTGAGGGGCAGGAGGTCATGTTTTCGGTTCTGAATCATTGTGTGCCTTGTCTGCCGACCGATAAGCCGCGCTATTTAATGGGCGTTGGCAAGCCGTCGGATCTGGTGGGGGCTGTGGCGCGCGGGGTTGATATGTTTGATTGCGTGATCCCCACCCGCTCAGGGCGTTTTGGCCGCGCCTATGTGCCCGAAGGTGAGCTGAATCTGCGCAATGCCTGCCACGCCGAGGATACACGTCCCCTGCAGGCGGATTCAGACTGTTCGGCCAGCCAATATAGCCGCGCTTACCTCCACCACCTCACGAAATCTGGCGAGATGTTAGGCGCTATGCTGCTCACCTGGCATAATGTGCATTATTACCAAAGCCTCATGCGTGAAATGCGCACGGCCATTCTGGCGGGCAGTTTTGATGATTTTGTCGCGGCATTCCATGCACGGCAACTTAAATCCACCTAGATGTCATTCAGGTTTTTCGCGCTTTCACCAGTCAGCCAGTTGTTTATAATCCTGATATGCACACGCAACATCACCCCCGCGCCACCACGACATTGATTGGTCTTGGCAAGCAAGAAGCACAATTGCTTGAGCAATGGTATGAGGGCCGTTTTCCGCATGCTTTATTATTTTCTGGGCCGCAGGGAATCGGTAAAGCAACCCTGGCATATCGTCTGGCACGCTTTATCTTAAGCGGTCACGCGGTTATCGAGGATGAAGCGCCCAGCCTTTTTGGTGATGCGCTAGCGCCCATTCGTCATACGACCATGGCCATCAGCGCTGACAATGCTGCCGCGCAACGTATCAGCAGTGGATCACATCCGGATTTGCTGGTTCTGGCACCGGAATACGATGAAAAAAAAGCGGCGCTTAAGGCTGAAATTACCGTGGATGCCACACGCAAAGTGGGGCAACTACTCTCACAAACCGCATCAGAGGGCGGTTGGCGCATCGTCATTATTGATCCGGTGGATGCGCTCAATACTAATGCATCGAATGCGCTGCTCAAATGGCTGGAGGAACCGCCACCGCAATGTCTGTTTTTATTGATTTCTCATCAGTCCGGTGGCCTATTGCCGACCATCCGCTCGCGCTGCCAAACGATCGGTTTTGGCTTGCAGAATGATGCTGACTTTTCTGAGCTTCTCGGTTTGCAAGGCGTGCATGCGTCTGATTCAGAAGTGTCATTGCTGCATTCGCTTTCCGGTGGCTCGGCCGGTCTGGCGTGTACTTTGCACTATGAACATGCAGAACGGCATTATCATGAAATTATTGATATGCTGGCTAAGGGTAACGATTCAGCCCTACTGAACTATGCAGAAAAAATGACCAGCGGCAAAGAGGCGCCCAGTTGGGCCGTCACTGAACGGTTAATCCGCGCCATGCTGACGCACTGCATCAAGCTTTCGCAAAGCATCATCCCTGAAGGCTTACAACCCAGAGAAATGGACGTGTTGCGTAGCCTCAGTGCCAGAAAATCACTGGATTATTGGCTTGAGATGTGGGAAAACTGCACCTCATTATTCAAGGACGCTGAGCGTCTTCATCTGAATAAAAAACATGCGCTGCTGACGGTTCTTTTCTGCTTGTGTGGAAAAGACCATGTGGCCGCTGCTTTGAGGTAAATTTTCCATGACGACTGCTCCTTGCTTTTATGTCACCACCCCCATTTATTATGTGAACGATAAGCCGCATATCGGGCATGCTTACACCTCCATTGCCTGTGATGTGATTGCGCGCTTTAAGCGACTGGATGGCTACCGCGTCAAGTTTCTGACCGGCACCGATGAGCATGGGCAAAAAGTTGAAAAATCAGCTGTCGCGGCGAATTTATCTCCGCAGGAATTTACTGACATGGTGTCACAGCATTTCCGTGACCTCACGGAAGGCTTAAACCTGAGTAACGATGATTTTATCCGCACTACCGAGCCACGCCATATCAAAGCCGCGCAGGCTATATGGAACAAGCTGATGGAAAACGGCGATATCTATCTGGGAAGTTATTCCGGATGGTATTCCGTGCGTGATGAAGCATTCTACGCTGAATCTGAGTTGGTTGAAGGCAAAGCGCCCACTGGCGCTCCGG
The DNA here is from genome assembly GCA_019749855.1 of Rickettsiales bacterium. GTDB lineage: Bacteria > Pseudomonadota > Alphaproteobacteria > Rickettsiales > UBA998 > UBA998. The sequence goes on along the minus strand of JAIEPI010000152.1, from coordinate 100 downwards.
TGGAATGGGTCGAGGAGCCAAGTTACTTTTTCAAGCTCTCTGCCTGGGGTGATCGTCTGCTCGCGTTTTATGATCAGAATCCTGATTTCATTCTGCCGGA
>JAIEPI010000114.1 GCA_019749855.1 Rickettsiales bacterium | reverse complement strand
CGCTGGACGGCACGCCCAACAAGGCGCGTTTGGGCGCGAATGCGATTCTGGGTGTGTCACTGGCGGTGGCAAAGGCAGCGGCGCAGTCGGCAGGGTTGCCGCTCTACCGCTACCTTGGTGGTGCACGGGCGCATGTGCTGCCGGTACCGATGATGAACATCATCAATGGCGGTGCGCATGCCGATAACCCCGTCGATATTCAGGAATTCATGGTGATGCCGCTCAGTGCTTCCAGCGAGGCGGAAGCGATCCGCATGGGTGCGGAGATTTTTCATGCATTGAAGAAAAAACTTAAAGACGCCGGACTGAACACCAATGTGGGTGACGAAGGCGGCTTTGCCCCCAATGTTGCTTCATCCGAGGAGGCGCTGTCCTATATCATGCAGGCGATTGAGGCGGCGGGTTATCGCCCGGGTGACGATGTGGCGCTGGCGCTGGATGCGGCCTCCACCGAGTTTTACAAGGCCGGACGTTATGTGTTGGCGGGTGAGGGCAAAACGCTCGATGCGAGCCAGCTGATTGACTATTACGAGGATTTGCTCACGCGCTATCCTATTATATCCATTGAGGATGCCTGCGCCGAAGATGACCACGCCGGATGGGCAGAAATCACGCAACGACTCGGGCATCGCTTGCAGCTGGTGGGTGATGATTTATTCGTGACGAATCCCGCCATTTTGGCGGAGGGCATCCGCAAGGGGCTGGCTAATGCGCTGCTGGTGAAAGTGAATCAAATTGGCACACTGAGTGAAACACTCGAAGCCGTGGAAATGGCGCAGCGTGCCGGATACCACGCGGTGTTGTCACATCGCTCCGGTGAGACAGAAGATGCCACCATTGCCCATATTGCAGTGGCCACCAATTGCGGCCAAATCAAAACGGGGTCACTCTCGCGCTCGGATCGGTTGGCAAAATACAACGAATTACTGCGTATTGAAGAAGAATTAGGCCTCAACGCCCACTATGCAGGCAAGGGTATCTTGCGTCACGCTTGAGCGTCGATATAATCAGGTGTCATTCGCCTGAGAGCATTATGCAGCGTCATCTGGTTCGCACCACCCTCCGTCGGTTGCTATTTACGGCAGCCACGGCGTATCTCGCTTTCCATAGCGTTCAGGGCGAGCACGGGCTTTACGCATTGCTGGTGCAGTCGCACCGCAAGGACATGCTGCATGCCGAGCTGGACAAAACCCGCGCTGAGCGTGAGAAGCTTGAACATCGTGTGAGTTTGCTGCGTCCCGAGACACTCGATCGTGATCTTCTCGACGAACAATCTCGCCGTTATCTTGGCGTCGTCGGTAAAGACGAAATCGTTGTCACCAACGAATAGTCCACTTTCCCACTTGCCATGCTGGCAACAAAATCAAGGAAGCACATTCGATGTGCAACTATAGATGCACGTAAAATCTGTGTGCTTTGAGTAACGTCATGCTGAAATCACATGAAGGTGCATGCGTATAATGCATGGCTCAAAGTCGATGATTGTCTTAAATACAAGTGAAACTGCCATCAGAGTGGTTGGAATTTTTCTCATTGCCAAGCAACAAAAATTATAGTCAATATGCCTCGCTAACCCGCAGAAAACCTTTGTGCAGTGCAGCATAAGGCTCTTATTCATGAGGATCGAATCCATGGCCAAAACGGCAGTTGAAACAAAATCGAAAAGCCCCCCGCAGGCGACCCCTGACAAAAAACAGCTACTCGCCATGTATCGTGACATGCTCATGATTCGTCGCTTTGAGGAAAAAGCCGGCCAGCTTTACGGGATGGGATTGATTGGCGGGTTCTGCCACCTCTATATCGGTCAGGAAGCCGTCGTCACCGGCATACAGCATTGCCTCGTTGAAGGAGACGGTATCATCACCAGCTACCGTGATCACGGGCACATGATCGCCTGCGGCATGGACCCCAAAGGCGTGATGGCGGAACTGACAGGACGCAGCGGCGGTTACTCACGCGGCAAAGGCGGCTCCATGCACATGTTTTCGACAGAAAAGAATTTCTACGGCGGCCACGGGATTGTTGGCGCGCAGGTGCCGATTGGTACCGGCATTGCCTTCGCCCATAAATACCGTGAAAATGGCTTGCTCAGCGTGGTCTATTTTGGCGACGGCTCGGTGAATCAGGGGCAGGTCTATGAGTCCTTCAACATGGCGAGCCTGTGGAAACTGCCGGTGATCTATGTCATCGAAAATAACGAATATGCGATGGGCACGTCGGTTAAGCGTTCGCATGCCACCACGGAGTTGTTTCAGCGTGGTGAGGGCTTTGGCATCCCGGGCAAGCAGGTCAATGGCATGGATGTAGTGGAAGTCTGGCGCGCGGCGAAAGAAGCGGTGGCTTACGTTCGCGAAGGGCATGGCCCGTTCCTGCTGGAGATGAAAACCTATCGCTACCGCGGCCATTCGATGTCCGATCCGGCGAAATATCGCAGCAAGGATGAGGTCACCGATTACCGCGAGCATCGTGATCCCATTACCAATCTGCATGCATCGTTGTTGGAGCAGAAATGGATGACTGAGGCCGAGCTTGATGCCATCGATAAAGAGGCAAAAGCTGTGGCAGCGGAAGCAGCGGAGTTTGCCAAAGAATCACCGGAGCCGGATGTATCCGAGCTGTGGACGGATATTGTGCGGGATAGCTGACAGCTATTAGGTTACAGGTTATAGCTTTAAGGGGATTATAGGTTAAAGTGATGGTGCAGAATTATCGGGATCTGCTGGTGTGGCAAAAGGCGATGGATTTGGCGGAAGCCGTCTGTTTGGCTACTGAGGCTTTTCCAAAAGCACAGCAGTATATTTTAGTCTCGCAGATGCAGCGTTCTGCAATTTCTGTTCCGTCGAATATTGCGGAAGGAAGAAGCCGTCATTCGGAGCGTGACTTTATTTATCATCTAAATATCGCGCGAGGGTCCCTTGCTGAGCTTGAAACCCAGGTTTATTTATCCATGCGACTGAAGTTTTTAGACGAAAATAAGGGGAACTCCCTTTTACTTCTATCGAATGAAATTACCAAAATGTTGTTTGGCTTACGGTCAAGCTTATCGGAAAGCGATAAGCCCGTCCCCTTAAAAGCTGTCACCTAAAACCTGTAACCTAAGAGCTAAAAATGACAACACAAACCGTACGAGTGGCGCTGCGCGATGCAATGGCGGAAGAAATGCGCCGTGACAAAAATGTCTTCGTCATGGGCGAGGAAGTGGCGGAATATCAAGGTGCCTACAAGGTCACTGAGGGCTTGCTGCAGGAATTCGGCCCCAAGCGCGTGGTCGATACGCCGATCACCGAGCATGGCTTTGCTGGTCTTGGTGTTGGTGCCGCTTTCATGGAGTTGCGCCCTGTGGTGGAGTTCATGACCTTCAACTTTGCGATGCAGGCGATGGATCACCTGATCAATTCGGCGGCAAAGACGCTTTATATGTCCGGCGGCCAGATTAAATGCCCGATTGTGTTTCGTGGGCCGAACGGTGCGGCGTCACGTGTTGCAGCGCAGCATTCGCAATGCTATGCCAGCTGGTACGCACATGTGCCTGGCCTGACGGTCATTTCACCCTACGACGCCGCCGATGCGAAAGGTTTGCTGAAATCAGCCATTCGCAACCCAAACCCAGTTATTTTTCTCGAAAACGAGTTAATCTACGGGCAGTCCTTTGATGTACCCGATGATGAGGATTATCTGGTGCCGATTGGCAAAGCGGCGATTAAACGCGAGGGAACGGATGTATCCATTTTCACGTTCTCGATCATGGTAGGAAGAGCCTTGGAAGCTGCCGAAGAGTTAGCTAAAGAGGGCATCAATGCTGAGGTGGTGGATCTGCGCACGCTGCGCCCACTTGATGTGGAGACCATTGTTGCATCCATCAAAAAAACCAATCGCGTGGTCACGGTGGAAGAGGGCTGGCCGGTGGCGGGTATCGGCTCTGAGATCGCCGCCATTGCGATGGAGCGCTGTTTCGATGATCTCGACGCACCGGTAGGGCGTGTGGCGGGCAAAGATGTGCCGCTGCCCTATGCGGCGAATCTTGAAAAACTGGCGCTACCACAAGTGGCGGATATTATTCAGGCGGTGAAAGACACCTGCTACCGGAGAATGTGAGTATGAAAAGCTGGTTTTTGCTGTTTTTGCTATTTTTCCCCTCGCTGCTTTGGGCCGGGCAAATTTCTGTTCAAGGGGAAGCCAACCAGAAAGTCACCCCAGATTATGCGATCATTTCTCTCTCGGCCACAGGGCGTGATATCGACGTGGAAAAGGCGCGCAAACAGGCGGAGAAGAAGCTCGATACCATTATAAATATTGCCAAAAAACTAGCGATACCGCGCGATAAAATCGCGGCAGAAGCGGTAACGATTATGCCTGACTGGCGTGATGAGCCGGTGGAAAATCTGACAGTAAACGATGTTTACCGTACCAGGCGTGTCCTGAAAGGGTATGATGCGCTGATCACCGTCACCATTACCATGAAGGATATTGGCAAAGTCGGCAATTTCATCGCCGAAGCAACGCAGGCAGGCGTTGACCGCATTGATGGGGTGAGTTTTGGTGTAAATGATAATGCCGCTTTAAATGATGCGGTGCTAAAGGAAGCGGTGCAGAATGCGATGGCAAAAGCGAAGCTTATTGCTGCCACGGCGGGAGTGACGCTCGGGACATTAGAGACGCTCAACGTGGGAAATGTCGGTTCGTATTACCCGCAAGGATTAAACAATAATTCCATGATGATGCAGCGCTCAGCAGAAGCTGGTTCCAGCATTGCCGCGGCAACAGAAGTGCCGACCGGAAAGATCGTGGTGAGCGCATCTGTTTCTGCCTCATTTAATTTAAAAGTCGACACCAAACCAAACACCATCCCTGCCCCTAAATAATAAGTGAAGGACTGACCCCATGCCGATTGAAATTCTGATGCCTGCTTTTTACCGGTCACCGAAAGGCATAATTATGCGTTTATTTTTGCCACTGCTGATTTCCCTTATTCTTACCGCACACACGGCGGGGGCTCAGCAAGTTGGGTCGCCGGTACACTTCATCACCGTGCGCGGCGAAGCTGTGCTGCGCGCTGTGCCGGACAAAGCTGACCTGCGCATTACCCTGTACCGTGAAGGCAAGATGGCTTCAGAAGCCAAGGCAGAGGTGAATCGTCTGCTTGAAACGCTTCGCGAGATTGTTTCAGACTTTAAGATCGAGGAAAAGGACGTGCGCACACAATCGACCTCCATCCAGCCTAAAAACGAATATAACTCCATCACCAGCAATTATAAGCTGGAGGGTTATATCGCACAGCATACTATTGTGCTGACCGTCCGCGATTTGGAACGCATTGACGATATGACGCAGATGCTTGTAAAGCGCGGTATCGACCGTATAGACGCCATTGATTATGGGTTGGCTCAGGAGCAGTCGCTGAAAGAGGATACGCTGGTGAAAGCCGTGGAAGCCGCGCAAAAAAAGGCCGTGCGTCTGGCCAAAGCCGCAGGCCGCGAAGCCGTGGAAGTGCTAGCCATTCAGGAGGAAGGCGTTACCATACCTTCCCCTCTGCCTAATATGGTGACGTATACTGAATCTCCGTCCACGAATTCTGGCTCTGTGGCGGCGCCACCTGCTGGCGAAGTGGAAATCCGTGCCAGTGTCACCGTTAGCTATTCATTAAAATAACCCAAGACTAGGAACGAAAACGATGCCGATTGAAATTTTGATGCCTGCACTCTCTCCCACCATGACCGAGGGCAATCTTGTGAAATGGAACAAGAAAGAGGGCGATAAAGTAAAGTCGGGTGACGTTGTCGCCGAGATTGAGACTGATAAAGCGACCATGGAAGTGGAAGCGGTGGATGAGGGCATTCTTGGCAAAATCGTGGTTCCAGAGGGCACTGAGAGTGTGGCAGTCAATAGCATTATCGCGTTGCTGCTGGCTGATGGCGAGGATGCTTCCGCCGTCGCCAATTATGCGGGTAAGGGTGATGGTAAAACCAGCTCCCCCCCTGCGGGGGAGCCAGATCCGGCGAAGACGGATTTGGTGGGGGGAAAACAGACACCCCCCACCGAAACCCCTGCCGCGGTTTCGACTCCCCCGCAGGGGGGGAGTGGTTCCTCCGAGAGAGTGAAGGCGTCCCCCCTCGCTAAACGTGTGGCGGCGCAGGAAGGCGTTGATATCGCTTCGGTACAAGGGACCGGCCCCCACGGGCGTATCCTGAAAGCGGATGTGGAAGACGCGAAGAAATCCGGTGGCGGCAAGTCAGCTTCAGGCGCGGCGTTCGTTGCGCAATCCTATGGACGTAGCGCGCAGGAGTTCATCGAAATTCCTAACAATAATATGCGCAAAACCATCGCTAAGCGTCTGCTGGAATCCAAGCAGACCGTGCCGCATTTCTACCTGACGGTAGATTGCGAGATTGACGCGCTGAACGCGGCGCGTGCGCGTATCAATGCCGCCGCCGATGCGGCGGTAAAAGGTACCGACAAAAAGCCCGCGTACAAAGTCTCGGTGAATGATTTTGTCATCAAGGCGGTGGCGCAGGCGCTGCGGGATATACCGGAAGCGAACGCGTCATGGACGGACGCGGCCATCCGGCAATTCTGCAATGTCGATGTGTCGGTGGCGGTGGCCATTGATGGCGGGCTGATTACGCCAATTGTTAGAAATGCGGATCAGAAATCCCTCGCAGCGATTTCAAACGAGATGAAAGACCTCGCCAAGCGCGCCCGCGAAGGCAAGCTGAAGCCGGAAGAATTTCAGGGCGGCGGCTTCTCCATCTCGAATCTGGGAATGTACGGCATCAAGCAATTCAACGCCATTATCAACCCGCCGCAAAGCTGTATCTTAGCCATTGGCTCGGGTGAAGAGCGCGTTGTGGTGAAAGGCGGCCAATTCAGCGCCGTCAACATGATGACGGTGACGCTATCGAGCGACCACCGCGTTGTTGACGGCGCTGTCGGAGCCGTCTTCCTCGCCGCCTTCAAGCGCTACATCGAAGATCCGGTGATGATGGTGGTGTAGATGTCAGTTTTAGTCGGGGCCATTTCAGGATTTGTTGCTTCAATTTTTACCACTTATTTTTCGGGTGTTCTTCTTTGGAGGTGGCATCAAACTAGGGGAAGAGCTTACAAAGCCGTTGATGATACTATTAAGCATTTATCGGGAGTAGAAGCTTACTGGGTACTTCATGCAAAAGACAAAAATTATGATCATCCCAAATGGGTAGAGAGTCATTTTATTGAAGTTTATTATCACGAAAATATTCTTAGGCTTTTTGTTTCTGAAAATGCTGCTAACGCACTAAAACAATTTTTTGATGTTTTGTTTGATGGGAATAAAACAGCGGAAGAAAGAAAAACGTCTAAGGACGAATTACTAAGGATTCTAAAGAATGAACTGGAAATGAAGCTTTCATTTAGTGAGCTTTATGGACTTTATAGATTAAAGAAATTTTGGGATAGATCATGACCAACACATTTGACGTAGTAATTATTGGTGGTGGCCCGGGCGGCTATGTGGCCGCTATTCGCGCTTCACAACTCGGCATGAAAGTGGCCGTGGTCGAGCGGGAGAATCTGGGTGGCATCTGCCTCAATTGGGGCTGCATCCCGACCAAGGCGCTGCTGCGCGCTTCGGAGATCAACCATCTTCTGCACTCGCTCGATGCGTATGGCTTCTCGGCGGATAATATCAAATTCGATTTTAAAAAGGTCATTGCGCGTTCGCGGGCCGTCTCAGGGCAGCTCACCAAGGGCGTCACGGGGCTGATGAAGAAAAACAAGGTCACGGTGATTGACGGCCACGCTAAGCTGGCAGGCAAGGGCAAGGTGTCTGTGGAGAAGGATGGCAAAAAGGTGACCGATCTCGAAGCCAAGCACATCATCATCGCCACGGGTGCGCGGGCGCGGGTGCTGCCAGGATTGGAGCCGGACGGCAAGCTGATCTGGACTTACCGCGAGGCCATGGTGCCGGACGACATGCCGAAATCGCTGCTCGTCGTCGGCTCCGGCGCGATTGGCTCTGAGTTCGCGAGCTTTTACCTCAATATGGGCGCGGAGGTGACACTGGTGGAGGTGCAGGATCGCGTGCTGCCGGTGGAGGATGAGGAGATTTCCAAATTCGCGCTCAAAGCGTTTGAGAAGCAGGGCATGAAAATCCGCACCAAAACCACGCTGAAAGCCATGAAGAAGGGCAAGAACAACGTCACCTGCACGCTGGAATCCGACGGCAAAACGGAAGAAGTGACGGTGGACCGCGTGATTTTAGCGGTGGGCATCGTCGCCAATACGGAAAATCTGGGCTTGGAGAATACCAAGGTGAAGGTGGAGAAGGGGGCGATTGTGGTGAATGATTACCTCGCCACCGACGAGCCGGGCGTCTATGCCATCGGCGACGTGGCCGGCGCACCGTGGCTGGCGCACAAGGCGTCGCATGAGGGCATCATCTGCATCGAGAAGATCGCGGGGCAGAAGGACGTCCATCCGATTAAGAAAGAGAACATCCCGGGCTGCACCTATTGCCGTCCGCAAATTGCCTCCGTGGGCCTGACCGAAGCCGCCGCCAAGGCGAAAGGTTACAAGCTTAAAGTGGGCCGTTTCAGCTTCATGGGCAACGGCAAGGCCATCGCGCTCGGTGAGCCGGAGGGGCTGGTGAAAACCATCTTTGATGAGAAAACCGGCGAGCTGCTCGGGGCGCATATGATTGGCGCAGAAGTGACGGAAATGATTCAGGGCTTCGTGATTGGCAAAACGCTGGAGACCACGGAAGCAGAGTTGATGCACACCATCTTCGCGCATCCCACCCTTTCAGAAATGATGCATGAATCCACCCTCGATGCTTACGGTAAAGTGATTCACATGTAGGGCTAGTCATCGCAGCCCCTACCGCCTTGCCATGACGATTTCGTTGTAAGGGAGAGGGGAACTGCGCTAACCCTCGCCCCTTTTAGGGGAGAGGGTGCGCACCACGTGCGCGGGTGAGGGGTGGTAAAAGGCACCTTCCATTCCTCTGTTGAAGCTTCTTTGAAGGTCAGCGTCACAGATGAAGACTCTTGAAGGACACCCTCACCCCAGCCCTCTCCCTCAGTGAGGGAGAGGGAATCCCTGTCATCCCAGCGCAGGCTGGGATTCAGCGGAAAGTCAGACTGGATTCCTTAAGTTCACAAACGAAGTGCAACACTATGATAAGGTGTTGTGCTTATGGGAAAAACCTATCGACAG
>JAIEPI010000003.1 GCA_019749855.1 Rickettsiales bacterium | reverse complement strand
GTGGAAATTTCTGGCATTATTTCGCAGGCAGAATGTGTGAGATCATTGCGCTGAGCCGCAACATATTCAATAAGCGCCTCCACATCGGCAAATGACAACACCAAAGGGGGCGTGGATGAGAATGGCGGGTTTTGCCGACGATAATGCGCAAATACCTGTGGTGTCGGCAGTGGCATCAGTGGATTAATCAACACAACAGCACTCTCAGGCAATGGGCAATGCAGAGCCTGAAACTGCTCGCCAATGCCTTCCATCCAGCCACTCACACTATGCAGACATACCGGAACATCGGCACCAATTGATAGCGCCAATGCAGATAATTCCGCATGCGTTGGTTTGATGCCCCACAGTTCGGCCAATAAACGCAGCGCCAGTGCGGCATCGCCTGAGCCACCGCCGATGCCTGAGGCCACTGGCAAAACTTTCGTGAGTGTCATCTGCGCGCCAGCATCCACATGAAAGGTTTCACGCAAACGAGAAGCAGCAACGAGAATGCTATTCTCAGACGAATGGCCCAGCTGCACAGCCTGCGGCCCGTTAACAGTAAGGCTCAGCGCAGCATGCGACTGCACCGTCAACTCATCACCCACTTCAGTAAAGGCCACCAGACTTTGCAACTGGTGATAACCGTCCTCTCTGCGCCCTGTAATATGTAGCGTGAGATTTAATTTCGCCAGAGATTGACCAACAACGCGCACTGTCTATGGCTGCGCCGAAATAGCTGAATGACGCGCATCTGTCCCGCGTTTAGCATCCGTTTTTTGTATCACAGGGCCGTGGCGCAATTTTTGTTCAATCACCAGTTTGTCCTGTGGATCTGGATGAAAAGCCAGCGCGCGCTCCCACTGAAAACGTGCCTCGGTGCGGCGACCTTTTTGCCATAAAATATCGCCATAATGGTCATTGACGGTGGGATCATGCGGCATGAGTTCGATGGCCATTTCAATCACATCCAGCGCTTTATTGGTTTTGCCAGAGACATAATACGCCCAGGCAAGGCTATCCACAATATGACCATCTTCCGGTCGGCTTTCTGCGGCCTGCTCCAGCATATCAATGGCCTGATCAAGGTTCTTTTTCATCAATATCCAGCTATAGGCCAAATAGTTTTTAACGTCAGGCTGGTTGGGCTCCAATGAAAGGGCGCGCAGAAAATCCGCTTCCGCTTTTTCCCACTGTCCAGCACGCTCATAGCTAATGCCACGTGTGTAAAACAAGGGCCAAAATTGCGGCTTGATGGTTCCCAATGCGTCAATTGCCTGCGTGTAACTGACGACGGCATCACTGTATTTTTTCTCATTGCGGAGAATATCGCCCATGGTCAAATACACATCGCTTGGTTGCTTAAACTGTTTGGATAATTCTTGTAACAGCATCATGGCTTGCGGTGTTTTATCTGATTCATCCAGTAAGAATGCACGACGTAGTGCGGCACGTCGGTAGAGTGGATGGTTTTTGTCGATCGCAGCGTACGCATCCATGGCCTCTTGTTTCTTGTCGCTATCCTCCAACACTTCGCCAAGCAAATAGGTCGCCTCGGCAAACGAGGATTTCATCGCCAGAGCCAAACGCACATACATCAGCGCCTCACGGTCAATCATTTCGCTATGCAGCAGGCTGGCCATGGTAAACATCACCTCAGCAATGCCATCTTGCGGTGTCGCAATCATCATGTCTTTTTTTGTCTGCTCTAATGCAGTTATCACCAACGAGGCAGGTGTGGATTGTAAACTCAGATTACCGATATTGGCGGCCTGATAAGCAGCATAGATTTCCTCAGCGCGCGCCACATTATTCTGGCGAATGAAAAATTGCATGGCAACGGAAACAAAACGCTCAGGCACAATCGAGATATCCGCCAAAGCTTCATTATAATGTTGGGTCGCATTAACGCTGTTGCCTGCCACATCGTAGAGCAGCGCATTTTGATACTGCACAAACGCCTGATAAAAACTGTGTTTCAGCTTTAAGGCGCTCTCAGGCGGCACAACTTTCCCCTCTTTTGCCAGTGTCAGCCAGCTTTTGAGGAATGGTAAAGTGACGGCTTGCAGGCCATAGGTTCGTATATTTGCCAGATGATTATTGGCCAGATCCCAGTTTCCCTGCCGTGATTCCTCGGTGAATAACACCAGATGAATGGCCGGAACATCGACCTTAAGCGCCGTTTTTTCACGTGCCAATGTGACGGCTTCCGCCATGTGACCATCCAGAACCTCACTACGGATGGCCTGCGAGGTCAAATCACGATCCAGTGGCGCATACATCATGGCCTGTGACAGATATCTCGTGGCCGCTTTATTGTCAGCATACATGTTGGCATGCCGTCCAGCGAGATAACTCCCTGAGAGAGTTGTCTCAGGCTTTGGCGCAACATTTTGAGGCGTAACAGGTGATATTGACGGCTGCTCAATGAAGCGAAGCAAAGGAAATACAAGCAATATCAATATAATGCCCACGATAGAATAGCGCAAAAAAAGGGCGTACATGCAAAGACAATCAGGTGGTGAATGAGAAGGATACTATACTCCACAAAATGTTCATATTGCAAATTACTCTTGCTGTTCATGGCAAAATCATGCTAATGCGGCGCTTCATTTATTATTACAAGGGGCTTTACCATGAGCAGTAAGAACAACCCAGAGAACCGTGGCCGCGTTACCGAGCTTCGTAAATACGGTGGAAAAACAGTGAAGCCTGTTCTTTATATCAATGGCACCACTCGCTATATTGCGGCCATGTATGAATCAGGCGACCTCGCCATGGACCAAGCCTCTGGTCTCGCCATTGCTTACAAAGACGTCGTTTAAATTTCGTCACGTTTTCCCCGCCCTCTACATATTGGGGTAATTCGGGCCGCCGCAACCTTCAGGCGTCACCCACACGATATTTTGCGTGGGATCTTTAATGTCGCATGTTTTGCAGTGAATGCAGTTCTGCGCGTTAATTTGCAATCGCTTAGCACCAGAATCTTCAACGATTTCATAGACGCCTGCCGGACAGTAGCGCTGCTCTGGGGCGTCATAGCGCGGCAAATTATACGATATGGGTACTGATGCGTCTTTCAGCTGCAAATGGCAGGGCTGATCTTCCTCATGGTTGGTCGCGGTGAGCGCGACTGAATCCAGTTTTGTAAAACTCACCTTGCCATCCGGACGTTCATAATGTGGAGCCTGACACTCAGCGGCAAGCCGCAGCGTGGTATGGTCAGCATGGTGTTGAAACGTCCACGGCGCTTTGCCACGCAACACATAGGTATCCAGCGCCGCATAGGCAAGCCCCGCCCACAGGCCAGCGCGGAATGCAGGGCGGATATTGCGAACCTGCTGAAGCTCCTGCCCCACCCATGAGGCTTTAATGGAAGGCTCATAGTTTGTCAGCACTGCCGAGGTCTGTTGATTCTGACGGGCCTGCATCAACGCATCAGCGGCCAGCATGCCCGATTTCATGGCTGTGTGCGTACCTTTGATTTTTGCTACATTCAAAAAGCCCGCCGCGCAACCAATCAACGCCCCACCTGGAAAGGCGAGTTGCGGAATGGACTGCCACCCCCCCTCATTCAGCGCGCGCGCACCGTAAGCGATGCGCCGTCCGCCCTCAAGTAATCGCCTGATGTGGGGGTGTGTCTTGAATGTTTGAAACTCCATATATGGATCGAGGTGCGGATTGCGATAATCCAGCCCGACCACATAGCCAATCGACAGTTGATTCTGGGCCATGTGATAAACAAATGATCCGGCATAAGTGTCACGCGGCGTGGGCCAGCCAATCGTGTGCAACACCTCACCCGCATGGTGCTGCGCTGGATCAATCTCCCACAGTTCTTTCAGTCCAATGGCATAGGTTTGCGGGTTCACACCTTGACGCAACTGGAATTGATCCATCAGCCGCTGTGCGAGCGAGCCACGGCAGCCCTCCGCAAACAACGTGTAGGCAGCGCGCAACTGCATGCCTGCCTGAAAGCTAGGCTTCGGTTTGCCATCCTTGCCGATGCCGAAACTGCCGGTGACTATACCCTTCACTGTGCCATCCTCAATGATGACATCAGCGGCAGGAAATCCGGGGAAAATCTGAACGCCCAGCGCTTCTGCCTGTGTGCCCAGCCAGCGCACAAAATTAGCCAGCGATATGATATAATTTCCAGCATTATGCATTTGCGGCGGCGTCGGCAGCGTGATGAGCTTACGCTGCGTCATGAATGCAAAGCGATCTTTCGTGACCGCAGTTTCCAGTGGTGCACCGCGCTCTTTCCAGTCTGGTAGTAACTCATTGAGCGCCCGCGGCTCAAGCACAGCACCTGATAAAATATGCGCGCCAACCTCGGAGCCTTTCTCCACCACGATGATCGATAACTCCTCACCCGCTGCCTTGGCATTTTGTGCCAGACGAATCGCCGCGGACAGCCCCGCTGGGCCAGCGCCAACAATCACCACATCGCATTCCATGATTTCCATCTCACTCACGTCATTTTTCCCATCATTATTTTGCATGACTCTATCTTATCCAGTCGTTGCTTGCATTTCAAAGCAATCTCCTTAGGGTATAGACATGACAAAAAATGAACATCTGGCTTTATTGCAATGGTATGTCGATGCCGGAGTAGATGAAGCAGCCGAAAATCAGCCCGTGAATCGTCTGCGTCCCCCGCCGGCAACATCACTTGCGGCCCCCACACTACCCACCATCACCCGAGAACCTGCACGAGTCAATGCCATGCCACGTCCCGCCTCCCCACAGACTCACGCCTCGCCCAATGCGGCGATTGATGAAGCGCGCGCTCTGGCCGATGCGGCGACTACTCTGAGCGCTTTGCGTCAGGCCGTGCTGGATTTTGATGGGTGTGCACTCAAAAAAACGGCCACCAACACCGTATTTGCTGATGGTGATCCACAAAGTGGCCTGATGTTGATCGGTGAAGCCCCGGGCGCCGATGAGGATAAAAATGGCATTCCCTTTTGTGGTATTAGCGGCAAATTGCTGGATCAGATGTTTGCCGCTATTGGCTATCCACGTGGGCGATTTTATGTCACTAACACATTATTCTGGCGCCCCCCGGGCAATCGCCCCCCCACACCTGAGGAATTAGCCATTTGTTTACCATTTCTGGAAAAGCACATCGCGCTGGTGAAACCAAAACGTGTCGTATTGATTGGCGGTACGGCTGCCAAATCCATGATTGATGAAAAAAGTCCGGTCACCAAGCTGCGCGGACGTGATTTCCCCTATACTAACCGTTATATGAGCGGCCATTCCATTCCGGTGCGCGTCACATTTCACCCTTCCTACCTGTTGCGTCAATCGGCACAAAAGAAGGAAGCGTGGACGGATCTGCAAGTGATCAAGTACCTCTTATTAGAATAGTTATATTACATAAGGTTAGGCGCCGTATGTAAAAATTTATGTATCTCTGGGCATGTTTATTGCTTGAGATTAACACTTTTTCAATGTATCAGCCTAACGCAATGCGTCATCGGAATATAAGATTCCAGGCAATCACCGAAGCAGTTCGTCGGTGCAAGCCTCAGTACCTCGCAGGCCTCTATACGCTGCTTCTGTGGCTGGCCATTAGCCACTCTGCGCCTGCTTTCTTGCAACAATCAGCCATTGATCTCAAAGAATTTTCCTTAGCCATCTACGAAGGTAGTGATGAAGGTTTGCCACCGGTTGGTGACTACATGACGCTGAAGGAATATATTTCTTCTCAGTCACTTAGCAAAGAAGATGCGCTGGTGTATCAGCATTTGTTTGCGCTTCATAATGAAAAGAAATGGCTGGAACTGGATGCGGCGTCAAAGCAATTAAAGCGTCATGATCTGATGCCGTGGCTGCTCGGTGAACGTTTTGCGAACGCCGCGAACCCCGCCACCTCCCGTGAGTTACACCACTGGTTGCGTAAAAATGCCTTTATGCCGCAGGCGGCGGTTATCCATAAGCGCTTAATGACGATGAATCCTGAGATGGCCTCATCGCTTAACCCGCTCATGAGTGACGTGAGACAGCCCGCGGCGAAACGTCTGGCACCGGCATCCCTGACGACGAATATGACGCCGTCTCAGCGCTCGGTGATGGTAGGTGCACAACGTCTCTTTTCAGGTGGCCATTATGGCGCCGCTTTTCAAGCCGCCAATACTCTCGCCACCAACGCCAGAAAAACACTTCCGGGCGCGCGGTGGTTAGCGGGCCTCTCTGCGCTGCATCTGCAACGTGGGGATGATGCGTATCGTGCGTTCGCTACCATTGCCGCATGGTCACAGAGTGAAGGGCACGATGAATGGCGCGCTCAGTCACATTTCTGGGCCTATCGTTTGGCACTGAAAGCAGGAAATAAGGACAAAGCAGAGCAACATTTGGCTTCCGCCACTCAGGATCATTCCAGTTTTTATGGTTTATTAGCTAACGCGACAGCGAATGAAATGAATAATGTGCTGGCCGCCAATGCTGAGGTTTCCACTCAGCAAGTAAGTGAGCCGGTATTGCGCCTCATCGCCATGACGGCGGTGCTGCATGAAGCGGGACAGTTGGGTGATGCTGAGAAACTTCTGCGCGCCAGCTTCACCCAAGTGAAGCCGCATGAGCAGCAAGCGCTCATCTGGACAGCGTCAGCGTTACAACTCTCGGATGTCCAGTTGCCATTGGCGAGTCAAATGGCTGTTTCCGATGTGCGTAGTCATTATCCGATGCCAAATTGGAGCCAGTCACTCAAGGTGGACCCAGCTCTGGTACTGGCGATTGTGCGGCGTGAGTCAGGCTTTGATCCCGATGCAGGTAGTCATGCCGGCGCACAGGGCTTGATGCAGATTATTCCTTCCACCTATCATTATATGGTCAACAAGGAATCAGCGCTGGATGTTGAAGTGGCAAATGACTCAACCGATGCCTTTCTAAGCGTCGCCTCACTCAAAGGCGGCCTGCGTGATCCGCAAGTGAATCTACGTGTGGGCCAGCGCTACCTAAAATACTTACAGGAACAGCCTTATATTGGTGAGAATCTGGTGTATCTGATTGCCGCCTATAACGCTGGCCCTGGCAGCATGCAGGCATGGGCGGATCAAATGCAGGGTAAGGATCCATTGCTGTTTATTGAAAGCATCCCTTACCGTGAGACGCGCGAATATGTGAAAAACGTTATGACGGATTACTGGATTTACAGCTATCTGATGCAACGCCCATATCCCACGCTGGACGCTCTGTCTCAGAATCAATGGCCTGAGGCTTCCCTTTAAGCGTGAAGCATAGTAAGCGTTGGCGATGACATGCGCTGATGCACTGAGCATAGGGTTGCCCTCATGACTCCTACCCTTCATATTTCTTATGAACAATCATTTGCTGGCCCTGTGTGTGGTGTCGATGAGGCAGGCCGCGGCCCGTTAGCGGGGCCGGTGGTTGCCGGTGCGGTGATTCTGAATCCTTTGAGCGTCCCCGCCGGTTTAAACGATTCCAAAAAACTTTCTGTCACACAACGCGCGCGTCTGTATGAACAGTTACAGCAGCATGCCACCTGCCGCATAGGTATCGCCAGCGTTGAGGAGATCGACCGGCTGAATATCCTGCGCGCCAGCCTGCTCGCCATGCAGCGCGCCGTGGAGTCTTTGCCGCAATTCCAGCTATTAGGTATGGCGCTGATTGACGGTAATCAGAGACCCAACCTGTCCTGTCCACTCACCACGATTGTTAAGGGCGATGCGCATTGCCTTTCGATTGCCGCTGCCTCGATTATTGCCAAAGTCACCCGTGACCGCATGATGCGGGAGTACGCCACTCAGTACCCACAGTATGGGTTTGATCAGCACGCCGGATACGGCACCGAAAAACATCTGGCTGCAATAGCTGAGCATGGCATTACGCCCATTCATCGGCGTAGCTTTGCTCCCATCAAACATTATGCGATGCTCGCGGCATGAAAAAACCTCCTCGTTCCAATGCAGCACCAGGCCCATTTGACAAAGTTCGGCGCACGCGTTTGTTTCCTAAAACCCTCGAATCAGCCCTGTATTTTCCTGCGGCGGAGAGTTTGCGCAAACGAGGGTTTGGTGAGAGGAATATCGTGCGTGACTGGGCACAAATTATTGGACAGGAACTAGCCCAACATACCGCGCCATTAAAGCTTGCGCGTCAGGGGCAGCAGGGGCCCATGGCCCTGCATATTCAGGCCAGCGGAGCCTATGCCCTGCTCGTACAGCACTCTGAGCCGCGTATTTTAGAGCAATTATCGCTTTATTACGGGCGCAGCATGGCGCAAAAAATCGTTATTTTGCAGTAATTCCCTACACGCCCCCTATCTTTATTCGTCCATTATTAACGTATTAATAAGTATTTTTGTCTAATACTTAAAAGATACGAATATAAAATTCCATGTCTGCCTGCATTGCTAATGGATACGAATCACATGACAACTGATACCATGAAACGCGAACGCGATCGCTTTGTTGCATTCGCATTTGCGGCCGCAGACATTTTAATAGAGATGGATCATCACGGCGTTGTGTTATTCGCTGATGGCGCAATATCGGGCTTGCTGGGTGTTTCGCCTCAGGCTCTGGTTGGCCAAGCGATCACGGATCTGGTGATCCCTACGGATGCGCCCGTCATTGGCAATCTACTCACTGTTATCAGCAAGAAACTGCGGCTCGAAAATATACCATTATCCTTTCATACTCATGTGCCGGATGCTCCACTACCCATGACGGCCTCAGCATTTTATTACAGCGGCATGGAGGATCATGTTTTCCTCTCGGTGACCTCACGCCGACTCAATACGACGAGTGAGGATCTGCGCCAGAAGGACGCGACGACGGGCACACTGAACAAGGAAGCCTTCGCGGATATTGCTAATAAGCGTATATTACAGGCGCAAAGCGAAGGCACCGAGCTGGAACTGACACTTTTGGATTTGCCGCAGTTGCAGGCGGTTCTTGATGGCCTTAGCACGACGCGAGCACGCGCCTTGCTGCTTGAGATTGGGGAGTATCTCAATGCCAGCTCACATGGAGGTGATACCGCCACTAATCTTGGCGAAGGACACTCATTTAGCTTGC
>JAIEPI010000087.1 GCA_019749855.1 Rickettsiales bacterium | reverse complement strand
GTGGGATCCATTTCACATCTTTGATAGAGGTATCTTTGTCTTGAGAAGGTAAGGCACCGGAGAGTAAAGCGAGTTCAATCCAGCGATTCCAAACGGGTCTGCAAAATTGAAACACCATCACATGATGTTGCAAAGTGGCGCAGCGCCTACGAAACTCAATCAAACCCGCACGGATGGAGGAATAATTAACATTAGTCAAATCGCCTGTTAGCTGTTCATAGGTGATACCCATCCCAACAGCAATGGCTCTGAGCTGCTGACGCATAAAGGCTTCATAATTGCCACCCACATCGGATGGATCGGAAAATTTTACATCTTCGCCAGGCTCTAAAAGCTGCATGGTGCCAGGCTCAAGACCAGCAAGAGCCATCCCTTGTTCATTGGCAGCACCTTCACCCATCATGTTGGCTTCAGGATCAAGGCGAGTGATAAACCCTGCAAACATAGCGGCGGTTTTTTTGCGCACCAGCTCGGCATCGTCATACTGATCCAGCTCATACAGTTTAAGCAGCACGCGGCTAAGCCACGGTTCTCCCCGAATCTGACCGGGACGCAGTGGTTTATAAATATGCAATACTTCAGAGGCAGGAATACGTACTGACTCGCCCGCAGAGACCAAGGTTTTTTCACCGGGATGTTCGCGAAATAAATAATAGGCTTCGCGCTGACCGAGTTTATTAAATTCAATACCGCTTCGCACAGAATTACCATTAGAAAGTAACCGATCAGCTGATGTGTCTAAATGCTCAGATTCAAGCACCTGTAATTGTAATGGTACGGATAAACCATCTTCAGAGCGGCGAACTCTAAAGCGCACGAAACATTCACCGCCTTCAATCATGCTGCGACAAATAGAGGCTTGTAGACCGTAAAAATCATTAACGCCATGGCTATCCACTTCATCGGTCCAGCGTAGCCATAAGGATTGAACTTGTTTGCGAAATTCTGCATTTTTAGCTTTGGATTGCGGTTTAATGCCGGTGCCAACGGCGTTACTCACTAACGTTTCAATAATATTGGAGGCATAAGGATTTTTTCGTACCATATCGCGCGAGCGACTACGAAGCGTTGATAGATGCATGCCAAGCAAACTATTAATGGCGCTATTTTCTGGCTGCCAATAGGTTAGGCGTTTACCAGAACCAGCCGCATCCCAAGCGGAAGCTTTGCTTTTTGGACGTTTGAATAATTGTGCGAGTGATTTTAGCAGCATTAGACAATCCCTTTATGTGTGGCAAAGGTAATGCGTCTTTTAGGCGAGACGCCTGCAACCTTAAGCTCTGATTTCATGCGCTGCCTCAAATTCAGCAAGTCGCGTAAGTCAACCTCCGCATATTTGACAATATGATCGCCATAGGCGACAGAAACTACGCGCTCGCCTTTTTGCAGCTTAGTAATCGCTTGTTCTATTTGCGCTAAATCATCTTCTGTATACATGGTCTCTTCTATCCCATAAAACGGCTTCTTACCACACGCGGTCTTCCTTGCGACTTTGCGGGACGTATAGGTTCTCTTGGAAGGTTATATTCAGGATTGGGAGATTTTTTGTATCCCATCAGACTTTTCCATTTATTTTCATTCCAGCGATCTGCGCCAATAGCGATGGCTGCGGCTCTGGCATAGACTCGACAATCCAGTGCTTCATTACGCTCACGGATTTTTTGCCACTCACGTTTTGGATAGCCTTTGCTAATTTTGGTCACCAGTTGCTCAGCGGTAAGCTGCTTAAAATATTCAGGTCCGTAAGCTGGAAAATGACAGTAACCGCCCGGAAATCCTTCATCGGTTTGTGAAAGTTTGAGCACGTGATACAGCTCTGACTTTAAAACAGAGACACCAACCGGCCAGAGTTTTGCGCCACGTCTGAGTTTTTGCCCTAAAATGGTGACATCCACACGGCTTGGTGCACCCACTGGCACTAGGGCTTTGTCGATACCTTTAACAGCCATCACATGACCAGGTGGTTGGCTACGGATCCACCCATAAACTTCTTGAGTGGCATACCCAGCATCCACAGCGATCATACTGATGGGGCGCTCCAATCCATCTTCGCTGGGGAATAAAGTGCTCATCAAAGCAGATAACTGCTGCCACGTAGAAGCTTTACCGGGATCGCCTTCAAAAACTTGATAATCAACAGACCAGCTTTCGCGTTTTTGACCCCATGCAACAATTTCAACTTCAATACGGTCTTTTTGTACGTCAACACCTGCCGTTAAAACAAGGCCGCCATATGGCACTGTACCAATGGCGTAATTTTCTTTACGTTCAAACAGACGCTGCCAATCAGGCGCTTCACCTTTATCGACCCAGGTTTCCCCTAAGGTAGTATTGACCCAAACTTTAAGTAGTTGTTCATTTTCTTTGGCATGCAAGAAATTTTGCGCAGCTTGCCCCCAGCTCAGCCAGCCAACCGGGCTGTACAAACTGGAAATATGAAAACCGACAATTTTACCATTTGATTCACTGGATGCACGCCACTGGCCATTCGCCAGCATCCATGTCTTTTGGTGATGTTGGATTTTCTCTTTGCACTCGATACAAACGTAATGCGCGTTTAAAGGCTCATCATCCCATTGCACTTGCGGCCATTTTAGAATTTGAAATGTATTACAATGTGGGCATGGCACCCAATAATAACGTTGGTCAGAGGCTTCAAATTCCCGTTCAATACGGCTTAATCCTTGAATGGTGGGCGTTGAGACGAGTAAAATCTTCCGCCTAGCAAAGGTAGCCGTACGTTGAATAGCAAGGGAGACAGGATCACCTTCACCATCCGCATCGCCCGGATAGGCATCAATTTCATCTAAAAATAAATAACGAACTGGCATAGAGCGCAGGCCAACGGCACTATTGGCTCCAGTTACAACGACAATGCCGCCGGTAAATTCTTTACTTTGGACGGTGTTGCCTGAATCCCGAGAGCGTGGGTCTTTAACTTTATCGCGCAGAGCTGGCGTATCATCAATCAGTGGAGCTAAACGTCCTTTAGACCACCGTTTGCCCATTTCAACAGTAGGTTGAACAACCAGCATAGGACCAGGCGCTTGATCAATGATGTAACCAATCCAGTTATTGCCAGCTTCGGTTCCGCCAATTTGTGCACCTTTCATAAAAATGACTTTTTCAACAGGTGATGATGGCGATAGTGCATCCATGATCTCTTTGAGATAAGGCGTGCGTTCAGTTCGCCATCTGCCTGGTTCAGAAGACGCGGTTTGCGATAACATGCGAAACCCATCAGCCCACTCGGAAACCTTGAGCAGTGGATCAGGCCGCAGCCCTGTATTAAAGCTCATGTGATAAGGCTTACACGTCACGGCTTAATTCCTCCAAAGCAGTTCGGATTTCTTGAAGTAGCACCTCGTGAATTTTGTGAGCGTCATCAATGGAAGCAAGCAGCGAGGCTACTCGGTCAGGGATATTCATCAAACTATCACGAACGATTCTGGCCTTATTAAAAGCAGCCACTTTGACATCTTCTACTGAAACCAGCTCACCAATTTCTGCTTTGGCGCGGGCTTCAAGCAGCTTGCCCCGTTCCATTTCATTTTTGATGCGAGTTTTAAGTAGAAGTGTTGAAAGCTCAGTAACATCAGAAGTGTTTTTGCGGCGCTGTGGTTGGTTTGGATCACGTAAGGCAGCAATTGCGGCATCTGCTTGTTCAACATCCACAAGGCCACCTGTCAATTGAATGACGCCACTTTGCACCAGCTGTCCCGCATATTGTCTTGAAAATCCATGTCGCTTTGCCCACTGCGATTGCTTGATAAGTTCCATAGAACCTACATTTCAATATGGCATGCACACAATTCATCAAAAGTTTGGCTGGTTTTAGCATGCACAGCCTGACGCTTAGTGTAGGATTGCCAGCGCCTTATGATGGTATCGATATATTTGGGATCAAGCTCAATCATGCGGCAGCGACGTTTTGAATGTTCTGCGGCCATTAAGGTGGTACCAGAACCACCAAAGGGATCAAGAACGATATCGCCAGGCTTACTGCTGTTAGAAATAGCACGCTCCATGAGCGCCACTGGTTTCATGGTTGGATGCAAATTGTTAGCGCTGGGCTTATCGATAAACCAGACATCGCCTTGATCTCGGGCACCACACCAATGACGCTCAGCGCCTTCTGGCCAGCCATAAAGAATAGGCTCATATTGCCGTTGATAATCCGCTCTGCCTAAAGAAAAATGATTTTTCGCCCAAATCAAAAAAGTAGACCAATGACCACCGGCTTGCTTAAATACTTTTTGTAAGACCGCCAGTTCAGAGGCTGCCATGCACATATAAATAGCGCCTTTGGTGTTCATGATAATGTTAGAGCAAACGTCATAGAGAAAACTTTCAAAACCTTCGCCAAGATTGTCATTCAAGATTTTATGTTTGTTTTCGCGGGATTTATTGCGCAGTGTATCTTTGATGCTGGCGCCGTAATTGACGTTATAAGGAGGATCACACACCGTGATATCGGCTTGCTCGTCCTCTAGGACAATTTTATAGGAATCAATCAAAGTGCTATCGCCACAATACAGTCGGTGATCACCTAAAATCCATAAATCACCGGGCTTACTGATGATTGGGACGTTGTCTTCGGGATCAACTGCATCGGCTTCAGCAGGTTCTTCAAGATCAATATCGGTTGCATCCAAGAGCTTTTGTATTTCATCAAAATCAAACCCGGTTAATTCCAGATCAAAATTCAGCGCCTGCAAATCTTCCAGTTCAAGTTTGAGTAAATCGTCATCCCAATCAGCCCAATTCGCCGATTGATTGGCAAGCAATCTAAAAGCTTTGATTTGGACTGGTGTTAAATCATCGGCTAAAATGACAGGAATTAATTGTAAACCCAGTTTTTTAGCAGCTTTTAGGCGTAAATGGCCATCAACAACGCTGCCATCGCTTTTAGCAATGACGGGGATACGAAAACCAAATTCTTTGATGGAGGCACACATTTTATCAACCACCGCATCATTTTTACGGGGATTGCGGGCGTATGCGATAAGATTGTCTATGGGGATATGTTGTATTTGAAGTTCTGTCATAAGCGCACCCGTTCCTTAATATTTGTGTCAAGTGTCAAGGTTTGGGCCAATTCTAACGCTAGTAAAATCCCGGGGCTCTGCCACCCGTCTAACTTAATAGCCAGGGAGGACCCGTGCATACCAATGCCAGGACACGCCTGTGGTGTAATTTGTTTTATGACCTCTCGAGCGCTTATTAACCCATAGCATTCAACCCTATCTCACGTTCATTTATTTCTGTTACCAATCCTTTATTCAGCGTTGCGATTAATAACGTCCGCATCATGTTAACTATTTTTGTGCGAATGTTTGAATCATCTATCACTCAATAAACCCTTGCATTGTTTGCTTGAGAGTTATATTCAGCATTGCGTATCCATGTGTTCGCCTAAACAAAATATTTATTTATCGCAGATCGCTTAAGCATGCAGCGTAACCTGCGACATCCACCAGGCTATCGTAATGACCAGGGTTCTTTTGTAGACGAGCAATCTTTAAATCCAGCATCATCAGTCCTACTTGGGCGGGTGTTACAGTAATTCCCAAGAGCAGTGACCAGCGTTTGGCAATATGCTCAAAATTTTCTTTGGGCGAGCCGTACATTTTTTGCCGTTCTTCAATCGTTGATATGGATTGCTCCAGTAATCGTTTGCCATTCATTGTTTAACTCCCATGTTGTCTTGCGCCCATAGCAGTAATGCCAGGCTATCGGCTTCATTATAATCAACCGGATTGAATCCTTTGGCTTTGATGGCCGTGATGATTTCCTCTTTGCTGGCATTACCTTTACCGGTGGCATGACGCTTAATCGTGCCAACCCCTACACCTTGATAAGGGATCTCATGATCTTCACACCACGCGGTGAGATGCGCTAAAAATCCGCCATAAATATGGGCAGCATCAACCCCTAAATGCCTGCGTACTTCTTCAAAATAAACAGCCTTAATGTCCGCTTTTTGTTTTAGCGAATCCAAAAAATGTCTAAAGCGTAAAAAGCGCATGCCGCCACCACTAAAACGTGAGGTATGAAAACTCTCGCTTCCACTAAAGATACGACCCTCTGTGAGTAAGGCCCACCCGGTTTGCATGCCTAAGTCAAAAGCGAGTATTGCGTCCATCATGTGCGATCCCATCGATTGAATATTTTTAAGTAAAGGTTAGGTTCAGCAAACAGATTTTAGCTGTTCGGCTAATAACAAAAATAAGATCACAAAGGTGCGGGTTAATTTTTAGAGTCGCTCTTCTTCCCGATATATTTTCCATCCATGGGAAATGGTCATAGCCATTCCCATTGGATATGTATATATAGAACCGGCGGGAAGCGGGAAGTGCTTATATATCAAGGGTTTACGAGCACTTCCCGGCCGGAAGTAGAAACGGGAACGGGAAGTGGTGGGAAGTCCGGAAACCCATATATATCAATGGATTAGCAGATGCCTGATCACTTCCCGCTAGAGCACTTCCCATCGGGAAGACGGGAACGGGAAGTAGAAAATCAATCTATGTCACAAACCAAAATCCTGTTTTTATCATTTTACCCCCATCCAATCTGAGTGACTTAACCCAGCCATTTCACACCTCATATCCACGAAATTCCAACATTTGATTTTTGCGGTCTTATTTATTTTTACCTCGATCTGAATCTCTCATCCTGCCCAAAGTCAAAACCTGCGCTGATCCTTGGCCTGCGGTCTTATTTGAAAAGTTAGCGTCCCTGCTGAATTAGAGCCCCTCTCGGCATTCTTGAAGGACATAAACCAATCAAGGAGACCGCTGATGAGATCAAGAAATCGTTACCCAGGGATGGACAATACCATCGTCAAACAAATCCAGTATCACGCATGGCGTTTAAAACAAATGCCCTGTTTTTTTAGCGAAGAAATCGAAGACGTTGAGCAGGAATTATTATGCGAAGTCTTTGATTGCCTTGGCAAATACAACAAGGAAAAAAGCAGTTTAGGCACCTTTGTCGATCAGATCATTACGCGCCGCTCAAACAATATGATCCAGCGCCGGTTGAGCATTAAGCGTGGTGGACGGACCACAACCATATCACTCGATATTGTGGATGATTTTGGGGTGGCGATGGTCGATACAATCCCAAATCCACACGAAAGAAATCTTGATTTTGTCATTGATGTCGCGCAAGCCCTTGGCGCAGTGCCAGAACCCTGGCGGGAATTCGCTACCTTGCTGCAAACCCACACAATTACTGAGGTTGCTAGCCTAACTGGCAAATCCAGAGCTGCCATTTACCGCATCTTGGAGCAGCTCAGACCCTGCTTTATCGATCTATTACCTTACCTAAACCAAGTTGGACACACGGAACTTGAAACCGGAATAAAACCATCAACCAAAGGAGAAGCCCATGACTAACATCATCCCATTATGTTTTTTAGATGAAGCAAAAACAGAGGACATCAGCAAATTATCGGTTGCCGATTTGCTTTCACTGCAAGCGCGTATCGATAGGCTTTCTGCTGAAGTCAAACGACATAAAAGCATTCTAGATAATGCTCTTGAGCTGAAATTTGCAGACAAAGCTAAAAATGCCCTGCAAGCAGATGGGCGTGATACCGGCACAGTCCACTTTATCGAAGACCAGCACAAAATCACCGCTGATTTACCTAAGAAAGTGGTTTGGGATCAAAGCAAATTAACCGATCTCATTTCCAAAATCCCTGCCGAAGATCGTAGCCAATACATCAAGGCCAATTACAGCATTGATGAGCGCAGATACCTGATGTGGCCTGAAACCTTAAAGAATTTCTTTAGTGAAGCCAGAACCGTGCAAGTCGGTAAACCCAAATTTTCAATTCAAGAGGATTAAACAATATGAGCTTGAAAATCATTAGCGCTGAAGAGCGCTTAAAAAATCATACCGGGGTAAAGATGGTGATTTTTGGTCCGTTTGGGATCGGAAAGACGAGTCTGTTAAACACCTTAGAGCAACCCACACTTTGTATTGATATGGAGGCCGGATTGCTTGCTGTTCAAAGCTGGAATGGTGATTCCATTAATGTGCGGACTTGGGAAGAAGCACGAGATATTGCGTGCTTGTTGGGTGGTCCTAACCCTGCACTTAGATCTGAGCAGCCTTACAGCCAAAAACATTATGCCCATGTCTGCAGTCAATATGGCGATCCTAAATTGGTGCAGAACTATAGCTGCGTTTTTATCGACAGTATTACGGTTGCTTCACGATTGTGTTTGCAATGGGCTAAATCTCAACCGGAAGCATTTTCAGAGCGTAATGGGAAAGCTGACACCAGAGCGGCTTATGGCTTACTCGCGCAAGAAATGATTGCTTGGATTAACCAATTTCAGCACATCCCCAATAAAGACATTATTTTTGTTGGCATTTTAGAACAACGTTTCGATGAATTTAATCGCAGCCATTGGAGCCCGCAGTGTGAGGGCGCCAAAACTGCCAATGAAATCCCCGGCATTGTGGATGAGGTTATCAGCATGGTTGGCATTAAAACCAATGAAGATCAACCGGCTAAACGCTGTTTTATCTGTCAGACCATCAATCAATGGGATTACCCCGCCAAAGATCGCAGTGGTGCACTCGACGTAATTGAGCCACCGCATTTGGGAGGGCTACTCAGCAAAATCAAACAACATCGTAAGCAATAATTTTCAAGGAGACAGAATATGGATTACTCATTTTTAAATGATTTAAACAATGCCCCGCAAAACCAAGGATTTAGCTTAATTCCAACGGGCAGCAACTTAAAAGCCTCTGTTTGTATTAAACCAGGTGGCCATGGTCCTGATGGTTGGTTTACCCAAAGCAAATCCAGCCAGGCTGTTTATTTGAATGTGGATTTCACCATTATGGAAGGCGACTATGCTGGCCGCATTATCCATCAAATGATTGGGATCCAAGGCACTAAACGCAATGAAAAAGGTGAAGATATTTGGGGCTTAATGGGGCGCTCGATGCTACGCGCCATTATTGAGTCTGCTTA
>JAIEPI010000120.1 GCA_019749855.1 Rickettsiales bacterium | reverse complement strand
AAATCAACAGATGTCGTGGATGTGGGCTATCTGCTGAGTCAGATTCTGGGGTCGGGTGCGGACATCAATGTGGAGGGGATGCTGGGTGGGCAAGCCTCAAAAGTTAAGCTATTATTCGTAGAAGACAGCATGTTTTTCCGTAGCTTAACGGTCCCATTCTTAAGTGCTGTCGGTTATCAGGTGACGGCCGTTCCCAGTGCAAAAGAGGCACTGGCTCTTATGGAGAAACAGAAATTCGATATCATTGTGACAGATATCGAAATGCCAGAGATGGATGGTTTCACCTTAACGCGTCTGATTCGTGCCACACCAAAATTCGCTCATTTGCCGGTTATTGGGTTCTCCTCAACCATGAACAGTGATGTCGAGCGTCTGAAAATAGAGAGTCAGATGAGCGATTTTGTGTTGAAAACAGAACGTGAACGATTGATCAGATCCATAGCGGAATGTCTGTCTTTAACATTCGGGGAGTTAGCGTAATGTCCAATGCATTACAGACAGTTTCTCTGTCATCAGGTGCTCTTGCGTCACGAGTGTCCACTCAAGCGCAGAGTTTTGTCACCATGCGGGTTGCAAACCAGTTATTTGGTGCCTCGGTGATGATGGTGCAGGACGTGCTGCGTGCTCAGCGCATCGCACCCATTCCGCTGTCCGCGAAAGAGGTAGCAGGCTCGTTGAATTTGCGCGGACGTATTATCACCGTGATTGATATGCGTCAGCGCCTTGGCTTACCACCGATTGAGAATCCACAGTCCGCCATGCATGTTGTGGTTGAATATAATGATGAGCTGTGTAGTCTTATGGTTGATTGTGTGGGGGATGTGCTAAACCTGCCGATGGATCAAATTGAAAAGACGCCTGCCAATCTTGAGACCCTATGGAAAGACATTGCAGCGGGGGTTTTCAGGCTGGATTCCGAGCTGATCGTTTTGCTGGACATTCAATCAATCTTAACGTTTAAAGTATAGTATCGTTAATATATTAACGATTAGGAATTGGATTTATGAAAACCTGTATGGTCGTTGATGATTCGAAGATTGTTCGTAAGGTCACACGTCGCATGCTTGAATCACTTCATTATCATGTGGTGGAGGCTGAGCAGGGTGAGGAGGCGTTGAGCGTTTTCTCCCAGCATCATCCCTCATTAATTTTATTGGATTGGCACATGCCCGTCATGGATGGGCTGGCCTTCATCAAGGTTTTGCGTGGTGGAAGCGTAGTGGGCGGCGAAAAACCCATCGTCATTTTCTGTACCACCGAAACCGACATTAGCAATATTCAGGAAGCCATTGTATCGGGAGCCAATGAATATGTGATGAAACCTTTTGATGAAGACATATTGAAAGGCAAGTTGCTCCAGCTTGGTGTCCTTTAACTCTCTATGACGCCTAATAACCTAAATCACATGAATCCACTGCGTATCATGATCGTGGATGATTCCGCGATTGTTCGCGGGATGCTCAGTCGTCGATTGGGCGAGCAGACTGATTTTATGATTGCGGCGACGGCTGTTGACGGCCAGATGGCGCTGGATGAAATACAAAAATCTCCGGTGGATGTTGTCATTCTCGATCTTGAAATGCCACGTATGGATGGATTTACGGCGCTTCCTGAAATCAGGCGATTACTACCAGAAGCAAAAATCCTTATATCTTCAACCCTCACTGAGCGTAATGCCGACATAGCGTTGAAGGCTTTGTCGATGGGTGCCAATGACTATGTATCAAAGCCCTCTTCACGGCAAAAACAGCAAGAAGCGGATGTTTATTATCAGGAAATAGTCGATAAAATACGTGCGCTGACAGGGCGAAGTGTACCAGCTGTAAAGAAAAATGTTTTTATCTCAACGCTGCATAGTGCGCAGAATAGTTCAAAAGTCGTCAATGCAGCACTAGCAGTGAAGGTATCAACTGGAGGTGCACTGGACGGATTGCCGCACACACCGACACAATGCTTGCCATTACAACGCCCACTGGCACTTGCCATCGCCTCATCCACCGGTGGCCCTCAGGCATTGTTGAGCATATTTGGGCATATCGGCAAAAGCATTGAGTCCGTGCCGGTATTTGTGACGCAACATATGCCAGCCACATTCACCACCATTCTTGCTAAACATATTCATCAGGCCAGTGGATTGAATTGCCATGAGGCAGAAGAGACAGAGGAAGTGAAAGCCGGATGCATTTATATCGCCCCAGGTGACTTCCACCTGCGTGTTCGTAAGGAAACAGATGGCGTACGCATTCGTTTAGGGCAGGATGCAGCGGTCAATTATTGTCGTCCGGCGGCAGACCCGATGATTGCATCGCTGGTAGAAATCTATCAAAGCCGGCTGCTTTTACTGGTGTTAACAGGCATGGGACAGGACGGCATGGAAGGTGCCCGTCTGGTGATGCAGGCGGGCGGCACCGTGGTAGCGCAGGACAAAGCTTCCAGCACTGTTTGGGGAATGCCAAGAGCCGTTGCAGAACATGGATACTGTAAGGGAATCCTCAGCTTGGCAGATATTGGCCCTTACTTGCAGATGGTCTTTGGCGGAGGTGTGCATGCAGCCCGCTGATTTCCAGTTTCTCGCGCAACTACTCAAGCAACGCTCAGGCCTATCCATTACTTCTGATAAGGAGTATCTGTTGGAGACCCGTCTTCAACCCATTGTTCGTCAAAGAAAATGTCAAACGCTGGAAGAATTTATTTCGCTGGTGCGTCGCTCAAGCACCGATGAGAATTTGATGCGTGAAGTGACCGAGGCGATGACAACGAATGAGTCGATGTTCTTTCGTGATACCAAGCCTTTTGATCAATTAAGAGAGACGTTGCTCCCTCGCATGAAGGATAAGAAAACATCTGGTAAATTGCGTATCTGGAGCGCGGCCTGTTCGAATGGTCAGGAACCGTATTCGATCGCCATGACGTTACTTGAGCAACGCACGCTTCTGGGGGCTCTGACGCCTGAAATTCTGGCAACAGATCTTGATACACAGGTACTCAACAAGGCAAAAGAGGGGCTTTATACGCAGTTTGAGGTGCAGCGAGGTATGCCTATCACGCTGCTTCTTAAATACTTTACGCAAATTGAAAGTAATCAGTGGAAAATCAAGGATGTGATAAAAAACGCGGTGCTTTTCAAGCAGCATAACTTACTTCATTCCTATCAGGTGCTCGGCAAATTTGATGCGATATTCTGCCGTAACGTCTTGATCTATTTTGATGAGGAAACCAAAAAGACCGTGCTTGCGCGTTTGGCTGATGCGCTTGAACCGCATGGGTATTTATTTCTTGGCGCCGCTGAAACGGTATTATCATTATGCGATAAATTACGCCCTGTGCCTGATTTGCGCGGTGTTTATGAGTTGAAGCCATAGCCCTCATTGTCATAATGCGGTAATATATATGGCATATAATGATTATTATAAAAAGGAATGGCTATGAAGCGCTTTACCGTACCTTGCGATTTTGGTGGGCAAAAACACCCTTTTCATGTCTATATAGGCGAGCCGCATCCCAAAAAACACCCACTACAAAATCAGTCTTCGTGGCTTTCCAGTGAGCGCGGCGGTACCATCCCACAGGATGTGATGGATAGTTTTGAAAAACTATTCAAAATTGCGCAGGAAAATAACGTCTCCTTTGAGGATCTGTGTGTCTATGCGCTCGGTAACGCGGCAACCACCAATGCAGATGGCTCAGCGGCGGCGGCTGCGCCTGCGTCATAAATGTTAACCTGAACGTGATATATCTAAATGCCCGATAGCTCTTCACGCCCGCCCATCGATGATCGCGCCGCACGGCGCGAAGAGATGCTCGGTGGCCTCTCGGGCCTGTCAGTGCCCTATGCGCGTGACCGCGAAACAATCCTTGAGCTACTGCTTCCTGAGCGCTTTCCTGCCTCAGCGGATAGCGGCAATTACAGTGATGTCAGTAATTCCTATGTGTCGGGTATTGCTGCGTTGCAGCAGGTATTCTCACCAGCGGGTGTAGGGAAATTTGTCAGACCACGCGAAAACACCTGGATTCGCCACGAGTTGGCCGTCATTGGTGCGGGTTTGGATTTCAACACGAAACGCTACGAGTTTGATCAGATTCTGGCGCATTTCGCCAACTTGCCTAAAGCCTTTGATGCCTCGGATCGCCGCTATGAGCAGTATGCAGATTTGCGGATGAATCTGGCGGTGATGCGGAATTTTCTGCTCAATCATTTCTTTCCTGACGGTGATGTCGAGAACGATACGAAAGACCGCGAGGCCGCACATTCTTTAAACCAGATCGCCATGCATATTGGCCAGATGTTGCATCGCGGTCAGAGTTGGGTCCCCAATCTTGGCCCATCCGTTTCACTTTCTCGTGCCGGTGAGAAGGGCGATGGCGCGGCAGCGATTTACGAAAAATTGCGACATGGACAAACGGTGCGTAACCTGCTGAGTCCTGTGTTGGTGCCACTGAATTTTGTGCGTAATCGGTCCAATATGCATTGGCGTTTGCCACCACTGCATGAAACACCGTTTGATCCACGCAATCTTAATGCACCACTGGATACAGTGAGCACTGGTGGTGATGTGGATTCCACGAATGGAGGTCGGCCAGATGCTCAGGGTGTACTGCCTGATCGTGAGCGCTGGAATGTGGTCAGCCATAGTTTTGATGATATCGGCGCGGGGCTGGCTGGGGCGGTCGTGCCTTTTTCCGCTGTGGATCATTTGAGTCAAGCAGTGAAGGATCGTGCGATTGAACTGGCGCGCGAGATTTTGGAAAAGCTGAAGCTTAAATTCTCGGATGTTCCGCTGGAAGAGTTGATTGATCGTGTCGATACATCAGAAGTCTATAAATTGCTCAGCGAAACACAAAAACTCAGTGAGTTATTCTATACGCAAGCGGCGCGGGCCACGCAGCATGACGATGCGATCTTCTATGACAAAGAGATACAAACCGCCTTTGAGGCATTGGGTAAACTCTCGGTACAGGCAAAACTGCAAGCGCTTAAATATGCAGAGGAATCAGGCAGCTCTGAGAATGCCATGGCGATTGCTAAACAGATTGAATCCATGCCGGCTGGCTGGCGTAAAACAGGCGATGTGACGGTGGGCCAACTGCTTGGCTCCGTTCATATTGGTCTGGAGAAAATTCTGCAACGGTTGCATGAACAATCACAGACAACCACGGAAACTCGCCAGTTAGGGTTGGCGGCGCCGGCAATGAATCAAGGCGCGAGCGAAGTATTATCATCTGGACAGGGCCGCACAGTACAGCAAGCGTCCATGGCCCCATCTGGCTCGACCATTCCGCCGATACAACAGCGGATGCAACAAGTGCAAGCCGCGAACGAGATCACCGCATTGGCGGCGAATCGTCGTTCGCTACAAGAGAATTCATCGTTTATGTCAGGTACAACAGGCACTGCACCAAGCGCATCCGCGTTGATGACGGCGACACCGCCGCCGCGGCCTCGTACTACCCGTTCGCGAACCGCTGGCGCTGGCAATGCGGTGCGTGAAGCCGCCGCACGGGGGGCATCGCCACAGATGGCGTTGGCACCAAGCCCTGCTGCACCAGCGTTTGGTGCGCTTTTAAATGCTGGATTGAACGCCGGTGATTTGGCTTCGATGCGTGGCTCGCTCGCCCAAACAGGACTCTCAGGGCCAGCAGTTGGGCCGCGCACAGCGGCGGGTACGGTGCGTTCGCTAGCGGCTGCCAAACAACAGCCAGAAGCAAATCAAGCGGATTTACCTCCCACCACGCGTCCTAACAACGGATTGACTGGGCGTTAGCCACGAGGCTGCATCAGGAAGCCCTACAGGGCAAGGGCAGAATAGTGTTAAGCAAGCCACCACTGGTTGACCAGCCGTTTGGGGCCACAAGGGCTATCAGATGCACCCACACACGGGCTTTTCAAGTCCTCACGTTCGCCTGAACAAGCAATCAGGGGCAGCGCTAAGGCAAGCATTAGTAATAGTGATTTCATCATTGTTATAACTCCTGCGCCATTGGGCCCAAATGATCAATTATTAGCTAGGCGGAGCTGCCGCCGGACGATTCAGACGCTCCTGCATCCTATCCAGTCCTCGGCTACCACCACCAGCCCCGCCACCGAAACTATTAAACCCTTCCATCGCTTGGTCAAGTCTAGTGATGCCCTGCGACATTTCAGACGCCAGTCCCGGAATAATGCGCATGACTGCACCGGCGATATGCACCATAAGCATAAACACCAGAATATCGACGATGCTTACCGGAGATACCCGTCCAGTGGGGCATTCAATTGCGCCGGTTGCGGTGCGCTCACCAGAATAAGGGCGCACCGAGGTGCCATCCGCACAGACAAATCGCCAGGCCTCAATGCTAAATGGCGTGGTGCCTTGTTGTTCGGAATGCACATAACACACATGCGTATCAGGGCGCGCCAGAATGGCCTCGGCGCTGGATTTTATCATCACCGAGAAGAATGCGAGGAAGGCAAACATGAGGATTGGCTGGAGGCTAAAATTGATCAGCTGATTAATCCAGCCATTAAAGAGCTGCTTGGTTTTTTCAAATAGCAGAAACACAAAGAAGATCGGCGCTAAGCCAAAGAGCAAGGCCTTGACAATAATGGAGAGGGCATAAATCAGCAGGGCGCGCATCAGCGCCATGACAAACTCAATGATGGCCCAAATAAGCGCCAAACCCACGGCGACACCATAGGGTGGTGTGGTGAAACTGGCCACCGCCGTGACAAACATTCTGGGTGAAAACACCAGATTGATGGTGCCCTCCAAAATCTGAAAAGGTGACACATTCGTGGCGGCACCTGCGGCGGAGCCGGTTTGTGAAATCTGGATCATCGCATTAATGAGGTAATTGGTTCCCTCATTGAAAAAGCGAATGAAATAATCCTCCATCAGGCTCCAGCCGAGGCCGGGCGAGATAATCCACACCACAAAGCCGATTTTGACCAAACGGATAACCCCTTGACCCAAGGTCAGCTGAATAAAACCGAACATGAACGCGACGGCGAAGAAGATAATCATCAGCGTCATCGACGCGCCGACAATAATCTGGAAGTTGCTGTTTTCGCTGATGGCATCAAAGATGCTGCGCGCCGCGTTTTGAACGGATTTTTCAACACGTGTGATGATCGTCTCAAGGACTCCGGTGATTCGGTTGCCGAGATAGCACGGGTTATTGACCTGAAAGAACGGATGGTACGTACAGGTTTGCGTCGCCGATTCGGGTGTGTAGCACGCTCCACCGGCAGCAGCAGGGGAGGCGGGAGCAGCAGGCGAGGCGGGAGCAGGGGAGGCGGGAGCAGGTGCGGCATTGGAGGGTGATACATACGTGACCATCAAAATGAGTGTCATCATTATCAAGTGCAGAAATTGTCTCAGTTTGAAGCTATTTTGCATTATTTCTCTCCTACCTGCGCCCTAACAGGCTGCTAAATCCACCCATAGCCCCACCGCCACCACCGCCCGCGCCACCACCTCGTGACATTCGCGAGCGCATGCTGTTCATAGCGCTTCCTAATTGCTGTTGCCCAGGCAATTGCGCGCTGGCGGCACGTGCAGAGGCCTGACCGCCGCCAATCCATCCCGCCACCAGTTCAGGCAGTAAGGTCATCATCATTGTCACCAACTGGCCAATCAGAAAAATACGCACTAAACTCATGCCAATATCGGTGAGTTTGGTGACATGGTTCGCCCCAAAATCCATCGAGGTGGTTCGCATAAACTGACAACCATCGGTGGCAGCTGAATTAGAGGGCACCAGCACGTTGCGGAACGGCCCCTGTACCCAGCTTTGGATATTTATTGAGCCAGCCATCTGTTGGTAAAAAGAAAAATCGGTGTTTTGGGTTGAGAGGGAGCAACGCTGTTGCTGGTTGCGATAGGCATTTTGAATCTCACTGTCGCTCACAACCGACTTCAGACTGCCACTCTCGCTATCATCACTCATGATAGCATAATCCAGCAAGGGAATGGCCAGGCACAAATAAGTGAAGATAACGCCAGGCGTCAGCAGGGCACCCATCAGGTTTTTCAGCCATGCATCAAACAGATTCTGCGTGGTGCGAAACAATATCATCGGCATCACCATCGGCGATATGGTGATGAGGAATCCGACCAGAATATAGGACACCAAAAAGATATAAACGGTTCGCAGAGCAAAGAAAAAGATGGTCAGTAAGGTGGAAAGGCCAAAGAAAAACACCATAACTCCCATCGTGCCCGAACCAATGAGCGAACCAAGCATGCCAAAGATGCTGGTGGCAATGATGAAGCTGCCGCCGAAACCAAAGAGCTTGCCAACGATACAGTCCATGGTGGCCCATACATTGGCACCGCCCACGGAGATATAGTCCTCACTCGGTGCTCCGGCGGTGAAGTCACTGATCGGACAGTCCGGAGTGTTCCACAAGGTGGTGACGACAGCATCCTGCAAGCTAATCATGGAGCTGAATGTTGGCCGTGTCCACCCGCCAAAATTATAGCCAAAAAGCAAGACTACGCCAATTTTGATGAGCAAAGTAAAAGTTTTGCGGTTGAGCTCGGTTTCACCTACGGACAGCCGGTAGCCAAAAAATGCCACCACCAGAACCAGCGTGGCCATGGTAATGGGTAGCATGAGGTCACTAATGGGCTCGAGGTAGAGTTCCGTGGCGCTAACCACTGATTTTTGCACGCAATAAGTGACCGTCATAATCACTGAGCTGAATTTGGGGCAGGCGCTTTTGCTGCCAGCCTCGTTAGACGCATACTCAATGCTGGTTTCGTTATTATCTGCCCCTGCTGCCCCACCACCTGCGGGGGCAGCGGCAGGGTCAGGTGGAGTCGCCGATGCAAAAACCGGCGCTGCGAACAATGTTACCATCATCACCATAAATACGAATCGTAGG
>JAIEPI010000018.1 GCA_019749855.1 Rickettsiales bacterium | reverse complement strand
CATAAAATTAAAACCATGCGCCCAGAAGCGGGTGGG
This sequence comes from Rickettsiales bacterium, assembly GCA_019749855.1. Taxonomy (GTDB): domain Bacteria; phylum Pseudomonadota; class Alphaproteobacteria; order Rickettsiales; family UBA998; genus UBA998. Next base: position 8,787 of record JAIEPI010000018.1, on the reverse strand, counting down.
CAGAATGGTCCGGCTTTCGGCAAGCTGCGCCGCATTCACAAGGTGGTATTGCGGCTTTACAAAGCGCTTGGTGGGGCGATGGGGCCGCAAGAGGGGCAGGCTCGCACGCTCGAGTTTACACGCATCCGTGATTTTGTCGGGGCAATTCCTGGGCTGTTCGCGCCGGTATGGCCAGAAGATTTAGAAGCGGTGTTTACCAGTGACACGGATACACGCGGCAATGTTTATATCGAGGGTGATGATCCACTGCCGTTTACGGTGTGCGCCATTGCGCCAAGGTTCGGTATTCATGACGATTGATCTGATTCCATTCCAGCCGATGCACCTGATGGCCATGGAAGGCACTGAACTTGAGATTGAGCAGCGCGGGCTTATGCTTGCGGCGCTGGATAAAGCCAATGTGCTGCATGCCTTCACCTTGACTGAGGAGGGTTATATTATTGGTTCCGGCGGTGTGTGTGGCCTGCGTGATGGCGTAGCTGAGGCATGGCTGGTACTGACGCCACGCTTTTATCGCCGCACAATAACATCCATTCGTCGCATCGTGGATTTTCTCGCGCTGTACCAGTGCCAATTCACACGGCTGCAAGCTTTAGTGCATACTAACGATGGGCGTGCGTATGACTTCATGATCTGGCTCGGCTTTGAGTGTGAAGGGCGCTTGAGGAAATACGCAATGGGCAAGGATATGTATATGTTTTCGTGGGTGAATACATGACAGGATTTGAAACAGCGCTGCTTGTGGCTGGCACTGTAGCTTCCGTAGCAGGAACGGCAGTTTCTGCGGTAGGGCAGGCTAATAATCAAAAGGCGCAATCAAAATACTCCATGCAGCAGGCGGAGCTTGAACGGCGCAAGACGCGAGCTGAGGAACGCGTGTTACGGCGACGCGGGGATTTACTGCGAGCTGAGCAGCGTGTCGGCTATGCGGGAGGCGGTGTGGCGCTCGAGGGATCGGCCTTGGATGTGCTGAGTGCAACCGCTTCTGAGCAGGAGCGTGACATCATGGAGTTGCGCTATGGCGGACAAACACGGGCATCTGGTTATGAGACGAACAGCCGGATACAGCGCAGCAATGCCACCGGTTCTTTGTTGGGCGGGGCGTTTGATTCGGCCACCACCGCCGCCGGTGGCGTGAGTAAATACCTCAAGGCAACGAGTAAGGGGTAAAAATGGCGACGATTCCGCGTTATATTCAGACGGTCACGCCGGATGCCTCGCGTCCGGGCCTTGTTGCTGACACCGGATTGACGGGCTTTGGTGAGGGCGCGCAGCAGGCTGGTGCGTTGGCCACGGCTTACGCTGAGAGTGAAATTGATAAAGCGGCGGTGAGCGAGACTTCTCTGAAAAGCTCCTCGTGGCTCTTAGAGGAAATAGAGAATTACGATAAAGCCACCCGCGAGGCAACCAGTCCTGAGAATTTCAAAGAAACGTATCTTGCTGGCCTGAATGAGCGTTCGCAGGCGCTGGTTGAAGGTGCCAGCAACGGTTATGCGCGGGAGATGCTGTCGTCGCGAGTGGCGACGATGGTAGAATCTTTCGGGGGTAAAGCGCTGAAATTTGTGAAAGATGAAACCTCGGCAATCCAAGAGCAAAGCATCCTCACCTCTTTTGATAATTACCAGAAAGCCGCTTTTGCTGACCCCTCTCAAATTCCAGCGCTGCTGGCCAGAATGGAGGGGGATGTCACAGGCGCTGACGCCACCATGATTACCAGTGACACGATGAAGTTGCGGCGCGAAGGCCGCGCCAAGATTGTCGGCTCGGGAATTTATAGCGCGATTGATCGCAGCCCAGAAGAAGCTCGCTCTATACTGGCACAGCACGCAGATGCCATTGACGCAGGGGATTTAAAGCACTTCACCGACGCGATTCAAAGTGAGGAGCGAAGGCGGCAACGTGACGCAGAGCGTAATGCCACGGCAGCAGCGAAGGCACAAGACGCCCAAGACGAAATAGATTATGTCGCCTCGGCTTTGGATGATGATGGCCCTGCTTTCCTGCTTGATCCATATGATAAAAATGACCGCAAGGCCGTGGATAATTTTGCGGTTAAGGCGAAGCTGGATGTTGGGCAAATGTCGCAAGTGGCAATCCGCACGGGCATCTTGCCGACGCCGCTGAAAAAACAACTCTCAGGCACGCTGATCAACGGCACTCCGAAACAGCAGGTGGACGCGGCGCAGGCGGTGACGGTGCTGCTTGAGCAAAAGCCGGAGCTTTATTCGCGCATTAATAAGGAGGTGGCGCAGCGTGCCATGCGCCTCAGCGCCTATCAGGCGCAAGGGGTGAAGCCGGAGCAGGCGGCAATGCGAGCGGATAACATCAAGCGCCCTAGCACGAAGCAGGAAATCGATTATCGAACCAAGCAGTTCACGACGGACAAAAAGGATTTTGCCTTTGATGGGGCGGAAGATGAATTTCAGGACATCATCGGAGAGGTTGCGGTTCCTACCGCCATGAAGTCTTTTTACGAGGATTCGGCGCGGCGGGCGTTTGTCGAGGACGGCAACGACGCTGAAACCGCCAAGCGCATTGCTATCGCGGAGACAAAGGCCACGTGGGGACGCTCCAACGCGACGAATAATGAACGCCATATGATGTACCCGCCGGAAAAGTATTTTGGTGTTTCTGGCATTGATGTGGATAACAGCGCTTGGATTCGTGAGGATTTGAATCAGGTGATAGATATGGTGGTCATGGACAAAACCAAGGCCAGCGAAGTAAAAGACGGCGTATTGCTGTCGCCTGATCCAGTAAAAGCAAAAACGGGCGTTCCTGAATATACGTTGTTTTATACTGATGGTGAGCTTGGTCTGATGCCGCTGCTAGACCAGCGTGGCCAGCAAATGCGTTACCGTCCGACATGGAAGGAAAGCCCTGAATATAAACGTCGCGTGGCGCGTGGGGAGGCGGTAACGGCTGAGGAGCAAAAGGCGCGATCAGTTGAGGCGGCACGGGTGAAGCGTAAATTCAAGATAGAGGAAAAAAGGCGCGATATTGCTGGCGCTATCGCAGGTGATCCAGCGACGCTGCAAAAGTTGGGGCTGGGCGAGTAATGCCTATTTTCACGCGCAACCTTCAAGGGCAGGAAGTTCCGGCGCAAGCCAATGATGCTGCGCTGCCAAAAAGCGCGGATGATCCTAGCCTGAAAGAGACGTTCGGCGCTTCGTTTGTGATGGGCACATCACTCGGCGCGCCACTGGTAAAGGCGGAGCAGTCAGGCGCAACAGAGGATTATGACCCGTTTGGCGATATTGCAGGTTATGAGCAGTATTCTGATGCTTTCATTGATGCAGGTAATAAAGCTGAGGTGGATGCAAAAAAGCGCCAGATTGATACGGAGATTGAGCTGAAGGACATCATCGATCGTTCTGGTGCATGGGGCACGGCGGTGGATTTGGGCGTGCAAATGTTGGCGGAGCCATTAAACGCCATTCCCGGACTTCGCTTAGCAAAAACATATAAGTGGGGTGATAACGTATTGCAGGGTGCGGTGGAAGTCGGCACGGCGGGTTTAGTCGGTACGGCAGCGCAAGAGGTGGTGTTGCAAGGTAGCTTAGAGACACGATCAACCGCAGAGAGTGTTATTAACATTGCAGGCGCGACACTGCTTTCTGGTGTGCTGGGCGGGACGCTTGGGGCACTTTCTCCGTATGCCGCCAAGCAGGCAGATGAATTAATGCGCCTGCCTGCGGAGGGTGCACCTGATACGATGGTGCCAGGAAGTCTGAGGATTGCCCCGAATGGCGGGGATTCTGTTGGTGCGGCGCGAGCAACCACGCTGGAAGAAGAAGCCCTTGCTGGAGCGTTCGGCGTTGAGAAGGTAGCGGAAATGATGCGGCTTTCTCCTGCCATCAGTACGGCCACCAGTCCAGCTTTGCCGACACGACAGATTTCGCAGCGGCTTGCGGAGTCGGTATTTTATTATGAGAAGAACGCAAACGGCGTGGCAACCCCAGTGGCAGTCGAGCGACGGGCACGCATGCACCAGACCTTGCAGCATCAGGCGCAACAGCAGTCAGATGCGCTTTATGGCTCATACGTTAAGCGGGTGCGTGCTGAGGGGCAAAAGCCTATGAAGCGATTGGAGTTTAATGAGGCTGTGTCATTTTCTATGCGGCGTGATGATGTCCACCATGTGCCTGAGGTTCAACAGACGGCGAAGGCCATGCGAGAAAACCTGTTTGATCCGTTGAAAAACGAAGCTGTGGCCGTGGGTTTATTGCCTGAGGGCGTTAAGGTAAAAACGGCAGCTTCCTATCTGACGCGCATTTATGACCGCAATAAGATTATCGCAAAGCGTGATGAGTTTTCCAAGCGCGTGATCGACTGGTTGGTTCAGGAGGAGCCGCGACGCGGTGAAATTATTGACAAGATGACAACGCGGCAGACTGATAACCTGCAACGTGAAATTGATGATTTGCGGATCAACGGATTGCGCGACAATGAAGCATCCAGCAATGGGCCGCTGCTGCAAGACCTGCCTGAAGGCGTGACTATGCAGAGTATCATGGACGCTATCGAGGAAGTAAAAGCGGCAGAGAGAGCGCCGAAAGCGCAAAGGCTAGCTGGGTTTGTGCGTAGCAAAGGTGGGATCGCAGATTCGTGGGATGAGATTAACAATCTGGCGGGTGATTCAAAGAAGGCACTAGGTCTGAAAAGTTCTAAAGGCAAGCGCATCGATGAAATGGCGCTCGCAGCTACAGAGGCGGGATATTTCAAGGACAGGCCGACGGTAGCTGAGTTTCTGAGCGCACTCTCAGAGGATGTCAATGATGTGCGCCGCGTCGTACGTTCAGAAGATAATTTCCTAGACCAGCGCCGCTACAATGCTGGTTTGCTGGAGCGTGATCTGTTTGAAATGGGCATAGATGTTAACACTAAGGATATCCGCCTTCGTAAGGTCGGTGAAGATGTGGCGAAACCGCTGCGCGAGAAGCTTGCCGCGCTGCGAGAGGCGAAGATCGAAACCCGCGTCAAAACCATCGAAGGGCAAATCCAAGACATGCAGGCGGAAGCAACACGCCTGAAAACCGTCACCGAATCTATAGACGATAAGACATTTATCGCGGATGAAATCATCGACCGCATTCTAGGAACCAGCGATGGGCGCATCACCTATGATGCCTTTCCCCTGTCGCGTGGCCCGTTAAAAGAACGTGTGTTCGATATTCCCGATCACCTGATCGAGGATTTTTTAGAGAACGATATCGACCGCGTCGCGTCGGCTTATATTCGCACCATGGCGCCAGATGTGGAGATCAAACGCGAATTTGGCTCACTCGATTTAAAAGATGAAATTCAGCAGATTAAGGATGAATATAATAAACTCATATCACAGGCAAAAAATGAGGCTGAGCGCATATCACTGAATAAGCGCAAGGAGCGTGACATTAATGATGTGTCCTCCATGCTGGCTATTTTACGCGGGCAATATGGCAGGCCGGATAATCCTGATGGCATACTGGTGCGCGCTGGCCGTGCGGCGCGCAATGTTAATTTTGTGTCAAAGCTCGGTGGTATGACCATTTCCGCTTTCTCCGATGTCGGGCGAGTGGTGATGACCTCGGGCGGTACCTTACGAATCCTGAGTGATGGCCTGTTGCCGCTGGCGCGTAATTTCCAGAATTACAAGCTGTCCAAAAAAGAAGCACAACTGGCAGGCACAGCCTTGGAGGGCGTGGCCAATTCACGCGCGGAGATTCTGGGCGATGTGATGAATAACTATCGCGGCGGCACTAAATTCGAGCGTGGCTTGCAAGGTGCTGCGGATAGCTTCGGCAACATCACACTGATGAACCAGTGGAATACAGCGCTAAAATCCTTCTCCGGTCTGATGGCGCAAGCGCGTATCGCCAAGGCGTCGCAGGCATGGGCCGGTGGACGGATTACACCAAAGGATAAGCGATATATGGCCATGCTTGGTGTCGATCAGGGCACAGCGACGCGCATTGCCGCACAGTTTAAGAAGTACGGCAAAAAGCAGGATGGTGCATGGATTGCGAACACTGAGGCATGGGACGATTCGGCGGCGCGCATTTCTTATCGTGCGGCACTATCTAAGGAAATTGACCGCACTATCATCACGCCAGGAATTGCCGACAGACCTTGGTGGATGGGAAAGGAATGGGGTGGGGTCATCGGGCAGTTTAAGTCTTTTGCCTTCGCCTCTACCAACCGAATGCTGATTTCTGGTTTACAGGAAGCTGATCTCGCTTTTGTGAGTGGCCTCATGGTGTCCATCGGCTTTGGAACACTTTCCTATATGGTGAAGCAGGCTGCGGCGGGTAATCCGATTAGTGATGATCCAAAGATGTTGATTTCTGAGGGTGTGGATCGTTCTGGCATATTGTCGATCTTTGGGGAAATGAACGGATTAATTGAGCAGGCAACGCGGGGTAGTGTCGGCCTTTCGCGGCTCGCAGGGGCAACGCCATTATCACGTTATGCCAGCCGTGGTGTGGTGGGGCAGTTGCTTGGCCCAACCTTTGGCACTGCAACGGATCTGATACAGGCCACCGGCTCTCTGGCAACCGCGGACTGGACAGCAGCGGATACACAAGCCCTGCGTCGCATTCTGCCTTATCAAAACCTATTTTACACACGCTCCCTTCTCGATGCGGCGGAACGCGGAATCAATGATACGCTTGGTGTGAAGCAAAAGAAGCGCAATGAATAGCCGGTGATTTCACAAGAGGCCCCCTGACCTGCATAATAGGCCCATAAAAACAGGGCGGGCGCATGACCATCGGCAGTGAAATTTATCAGGTGCAATCGATTGCGTCAGGTGAGGCGGATTTCTCCTTCACCTTCCCTATTCAACGCGCCAGTGATCTGCGGGTTATTGTCACAGACACTTCGGAAGTGTCCACGGTGAAAGTTCTGGGGCCAGACTACACCGTAGCGCTGACGGCGGGGGGTGGTGTGTGCTCCTTCCTCACGCCACCCCCTTCCGGTTATCGTGTAACGCTGGGCCTGCATCCGGCGATTACGCAGGAGCAGAATTACTCTGACCTTGCGACGATTCGCCCTGAGTCCATTGAAGATGCGCTGGATCGTGTGACGCAGATTGCCTTGCGCCAGCAAAGTGAAATCGATCGCTCGGTGAAGCTTCCTGAGGGCGGGCTGTATTCTAATTTTTCCAGTGTGATTCCGTCGCCTGTAGGGCAGGTGGATAAGGCTGTTGTGGTGGGTGTCAATGGCATGACGTTGGCCAATATCGGTGGCGCGGGTGGTGGCGTGGGTGATATGTCCGTTGTCACGTATGATCCCGCCGGAAAACAAGCGCAGGTGCTGACGGTAGGCGATGTTGTCGATGAAGATGCGATGACCTCCAATTCTGCCGCCAAAGTGCCGACACAGCAAAGTGTGAAGGCGTATGTTGACACACAAATTGCGGGCATTGATGCGGGTGGTGGTAACGTTAGCGCAGCGGCAGCGCTGGGCGATAATCGCCTGATTCGCGGCGATGGTGGTACGAATGGCGTACAGCAAAGCGGTATTACGATCGGCGATGATGATGCGGTTTCGGGTGTTGGCACTATTACGCTGAATAATGGTTCGACAGTGGCGAATCTGGCGACACCTACGCAGCCGACGGATGCGGCGTCAAAAGCCTATGTGGATTCGGCTATCGCGGGGGTGAGTAATTTCAAGGCATCGGTGCGAGTGGCCACGACAGCCAATGGGACGATGGCCACGGCGTTTGATAACGCAAGTGTTGTGGATGGTGTGACGCTGGCGACGGGTGACAGGATTCTGGTGAAGAACCAGACGGCGGGTGCGGAAAACGGTATCTACATCGTGCAGGCCTCGGGTGCGCCGGTGCGTGCTACGGATGCGGATAGTGGCGCGGAGTTAGAAAACGCCACGGTGTTCGTGGTGGCGGGTACCAGCAATGCCGATACGGTCTGGAAGTGTGTCACCACGTCGATTACTGTGGGCACCACAGCGCTTGTGTTTAACCAGACGGGGCGTAGCGGCACATCCTCGCAGGCAACGCGCACATGGATACCGTCTGATCCTACGGGCGCAACCAATATGGCGGCGGAGCTGGAAGCCTTCATGGCGGCGTCGCAGGGCTATGAAGTGCGTGTGCCGGACAATGTGACGATCTTGCTCAACAACGCCTTTCAAAGCGTGACCACAGGGCATATCGAAATCAATTTCGGTAAGGCGACCATTCTTTATGACAACACTGCTGATGCGGCGATTTTCTGCGATAACGTGGCAAATGCCTCTGCTGAGGTGACGGTTTCCGCAATTGCTGAGGATACCATTAATACTAACGCGCGTGTGACGAAGCTAACGCTGGCCTCTACCTTGTCGGCCTCACGCTTTGATTGGATTGCCTTCTACACCACTAATGCGAATCCGGCGCGCGCAGGCGGCTTCCTTGGTGAAATCGTCCAGCTTATTACCGATGAAGCTGGGTTGGCCTTATGGGCTGGGCGCAAGCTGAATCGTCACGCGCAATATACCACCGGTATGAGAGCCCGAAAGCTGAGCGCGGCGCGTAAGGTGAGTATCCGTGGCGGTATCTTTAAAGCCAATGGCAACACGCAGGATGAGGCGATTACGGTACGCGCTGATGGCATTGTGATTCGTGGCTTCGTTGATCCCGTTTTACTTGATGTGATGTTCATTAAGCCGTGGAGTCGCACGGTTGTGTTCTGGTGCTGCGCTGCGCCGCGCTGGGATGGCTTCCGTATGCGTGACGTGGGCAATCTCGCCAACTCACTGGGTTATACGTATGGCCCTTGCCTTTATGCAATGAACGATATG
>JAIEPI010000101.1 GCA_019749855.1 Rickettsiales bacterium | reverse complement strand
CACATTATCGGCGCCGGAATGGCGGGCTCAGAAGCTGCGGGCGGTATGATTACCGATTGGGACGGCCAAACATTGCGCCTCCGCGACGGCACCTATGACGTGATAGCCGCAGGCGATGCACGGGTGCATGCTGAGGCACTAAAAGCGCTTCGTTAATTGTCATCCTCGGGCTTGACCCGAGGATCTGTTACCACTAGCGATGAGATAATCGGGTCAAGCCCGAGGACGACGGAGTAGATTATGAATCCTAAAATCCACATTATCGGCGCCGGAATGGCGGGATCAGAGGCGGCGTGGCAAGCGGCGCAGATGGGCGCGAGCGTGGTGATCCATGAAATGCGCCCTACCCGCATGACCGACGCGCATCACAGTGATCAGTGCGCGGAGCTGGTGTGCTCCAACTCCTTCCGCTCGGATGATCATGAGCGAAACGCGGTCGGGCTGCTGCATGAGGAAATGCGTCGCTGCGGTTCGTTGCTGATGCGCATGGCTGACTTGCATAAAGTACCGGCGGGCGGTGCGCTGGCAGTTGACCGTGAGGAATTCGCCAAAGCGGTGACGCAAGCGCTGGAGGCGCATCCCAACATTTCCTTTAGCCGCGAGGAAGTAACGGAGCTGCCAGATAAGCCCTCTCCCTCTGGGAGAGGCGAAACGCTTGTACGCGTTTCGGATGAGGGCTGGCATGATTCACCCTCTGACGCAGCCCTCACCCCCCGCCCTCTCCCAGGGGGAGAGGGAGCACTCTACATCATTGCCACCGGCCCGCTGACCTCCCCCGCCTTAACACAAAGCATTCTTGAGCATACCGGCGAGAAATATCTGGCGTTTTTTGATGCGATTGCACCGATTGTGGTGCGTGACACGGTGGATATGAATATCGCGTGGTTTCAATCACGCTACGATAAGGCTGGCCCGGGCGGCACTGGCGCTGATTATCTCAATTGCCCAATGAACCGCGAGCAATACTACGCATTCATTGAGGCGCTCAATACGGGCGAGAAAACCGAGTTCAAAGAATGGGAGAAAAACACGCCGTACTTTGAGGGCTGCTTACCCATCGAAGTCATGGCGGAGCGCGGGCGGGAGACACTTTCATTTGGGCCAATGAAGCCAGTGGGGCTGACCAACCCACATGCGCCCGATGAAAAACCTTATGCCATTGTGCAGTTACGTCAGGATAACAAGCTTGGTACCTTGTTTAACATGGTCGGTTTCCAGACCAAGCTGAAATACGGTGAACAACAACGCATTTTCCGCATGATTCCCGGGTTGGAGAATGCTGAATTTGCGCGTCTTGGCGGCATCCATCGCAATACCTTTATCAACAGCCCTACGCTTCTTGACGCAAGTTTGCGATTAAAAACAGCGCCGCATGTGCGCTTTGCCGGACAGATCACCGGCGTGGAAGGCTATGTGGAAAGCGGCGCGATTGGCTTGCTAGCCGGTCGATTTGCCGCCGCTGAACTGCTCTCATTGCCTCAGATACAGCCGCCAGCCGAAACGGCGCTCGGCGCGCTGCTCAGCCATATTACGGGTAATGCGGATGCCAAAACGTTCCAGCCGATGAACGTGAATTTTGGTTTATTTCCACCACTGGAAGCACGCGTGAAAAAAGGTGATCGTCCTTACGCCTACACCTCACGAGCACTCTCAGCGTTGCAAGGCTGGCAGCCTAGTCTCAAAGAAGCCGCGTAGATGAGTTTAGCGCAGTAACATCAGGCTCAGCATTAAGCCTACCATCAGGATAAGGCAGCCCGCGCCCATCAAAAGCATCCGCGTGTCCGCTTTATAAGAGGAGAGTGATTTATATTCAGCGTCACTCAGGAAATCGACAACTCGTGGCTTCATAGGAACCCTTCTTCTAAGATTGTTTATTTCTAAGGGTCTTTTTATATGATCGAAAATCCTTACGATTTCCTTAACATAGCTGCCATCAAAAGCCGTATCGTTAAAAAGCCTATTGGTTTCTGTAGCTTATGGTTCAGAAAATTATTATCACATCGGGCCAGCTTTGCTGCCCACCAGCGCGCCAATTCGCGGTGCAGATACGTGATGGGTGATAATGCGGCGCCCTCTCCGCTTAGTTTTTCTTCTGCCTGCTGGCGTATCACTCTGACCACGGCCTGTGCTTCATGATGTAGTCGGGCAGTATCGACCTCTAACAATCCAGCAAGCTCAGGCAATAGCAGCCTGCCCTGTGACAATTCAAACGGTGCGGCGCGCACCAAACCCAGCATACCATAGGCCGTGCCAACGTGAATGGCGCGTGAAGCCTGATCTCTGTGTGGCAATGCGATGAAGCTCAGCAGGGCCGCCAAGCGACCCGCCGTCATCTCGGCAAATGATTCAAACTCTGCAAAACTAAGACTCTCAGTGCGCCCCAGCTGTTCCTGACGCGCGGTGATCATGTCGTCCAGCCATTCGCGGGGCGGCTGCATCTGTGTGATCCATTGATGCAGACCGCGCACCACCACGTGCTCATTCGGCGTTCGTCCCGCATAGGCATCATCCAGCCGCTCACGCCACCAGGCAAGCCGGATCAACCCCACCATCTCTTGCGAAACTATTTCAGGAATACGTGCAATCTCCGCTGAAAAACACAGCAGCGCCCATAGATGCGGCTGCATTTCAGCGGGCTGAAACAACGTCAGCGCATAACGCTCATAATCTTCTGATCGAGCCTGAACACGCAGGCGTTGCTGGCCGTCGCCTGCTTGTCTCATCCCTCACCACCCGTGCTATGCAACGATGCTGACTAAACAGCAATTTTCAGGTTGATAGCTTCTAAGAACGCTTCTTCAAGCGTCAGGTTCGCATAGCGCGCCTTAAACTCACTTGGCGTTCCGATAAATTGAAAAACCCCATCATGCAAAATGGCAATACGATCACAGATTTCGTCAATATCCGCCAGAATATGTGAGCTGAAAAATACAGTGCGCCCCGCTGCTCGCGCGGCTTTCAGCTGCCGTTTCAGCAAAATACGCGCCTTCGGATCAAGGCCACTCATCGGCTCATCCAGTAACAGCAGTGGCGCGTCCGTCATGAGCGCACCGAGCAATCCCAGTTTTTGCCCCATGCCTTTGGAATAGGAGCCCACACGGCGATCCAGCGCGGAGGGATCAAGATCGAGCAGCTCAGCCTGAGCGCAGCCTTCTTCCTTGTTGTAACGCTGGCCATAAAAACTCAGGGATAACTCCACATATTCATGCCCCTTTAAATAGCGTGAAGGCTGAAATTTCTCTGGTAGATACGCAATGCTTTTTCGTGCGTTGTCCACTTTACTGCTCACGCCGTATAGCGATGCCGTGCCCGTGTCGGCATTGAGCAGATTGAGAATAATTTTGATTAATGTTGTTTTGCCAATACCATTCAAACCAATTAAACCAAAAATTTCACCACCGGTGAGTGTCAAAGACACATCACTCAGCACCTTCTTTTTCTGGAACGACTTAGTAATACCCTGAGCTGAAAGCGGAATATTATCCATATGCATAGCAAAAAACTCCTATATTTGTGCGCATAGAATAGCGAAGCTTTGCTTATCATCCAACAAGATCATGAAATAGTCCGCATTTTAAGCAGATTTAAATCTCATTTTAGGATTTTCTCAACACTTGAATGACACAATATAGTGTGACGGCATAGTGCTGGCTTAATAAAAAGCGGGTACAGCAACGTCTCTTAGTATTTTCTTTGAATTAAGGTATAATTTACGCGTGGATGACTGGAATGCACCCAAAGGGCAACTGACGGAAGAAAAAGTTGCTAAGCTATTAAGCGCCAATGCTACCCGCATGGCGCCAGAGATTCCTGCGAACTTGAAGCCGCATAATTATGCTAATAGCGTGCCATTACCAACGGCGGATAGCCGATCTGATGTGGCCTCATTATGGCCTGAGAATCCAGGTAAAAGCGCTGATTCCATTGCGCCGCAAGAGGAAGACCCATTCAACGCGCCGCGCAAACCGCGAGAAACACCCGCACATATTGCAGCCGCTTATGAGCCAGTACCGCAAATGCCCATAGCAGAGCCTGCGCCGGCACCATCCGTTTTTTTTGAACATCAGCCTGCTTCCAGCCCTGCGGGTGCGCAGCCGCCTAAAAAGAAGCTGCTCCTCGGCGAGCGCTTAATTGCTCTGGGCTTGATTTCCAAGGATCAACTGCATGTTGCCCTGCAAGAGCAGAAAAATTCAAAAAAGCTGATCGGCGCCATTCTGGTCGATATGGGCTTCATCACGGAAAGCGCGCTGGCGGAGGTGATTGCCGAATCAAGCGGCGCCGAGCGTTTTGATCCTAAAAAATCGATGCTTGATCCCCAAGCCATCAAACTGATTCCCAAAGAACTGGCGATGCGTAGCAAGGTGATTCCTATCACGCTTGAGAATAATGAGCTTCGGCTGGCGATGGCCGATATTTACAACGTGATCGCCGTTGATCAGGTGCGACGACATGTCCCCAAAGGCATCACGATTATCCCATTATACTGCACGGATTCAGAAATTCAGGAACTGATCGACCAGTACTATGAATACGAAACCTCTGTGGATGGAATTCTCAAGGAAATTGAAACGGGTATCCGTGAAAATACGATTCTGGATGGCAGTCAGGATGGTTATGTCAATCCTACGGTGCGTCTGGTAAACGCGCTGCTGGTGGATGCGATTAAACTTGGTGTTTCCGATATTCACTTTGAGCCAGAAGGCACATTCCTGCGCTTGCGTTTTCGCATTGATGGACAGTTACAGCAAATCAGAAGCTTCCATCGTGATTACTGGTCAGCGATTGCGGTACGTATCAAGATTATGTCCGGCATGAACATTGCAGAAACCCGTATGCCGCAGGATGGCCGCATCGCATTTAACGTGCTGGGCCGTGAAGTGGATTTTCGTGTCGCTACACACCCGACCATCCATGGTGAAAATATCGTGATGCGTTTGCTGGATAAAACTAAGTCACTCGTTCCCTTGGAGAATCTTGGCTTCACAGAGCATAATATTTCGCTACTCAAAAAAGTGATTAAACGGCCAGAGGGCATTATTCTTGTCACAGGCCCCACAGGTAGCGGGAAAACCACGACGCTTTATTCACTGCTTGGATATATCAATGATATTACGGTCAACATCATGACACTGGAAGATCCGGTGGAATACCAGTTGCCGCTGATCCGGCAGAGTAACGTGAAAGAAGGCAGCATCAACTTCTCACGCGGCATTGTTTCATTGATGCGTCAGGATCCCGATATCGCGTTTATCGGTGAGGTACGCGATGAGGAAACCGCCATGAACGCGGTACGTCTGGCGCTCACCGGTCACCAGGTTTATACCACGTTGCACACCAATGATGCCTTAGGCGCCATCCCACGTCTCAATGATATTGGCGTGCCACCGCATATGCTTTCGGGATCGCTGATCGCCTGCGTCGCGCAGCGCTTGGCACGTAAATTATGCTCCAAATGCAAAAAGCCGCGCAAAGCGACGCCGGAGGAATGCCGTATTCTGCAAGTATCGCCCGAAGATCCCCCAACCGTTTATGAAGCTGTTGGCTGTAAAGAATGCAGCAACAGGGGCTACAAAGGACGAACGGCGCTCATTGAAATTCTACGAGTAGATGCAGGTTTAGACGAATTAGTGGCAACCGGCGCCACGCGAAACACGATGAAAGAATACGCTCTTAACAAAGGCTTCATTCCCATGATTGATGATGGTGTAACGAAAGTGCTTGAGGGAGTCATTGATATTGAAGAACTGGTCGGCAACATTGACTGTACCGAACGACTATAATTGAGGCAGGACAAACCATGTACACATATAATTATACTGCAGTGAATGATATGGGCCGCCGTATGCGCGGAGAAATCATGGCTGAAAATGAACTTGACCTTGAAACAAGGCTCAAGGAAATCGGGCTTGATTTAACGGCATGCCGAGAAACAAAGCAAAAGAAGTCCTCGATTTTGTCACGCGTCAAAATCAAAGACATGATTATCTTTTGTTTGCATATGGAGCAGCTTGGGCGGGCGGGCGTACCCTTACATGACGCGCTAGCCGATGCCCGTGATGCCACGGATTCGCCCAAACTGAAAGACATTCTCTCAAGCGTCTATGAGGCGGTAAAATCAGGCCTTGTACTGTCAGCCGCACTCGCGCAGCACCCTGCTGTGTTTGATGATGTATTTACCGGTCTCATCGCTGCCGGTGAAAAAACCGGTAACATGTCAGAGTCTTTCAATAATCTCGTGGAACATATGAAGTGGACGAATGACCTGAAGCGTAAAGTCCGCAAGGCCATGGCCTACCCGATTACCCTGACCTTTGTCATGACCGGCGTCATCACCATCCTGATGCTGTTTGTGGTGCCAAAACTCATCGGGTTCATCAAATCTCAGGGCTTTGATATTCCCTTGCATACACGCGCGCTCATCGCTTTTGCCGATTTTATGGGGAACTATTGGTACATTGTATTGTTTGGCCCAGCAGGTGCACTCATTTTTCTGATGAGCATGTACAAAGCATCTGATGCCTTTGCCTATTGGTTTGACAGCCTCATTTTAAAAATTCCGGTAATTGGCGCCACGGCGCGTAAAATAAACATGGCGCGTTTCATGCACTTCTTTTCAGTGATGTTCAATAGTGGCATTGATTTTCTTGATGCACTCGTCGCCGCACGAAAAGTCGTGAGCAATCGAGTGCTGCAAGAAGCCATTTTGCTTGTGCACCGTAGTGTTACTGAGGGCAACAACCTGACGGACTCCATCCGTATTTCCAGTCAATTTCCGAATCTGGTGGTGCGTATGTTTAAGATTGGTGAGGATAGCGGAAATTTGAAAGAGTCGCTTGATAACATCAACTTTTTCTACCATCGCGAGGTGAATGATGCGGTGGATAGCGTGGTCGGCCTCATTCAGCCCGCACTCACCATTGTGATGGGCGGCATGATTTTCTGGGTGATTGCTGCAGTGTTTGGGCCACTCTATCAAACATTCAGCAAAATGGATTTTTAAATCAACGCCAAACTCTTTCGCCTTAGTTTACTTTTGCTTCATTATCATGAAAATACTAAGTTAATGCGGTGAGAGGTTTAGGCGTAGTCGATGAGGAAGTTAAAATCGTTTTTTCAAAAAATAAACGCAGGAGGTAATTCTCTCTTCGTTTATATGATTGGGGATGACGGTGCGATTCTCACCTATATTGAATCTGGCATTGTCCAACGCCGCCTCTTTGCCGCAACACCCGATCGTCAGCATACTAAAACATTCATTGATCTGATGAATGAGTATCCCCATGCCTCTCTCTACATGCTGGTTGATATTCTTGATCAATCCTATGTTAAACATGCCCTGCCACCGGTTACCTCGCTTGGTCTCAAGAAACTA
Source organism: Rickettsiales bacterium (assembly GCA_019749855.1). GTDB lineage: Bacteria > Pseudomonadota > Alphaproteobacteria > Rickettsiales > UBA998 > UBA998. The sequence continues at coordinate 1,374 of JAIEPI010000101.1, read as the reverse complement.
GTGGCACGCCGGCTGGATCGTGACTTTGCTAAAGAAGATATTAAAGGTGCGCTCAATCTTGGCCGAGAAAAAAAGGGCCGCAAAGATTGGAATTTCCTGCTTATCTCTTTATCAGCCGCCTCTGGATTACAAGGGTGGCTTGATATTGTTCTGGATATGCCCAATCGCTTTGCCGGCATTTACCTGCTTCCCGTTGAGTGTGAACAGATCATTCCAAAACTAGCCAAGCATATCAATGAGCCGTCTCCAGGTGGCGATGAACAACCGAAAACACCGTCCAAACGCCGAATTGGACTGCCGAGTGGCAGAAAAAAAGATCCGTTGCTCAAAAGCGCTGAGCCTGAAAAAACAAGCTGGCAGTTACTCGTCAGTCATCACAAGGTCGGTGGATTCCGGCAAGTGGTGCTAAAAGATGGACACCTGATATTTACGCGCATCACACAGGGAGCCGAGGCCCCCTCACCGGCTATAACCGCTGGAAACGTAGAACAGGAAGTGTTGAATACTATCGAATATCTCAAGCGCCTCTCGCTCACCGATTCGTCATTGCTTGATATCTATTTTATTGTCGCACAGGAGATAAAAAATAATCTCTCACGTGATCGTATTCCCTGTAACCAAGCGTATATTTTTACACCGTATGAAGCGGCAGAGTTATTTAATTTAAAGCAAGCGGTCCTCTCAGCCGATCGCTATGGCGACATGGTTTTGGCGGGTGCCTTCGCGGCTGAAAAGAAACATCGCCTGAAATTGAATCCTACCTATGCAGAGAAACTTGATAAGCTCTATCAAGCGATGCTGGGACTCAAAAGCGTGACAGCACTCGGTTGCCTGCTTGCTGTTTATTTTATTTTCTTGGATGTGTTGACGATCCCCGGACAAATTATAGACACTCAGAAAGCGCGTGATCAGGAAGTCGCTCGGCAGGCAGAACTGGCTGAGCTACAACAAAGCATGAGTGGCGTCACGGCCAATGCCGACCAAATAAGCGATTTGATTACCGCCTATGAATTTTTCAGTAAAGATACACTGGATGTCATGGAGCCAATCGGACAGGCATCACAGCTCATTAGTGAAAATCGACTGCTCAAAACCTTTGCCTGGAAAGCAGAAAATCTGCTTGGTGATGATGACACAAAGAAGCCACTTGTGACGATTGAGCTTGAAATGAATGTTGTGTTTTCTAATGCACAGCTAAAGGTGGTGGCTAAGGAAACCGAAGACTATTTCTTGTTAGTCAAAGATACATTCGCTAATTATGAAATGGCAGCCAACCAGAGCACCCAAGGCAATAATGATAGCCGTCTGGAATTCTCTCTGGAAGATATTGAAAAGCGCCAGAAAGAAAACGACCTCACCAGTGAGCTAATCAAA
>JAIEPI010000171.1 GCA_019749855.1 Rickettsiales bacterium | reverse complement strand
GACGTTTGTCGTGCCCAGCAGGTCAGCCATGTCGTCATGGCGGGGGGTATTCCCAAAACATCATCCATCGAGGGCATAAAGACCTATGGAGGAAAAGTGATCTGTTTTGCGCCCTCCGCACGGATCGGACAGAAGCTGATAAAAATGGGCGCGGATGCACTGATTATCGAAGGGATGGAAGCCGGTGGTCATATTGGGCCGGTCGCCACGTCTGTGCTGGCGCAGGAGATTTTGCCAGAGATCACGGATGTTCCCGTTTTTGTGGCGGGGGGCATTGGACGCGGCGAGGCGATTGTCAGTTATTTGCGCATGGGGGCCTCGGGTGTGCAGCTGGGTACACGTTTTGTCTGTGCGCAGGAGTCCATTGCCCATCCTAATTTCAAGCAGAGTTTTATCAAAGCGGCGGCACGCGATGCCATGCCCTCGGTGCAGCTGGATCCGGAATTTCCGGTGATACCAGTGCGCGCCCTTGCCAATAAAGCAACCCATGATTTTATGCGCTTTCAGGCAAACATCATTGAAAAATACCGCCAAGGACAGATCGAAAAGAAAGAAGCTCAGCTTGAGATTGAGCATTTTTGGGCAGGCGCACTGCGTCGCGCCGTGATGGATGGCGATATGGAAAATGGCTCGATCATGGCGGGACAAAGCGTCGGCATGGTTACCAAAATTCAGCCGATGCGCGAGATAGTCGATGAGCTGATTCAACAGGCGCAGTATTTTATCGCCGGAGCGACCAGTCAGACGCACGCAGCCTAGCTGTACCTCTCATTATATTGCAGTGCAGCATAGTGAGGTCATTTCGCTTGTGACATTCATGACGACTTTACCTGTTATTTCATTGCAGAATTGTGCTAGAATCACACTGTTTTGTAGATGAATGCCGCAAACATCGCTTTATCAAGTGTCCATCATGCCTGAGCTGAGAATCGTTACGGATGAGCCCTCGCCACTTGCGCTGCTGCGTGATGTGCGGGACGTTATGACGGGTACCGGCTCGCCCCAAGCGCGTCTGGATCGTCTGGTTTTGTTAATCAGTGATCGTCTTCATTCGGAAGTATGCTCCATCTATGTGATGCAGCCTGGCCAGATTCTGGAGCTTTATGCCACGGCTGGGTTAAACCGCAGCGCTATTCACTCCACACGCCTCGCCGTGGGGCAGGGCCTCGTGGGCGAAATCGCCGCTGAAGCACGGCCGCTCAATCTCAGTGACGCGCAAAATCATCCAACATTCGTGTACCGACCCGAAACAGGAGAGGAGCGTTTTCAGTCTTTCGTTGGGGTGCCGATTCTGACCAACCATCAGGTGCTCGGCGTATTAGTGGTACAAAGTGCCGCTGCCAGAATTTATTCTGACGAGCAGCTGGAAGTGCTGCAAACCGTCGCTATGGTCATTGCTGAATTGGTGGTGGGGCAAAGCCTGGTGGATCAGGTCGCCTTGACGCGTGAGAAACGTATCTCCTCACTCTCGCATTCTTTCACGGGTCAGGCCTTGTGCGGGGGGCTGGCCAAGGCACCTGCCGTAATGCATCGTCCACAGATTCGTATTAAGGAGCTGGTAACGGATGATCCTGCACGTGAAGAGACGCGTTTGGTGGAGGCCATTCAGGCGATGCAGGAGAGTGTGCAGACCTTAATTTCTGCAACGGATCCGCTTTCGCTTGCTCACGCCGAAATTCTTGAAACCTATCAGATGCTGGCTCAGGATCGCGGCTGGAAAAACAGTATCATTCAGGCCATCCATACCGGATTGACCGCTGAGGCCGCCGCCAAGAAAGTCATGGAAGATTTGCACGTGCGACTGGAGCAGGCGCAGAACCCATATGTGCGTGAGCGTATTGAAGATTTAGAGGATGTCACCACGCGACTGCTCTATCACCTGACCGGCGTGAGTTTTACTGCCGCGCACTCGCAACTGCCTAGCAATTTTATTCTGGTGGCACGATCATTAGGGCCCGCAGAGTTGCTTGAGTATGGTCATGAGCGCATTAAAGGGTTGGTGCTGGAAGAAGGCTCCGCCGCCTCGCACATCGCGATTATCGCTAAGATGATGGATATACCCGTTGTCGCGCGCATACGCGATGCCACCGATATTGTGCAGACCGGCGATGTGGTGGTGGTCGATGGTGATCATGGCGAAGTTTTTATTCGCCCGTCCGATGACTTAGAGGCCGAGATTACCGAGTCATTACGCATGCGTGCACAACGTGATGCGGTGTATCAGGCCTCGCGTGGTGTGCCTGCCATGAGTAAGGATGGGCAGAGGATCAATATGATGCTCAATATCGGGCTCAACCTGAATGCGCGCGAATTGTCCTCCGTTGATATAGACGGGGTTGGACTGTTTCGCACGGAGCTGCCTTATCTGACGGCCAGCCATTTTCCTACTGTTGAGAATCAGCAGCTGCTTTATGCCGGTATATTGCGGCAATCTCACAATAAGCCGGTCATATTTCGTACCTTCGATATTGGCGGTGATAAACCAGTACCCTACATCCATATTCCGCCGGAGGAAAATCCGGCCATGGGCTGGCGTGCTACGCGCATTGGTCTGGATCGCCCGATGTTGTTACGACGCCAGTTCCGCGCATTGCTTCTGGCGGCTTCCGGTCAGGTGCTGCATGTGATGTTCCCGATGATCGCCACGGCTGAGGAATTCTATGCCACGCGTGCATTGCTCATGCATGAATATGCGCGGCTGGAAGCCAATGGTGATATGCCGCCCAAAGCGTTACGCATTGGCATCATGCTTGAAATCCCTTCCATGATTTTTGAGTTGCCCCATATTCTCGATCAATTGCAGTTTATCTCCATCGGTAGTAACGATCTGTTGCAATTTCTGTATGCGGCGGATCGCGCCAATGATCATTTAACAAAACAGTATGGCGGTCTGCGTGCCAGTGTGCTAGGTCTGCTGAAGAATGTGGTGAAGCAATGCCAACAAAAGGGAGTCGATGTTGGCTTCTGCGGAGATATGGCGACGCGGCCCCTTGATGCGATGGCGCTACTGGGCTGCGGAATTCGTTCCCTATCCGTCGCGCCTCGGGCGGTTGGACCATTAAAGGCGATGATTGCGTCTCTCGATGTGCAGGCATTGACGGATTATTTAGAATTTATATGTAAGGTGGAGCAGGGTAATCTTCGTGGACATCTCACCAGCTACGCGCTGGACCACGCAATACGAGTGTGACAGCAAGAGGATGCAATGAATATTTCGATGCCGCCCTTTAATGACTATCGTGATATCGGGCGTATGCTGCACGATACGCGCGAGAGCATGGGTATTGCCTTAGAGGATGTGGCGAAGCAGCTTCGTGTTCGCTATAAATATCTGCAATCGCTTGAAAAAGGTGAGATTGGCGAGATTCCGGGTGACGTCTATGCGCGGGGATATCTCAAAATGTACGCTGATTTTCTTGGCTATAATGGTCAGCAGATGATTACTCATATTCACGCCCCTTCCGCGACACAATCGACGCAGTATCTGCCCCCCGAGCGTGCAGAGCATTCAAGAAGCACGGTGCTGATATTAGTGGCCTGTATTCTTGCACTGCTGGCCATTGTTATTTGGCAGGTTCGTGAAAACCAACAGACTCAACCAGTCAATCTGGTGCAATCGCTGCCTTTGAGTCAGGAGGATGCAAACAATAATCAGGATTTATCTTTATATAAAACAAAAGACTATTTGTCATCCTGCCAGAAAGACGAAATTCCCTCCATGCCTTCCGCTATCTGCAACGAAGAAATGTTTCTAACTTCACAAATTCAGGAAGACGAGCCTGTGCTCTCCATTATGGAATGGCAGAATGGTTTTCCATTTGGCAATGGACGGTTGTGATTCGTCGTTGCCTGAAGCACACGGAGCGGCTATAGCGCTAGTTGTGCCTGAGTGGGCAGAGCGACGTTTCGTCGCACAGGCTGCAATAACAGCTATGATCAACACATAATGAATTTGTTGCAATGATTAAACGGCGTCAGACTTATACAGCGAAGATCGGTCATGTATCTGTAGGTTCTTCAGCACCTATTATGGTCCAATCAATGACCAACACCGATACGGCTGACATTGAAGGCACTATCGCGCAAGTGCGCGCGCTGGCGGAGGCTGGGTCTGAAGTGGTGCGTATCACCGTCAATAACGAAGAGTCCGCAGCAGCCGTGGCGCGCATTCGTGATGGGCTCGATAAACAGGGCTTCAACGTGCCGCTGGTCGGTGATTTTCACTATAATGGTCACCGCTTGCTGGCCGCCTATCCAGAAATGGCGCAGGCTTTGGGAAAGTACCGCATTAATCCTGGCAATGTCGGCTTTGGCTCCAAGCATGATTCGCAGTTTGCGCAAATGATCGAATTTGCACTTAAATATGACAAACCCGTCCGCATCGGCGTCAACTGGGGCAGTCTTGATAGCCGCATCATGGACCGTTTGATGGATGAGAACGGGTTGCTGGCCGAACCAAAATCGGCGGATGAAGTGGGCCATGAGGCGCTGATTGTCTCGGCGCTTGATTCTGCAAAAATGGCTGAGGCGCTTGGTATGCCGTCGGATCGTATTTTGCTCTCCGCGAAGGTGAGCAAAGTGCAGGATTTGATTGCGGTGTATCGTGAGTTGGCTAAGCGCTGTCAGTATCCTTTGCACCTCGGCCTGACCGAAGCGGGTATGGGCTCCAAGGGAATGGTGGCATCAGCGGCGGCACTCAGCGTGCTTTTGCAGGAAGGCATCGGTGACACAATACGCGTTTCCCTGACGCCACGGCCCAACGAATCACGTACAGAAGAGGTCATTGTTGCGCAGGAAATCCTGCAAACGATGGGTCTGCGTTCTTTCGTGCCCATGGTCACGGCGTGCCCGGGTTGCGGCCGTACCACCAGCACCTATTTTCAGGAGTTGGCAGAGAGCATTCAGAAGTTCCTCCGCGATCAGATGCCATTGTGGAAAGAGCAGTATGAGGGCGCAGAAACCATGAATGTTGCGGTCATGGGCTGCATTGTCAACGGCCCGGGCGAAAGCCGCCATTCCAACATTGGTATTAGTTTGCCGGGTACGGGTGAGTCACCTGTGGCACCGGTTTTTGAAGACGGCGAAAAAACCGTCACCCTGCGAGGAGATCGGATTGCAGAAGAATTTCAGGATCGCGTGGAGGCTTACGTCGCCCGCACCTACAAAAAGAAACAAAAGGTAGCCTAATTTTAAGCGGTGTGTGTGCTCGCCACGGGTAAGAAGCTGGCACCCATGCATCCGCCTGTTAGCGTTTTGTGCGCTGCGAGTGCAAGCTTTCCCCGACGCAGTGGGGACTAATGATAACATAAGGTGACGGAATGACGAACCCACTACAGCCCGTTCGCGGCACGCATGATCTGATCGGTGAGGCAATGCAACAGCATCGCTTCATTGAACACACGGCGCGTGATGTTGCGGCGCGCTACGGGTTTGCTGAAATGTCCACCCCCATCTTTGAATTCACCGATGTGTTTCACCGCACGCTGGGCGAAACCTCCGATGTAATATCCAAGGAGACTTACAGCTTTGCCGATCGCGGTGGCGATTCCATCACACTGCGACCGGAGTTTACGGCATCTGTCGTGCGCGCCTTCATCAGTAACGGCTTAACGCAGCAATTGCCGTTTAAGGCATTCTACGCCGGACCCGCCTTTCGTTATGAGCGGCCACAAAAAGGGCGCTTGCGGCAATTTCATCAGATTGGCGTTGAAGTGCTGGGCGCCGACGCGCCGTGGTTTGATGTTGAGGTCATCGCTTGCGGATACCGAATTTTAAAAGCATTGGGACTTGAAAACCATGTGACATTGGAGATGAATTCTCTGGGCGATCCTGAAAGCCGCGCCGCTTATCGCGCCGCACTGGTCGCCTATTTTTCTGAACATTCTCAGGACTTATCCGAGGATTCACAGCGGCGCTTGCAAAGCAATCCATTACGGATTCTGGATTCAAAAGACGAGGGGGACCGTGCTCTCATTGCGGAGGCGCCTGAGCTTTTTGAGTCATTCACGGCGGCATCTCATGACTGGATCGCTGAAGTTCAGGAAGGGCTGGTGGCGCTTGATGTGCCCTACACTCTGAATCCGCGAATTGTACGCGGGCTTGATTATTACACTCATACCGTTTTTGAGTTTACCACCACGGCACTGGGCGCGCAGGGGACGGTGTTGGCAGGGGGGCGCTACAATGGGCTGGTCGCCATGATGGGTGGGCCGGATATCCCCGGAATTGGCTTTGCTGCGGGCGTGGAACGCCTCGCCATGCTGATGACGCAGGCCGCGCCGCAGATCATTCCGGCAAAACCACTGCTGCTATTTGTAAACCCGATTGGATCAGAGGCGGCAGTGCCCGCACATGCTTGCGCAGAATTATTGCGCGGTGAAGGCTTTTGTGTCGAGTATCAAATGAATAAGAAAATAGGCAAGGCTTTTGAAAAGGCTGAGAAAATGGGCGCGCGTTACGTGATGGTGCTGGGTGATGATGAATTGGCGCGTCAGGCCATTTCCGTCAAAGACTTAAGCACGGGTCAACAAGTCACCATGGCGCAATCCGACCTACCCGCATGGTTGCGGGCACGCTAGCCAACACAGCACTTTTTGGAATCATTGAAATAGAAATATAACGTAAAGTTTGAATAGATGTTGCAAGATAGACTGGAAATGATTCTTCGTCGTCATGACGAATTAAATGACATGATGGCCCGCCCTGACACAATGGGCTCGGGTGAGTTCAGTAAAGTTTCGCGTGAGCTGTCTGATCTGGGGCCTCTGGTCGAGACCATTCTGGCGTTACGCACCGCGCAGCAGGAACTAAAAGACACCGAAGGATTAATTGCGGATAGTGCGACCGACGCCGAGATGAAAACCATGGCCCGCGAGGAAAAAGCAGGCCTTGAGCGTGTCATTCCTCAGTTGGAGCGGCAGGTGCAATTGGCCTTGCTGCCCAAAGATGAGGCGGATGCGAAGAACGTCATCCTTGAGGTGCGTGCGGGGACTGGTGGCGACGAGGCAGGATTGTTTGCGATGGATTTGTTTCGCATGTACCAACGTTTTGCTGAGCATATGGGGTGGAAATTTGAAGTAATGTCCATGTCGGAAACCGGCATTGGCGGCGTCAAAGAAGCCGCAGCGACCATTACCGGAAAAAATGTGTTTGGCCGTTTGAAATTTGAATCCGGCGTGCATCGCGTGCAACGTGTTCCAGCGACCGAAGCTGGTGGACGCATTCACACCTCGGCGGCGACCGTGGCGGTGTTGCCCGAGGCGGAGGAGGTGGATATTCAAATCGATGAGAAAGACCTGCGCATTGACGTGTTTCGCGCCAGTGGCCCGGGTGGTCAGTCAGTGAATACGACGGATTCCGCGGTTCGCATTGTGCATTTGCCCACAGGGGTGACGGTGCAGCAGCAGGATGAAAAATCACAGCATAAAAACAAACTCAAGGCGATGAAAGTCCTGCGCTCACGACTCTATGAAGCGGAGCGCGAGCGACTGGCCAATGAACGCTCAGCCAATCGCAAAGGGCAGGTTGGCTCAGGTGATCGCTCGGAGCGCATCCGTACCTATAATTTTCCACAGGGCCGTGTGACGGATCACCGTATTAATCTGACGCTTTATAAAATCGACGATATTCTGAATGGCCCCGGACTGACGGAAATGGCAGAAGCATTAGTCGCCAGTGATGAGGCCGAGCGTCTGGCAGAGTTAACGGGCGCCAGAGTATGAGCATCAAAAAATTTGTGTTAACCCAAAGCGCAGGAGCCGTATGAAAGCCATGAAGCTTAAAAAGGAGGTGTCCATCGTTAGCGAGACTTTCTCCAGCGACACGCTTCTCACGCAAGCGCGTCAGCAATTGGATGCCGCGGGCGTGGTGGGTGCCGCGCTTGATGCGAGGATTCTGCTAGGGCATACCTTAGGTTGTTCATCGGAAGCTTTACTTGCCGGTCGAGAGGTAAGCGCAGAGGAACAGGCAGACTATCAAGAATTGATCGCCCGTCGTGCGGCGCGTGAACCGGTGGCCAAGATTATCGGCTACCGTGATTTCTGGAAAGATCGCTTCCAGGTCACGGCGGATACGCTTGATCCGCGTCACGATACGGAAACGCTGATCGAAGCGGTGCTGGCACTGCGCTCGGATCGTGCCACTGTTCACTCCATCCTTGATCTGGGAACGGGTACCGGTTGCCTGCTGCTTTCGTTATTGCGCGAATACCCTGAAGCCAGTGGGGTGGGCGTTGACCTCAGTCAGTCGGCACTTGCCATTGCCCAAGCGAATGCACAGGCACTCTCGCTTGACAATCGTGCGCGATTTGTCCTGTCTGACTGGTTGGCGAGTGTCGAAGGAACCTACGATCTGATCGTCTCCAACCCTCCTTATATCGGTGCCAGCGAGCGTGGCTTGCTGATGCCGGAAGTACGTGATTATGATCCGGCACTGGCTCTGTTTGCTGGTGCGGAAGGGCTGGATGCGTACCGTAGTCTGCTGCCGCGCATTCTCCCTTTCCTCAATCCCAAGGGATTGGTCGCCATGGAGGTGGGCGTCATGCAGGCCTCCGTTGTTCAGGCGCTGGGTGAAGCCGCTGGACTCCAGCATCGCGGTACGGTCAATGACCTTGCCGGAATACCAAGAATTATTCTCT